>NZ_JBICUS010000013.1:48433-254258 GCF_043198455.1 Spirillospora sp. NPDC048824 | reverse complement strand
ACGCCGCCGGCCTGGCCACCGGCTTCTGGAACACCACCGACGAACTCCGCCAGAACTGGAACGAAGACCGCCGCTGGAACCCCACCTGGACCGACGAACAACGCCGAACCGGCTACGCCGGCTGGAAGAAGGCCGTCGAACGCACCTACGGCTGGGTGGACGTGGACTGAGGGAAACCAGGCGGCGGGCCCCCTTCTTTCGCGGGCGAAGATGATCTAGCATCCGGCCGGACAGCGCCGTCACCGGCCGGTGCCCCGCCACCGGCCCCGCCCGAGAGGATCCCCATGACAGGACGACGCCTCGCCGCAGCAGCCCTCGCCGCCGTCACCGGCGCCGCGACCCTCGCCCTCGCCGGCGCCGGTGCGGCGCAGGCCGCGCCCGCCGGCCCGGCGGCGCCCGCCCCGCACAAGCCCAGGGCGGAGGTCGACTTCACCGGCATCGTCGCGCTCAGCAACTGCTCGGGGTCCCTCGTGCGCGGGCCGCGGTCCCGCGACACCGACGCGGCGCTGGTCCTGACGAACGGCCACTGCCTGGAGACGGGCATGCCCGAGGCCGGCGAGGTCATCGTGGACCAGGCGTCGTCGCGGACGTTCACGCTCCTCGACCGGACGGGGAAGAAGGAACTGGGTTCCCTGCGGGCCACCAAGGTCGAGTACGCCACGATGACCGACACCGACGTGACGGTCTACCGGCTCGGCGCCACCTACGCCGACATCCAGCGGCGGTACGGCATCCCGGCGCTGCGCCTGTCGCCGGCCAGGCCGCACGACGGCACCGAGATCCGGGTCGTGTCGGGCTATTGGAAGAAGATCTACGGCTGCAAGATCGACGACACCGTCCACCGGCTGCGCGAGGCGGGCTGGACCTGGAAGAACTCCATCCGGTACACGCCCGAGTGCGACACCATCGGCGGCACGTCCGGCTCCCCGATCATCGACGTGGGGACGCGCCGCGTCGTCGGGGTCAACAACACCGGCAACGAGGACGGGGAGCGCTGCACGCTCAACAACCCGTGCGAGGTCGGCCCGGACGGCGAGATCACCGTCCGCCACGGCATCAACTACGGGCAGCAGACGTACCTGCTCGCCCGCTGCCTCGGCAAGGGCAACGACGTCGTACTGGACGGTGCGTGCGCCCTTCCCAGGCCCTGACCGGGACCGTCGAGAGCCGTCCCGTCACCGTTCCGCCAGCAGCCCGGCGCGGAGCCGGTCCAGGGTGGCGCGGAGCAGCCGCGAGACGTGCATCTGGGACAGGCCGATCTGCTCGGCGATCTGCGTCTGCGTCTTGTTGCCGAAGAACCGCAGCAGCAGGATCGTCCGCTCGCGTTCGGGCAGTTCGTCGATCAGCGGGCCGAGCGCGTGGCCGTCGATGAAGCTGTCGAGCGCCGGGTCGTCCGCCCCGAGGTACTCGCCGACCGTGCCGCTGTCGCCGCTCGGCGAGCCGTCGGCGGGCGCCTCCAGGGACAGCGGGCGGTAGGCGTCGCAGGCGATGATGACCTCGACGGTCTCCTCCTCGGTGATGCCCATGAGCGCGGAGACCTCCGCCGTGGTGGGGGAGCGGCCGTGCTCGCGGGTGTACTCCTGCATGGTGCGCTGCAGGACCGGACGCAGCTCCTGGATGCGGCGCGACACCCGGATTCCCCACGTCTTGTCGCGGAAGTGCCGCTTCACCTCCCCGGTCACCACCGGGTAGGCGTAGGTGACGAACCGGTCGCCGATGCCGGGGTCGAACCGGTTGATGGCCTTGACCAGCCCCAGGTAGGCGACCTGCTGGAGGTCGTCGATGGGTTCCCCGCGGTTGGCGTACCGGCGGGCCACGCCGCGGACGAGGGCGGCGTGCATGTCGACGATGCGCGCCCGGAGCCGTTCTCGCCGGGGATCGTCCTCCGGGAGCCGGTTCATCTCCGCCAGCAGGGTCTCGGCTTGTCCGTCGTTGAACCGGGTGGTGGTGGACTGCGCCGACGTCATGCGGGTCGTCTCCCTTCCGAAGAGGCCGGCAAAGGCAGGGGGCGATCGCTCGGTCCCCGCCCAGTACCCGGCAATCGGCTGATCACACTGAAATGCCCGCCCGCGTGGGGGATCGGGCCTGCCGGGCGCCGCGCCGCCGACCCGTCCCCCGGATAAAGGACGCTCCCCCGGGTACCGCCCCGGTGACGCACTGAGGGGGAGCCGTGAGCACGATCACCGAGTCGGTCAACGTCACCGTCCCGATCCGCACCGCCTATGACCAGTGGACGCAGTTCGAGACGTTCCCGCAGTTCATGGACGGTGTCGAGGAGATCCGCCAGCTCGACGACACCACCGTCCGCTGGAGGACGCGAATCGCCGGCGTCACCCGCGAGTTCGACGCGAGGATCACCGAGCAGCTGCCCGACGAGCGCGTGGCCTGGAAGTCCCTGGAGGGGCCGACGCACGCCGGGGTGGTGACCTTCCACCGGCTGGACGAGACCACCACGCGCGTCACCGCCCAGATGGAGATCGACCCGGAGGGCCTCGCCGA
The DNA here is from genome assembly GCF_043198455.1 of Spirillospora sp. NPDC048824. Classification (NCBI taxonomy): domain Bacteria; kingdom Bacillati; phylum Actinomycetota; class Actinomycetes; order Streptosporangiales; family Thermomonosporaceae; genus Spirillospora; species Spirillospora sp. NPDC048824. The sequence goes on along the minus strand of NZ_JBICUS010000013.1, from coordinate 251,759 downwards.
GAGGGCCGGTGACAGGCTCGGCGCCCTCGGCCGCCGGGTCAAGGGCGACCTGCAGCGTTTCAAGACCTTCATCGAGGCCCGGGGCGTCCAGACCGGTGGCTGGCGCGGCCGGGTCGACCGCCCCGAACCCTGACGGGGGCGCCGGTAGACTCTCGCGGGTGCGCGATGGTGCCGTCGATCCCGATGTCGATCTTCATGTGGCGGAGCAGCGCGACGAGCTGCGGCGTGCGCCGTGGGCGACGCTCGGTGCCGTCTCGGCGGGCGGCGTCACCGGGGCGCTGGCGCGGTACGGGCTGAGTGGCGCGTTCCCGTACGGGCCGGGGGAGTTCCCCTGGGTCGTCTTCTGGATCAACGTCTCCGGCTGCCTGGTGATCGGGGTGCTGATGGTGCTCATCACCGAGACGTGGCGGGTGAACCCGCTGGTGCGGCCGTTCCTCGGGGCCGGGGTGCTCGGAGGCTTCACCACGTTCTCGACCTTCGCCGTCGATTTCCAGCGGACCGTTGACGGCGGGGAACCGCGGGTGGCGCTCGTGTACCTCGCGGCGACGCCGGCCGCCGCGCTCGCCGCCGTCCTCACCGGGGTGCTGGCCGCCCGGTCGCTGACCAGGCGCCGTGCCGGGGAGGGCGGCGCGTGACCGTTCTGCTGGTCGCGCTGGGCGCCGCGCTCGGCGCGCCGCTGCGCTACCTGGCCGACCGCGCCGTGCAGGCCCGGCACGATTCGGTGTTCCCCTGGGGGACGCTGACCGTCAACGTCGCGGGGTCGTTCCTCCTGGGCTTCCTGGCGGCCGTCCCCGTCGGCGGCGGTGTGACGGCCTTCGCGGGGACGGGCTTCTGCGGCGCCCTGAGCACGTATTCCACGTTCGGCTACGAGACCGTCCGGCTGGCCGAGGGCGGAGCGCGCCTCCAGGCGCTGCTCAACGCCGCCGGCAGTGTCGCCGCGGGGCTCGGCGCGGCCTACTGCGGCATGGCGGCCGCCCGGTTCGCCGGCGGTTGACGGCGCCGCAGGGGGGTAGCGGGCGGGGGAAGGCCGCCTGAACGCTGGTGCGGCCCAGGCTCGCAGATCCGAGCACCTGGCTCCGAGCTCGCGAGTGGGCCGCGAACTGACTCTGCCCATCCGGTCGTTTCGGTAAACCGGTAAGTGTCTCAAGTGTCACGGCACGGGCAGTGCCTTCCCGTCCCGGAAAGGCGCCGGGCGAGGATCGAGATCGCGGAAGGCGGCCGGCGGATGCGTGTCCTGGTGACCGGATGGCCGAGTTTCCTGCACGGCGAGGCCACGGCGGGCGATGTGCTGGCGATGGAGGCGGTGCGGGGGGCGCTGGCCGGCCGCGGGGTCCCGTGCGACCTCGCGTGGAGCCCGGTCTTCCGGCCGGGCGGGCTGGACCTCGGCCGGGCCGACCCGGGCCGCTACACCCACCTCGTGTTCGCCTGCGGGCCGCTGCACGGCAGGCAGATCGAGGAACTGCACCGCCGGTACGAAAGCTGTACCCGCGTCGCCGTCGGGGTGTCGGTCATCGATCCGGACGACCCGGCGGTCACCGGGTTCGACGCCGTCCTCGCGCGCGACACGCCCTCGGCGGCGCCGCGGCGCGACCTGGCGGCGCTGCCGGCGACCCCGCCGGTGCCCGTCGCCGGGGTCGTGCTGGCGCCGGGGCAGGCCGAGTACGGGACGCGGCGGCGGCACGACCGGATCGAGCGGGAGCTCACGGAGTGGCTCGCCGCCCGCGAATGCGCCCGGCTGCCCCTCGACACGCGCCTCGATCCGCGCGACTGGCGCCTGTGCACGACGGCGGCGGAGCTGGAGTCGGCACTGCGCAGGCTCGACCTGGTCGTCACGACCCGGCTGCACGGCCTCGTCCTGGCCCTGAAGAACGGGGTTCCCGCGCTGGCCGTGGACCCGGTGGGCGGCGGCGCGAAGGTGACCGCGCAGGCACGGGCGTGGTCGTGGCCGGCCGTCGTCACCGTCCCGGAGCGGGCGGGGCGGGGGCGGGAGGATCCGGAGCGGGATGGGCCGCTGCTGGACCCGCGGGAGCTGGACGGGTGGTGGGAGTGGTGCCTGTCGCCCGAAGGGACCGGGCGCGCCTGCGCCCTGCCCGCCGGCGGAGCCGTGATCGGCGAGCTGATGGACGTGCTCGGCGCACGTTAAGGACCGTCCATTTCGGGCATTTCTGCATTTCAGACGTAGGAAGGAGCGTCCGTCATGCGGCACGAGGAGTTCATCGGACAGGTCCAGGCCCGCGCCCGCCTCTCCGGTCACGGTGAGGCGGAACGGGCGACACGCGCCGTCCTGGAGACGCTCGGCGAACGGATCCCGGAGGGGCTCGCCGACAACCTCGCGGCGCAGCTGCCGCACGAGATCGGCGAGCATCTGCGCCGGACGGAGATCTACGGCGGCGCGGGCAGCGGCGAGCGGTTCGACCGGCACGACTTCATCGAGCGGATCGCGGTCAGGTCCGGGGCCGACGAGCCACGGTCCGCGTACCTGGCGCGGGTCGTGCTGGAGGTGACCGACGAGGCCACCCAGGGCGCGGTCACGGACAAGGTGCGCCACAGCCTCCCCGCCGACCTCAGAAACCTGGTGGCGGCAGGCCACAACGGCTGAACGAACGGCTGAACGGGCGCCCCGGTCCCCGGGGTGTGGCGCGGCCTGGGCCGGGGCGTGCGCGGCCTGGGCGTGGACGCGTGCGCCGCCGGGGCGTGCGCGGCCGCGAGGTGCCCTCGTCCCGGCCGCGCAGACCCGGCCGGGTCCGGTCAGGCGGGGCGGGCGACCATGAGCTCCCGGGCGAACCACTCGATCGTGGTGCGCAGGCCGTCCTCGACGGAGATCCGGGGACGCCAGCCGAGCGCCTCCTCGGCGAGCGCGGTGTCGGGCCGCCGGACGTGCGGGTCGTCGACCGGCCGGTCGACGAAGCGGATCCGGGACGGGGACCCGGTCAGGTCGATGATCAGCTCCGCGAGGCGGGCCATGGACACCTCGTACGGGCTGCCGATGTTGACCGGCCCCGGATGGCCGGAGAGGGCGAGGGCGATGATGCCCCGAACGGTGTCGTCCACGTGGCAGATCGAGCGGGTCTGGGAGCCGTCCCCCGTCACCGTGAGGTCCTCGCCGGTGAGCGCCTGCCGCAGGAACGTCGGGATGGCCCGGCCGTCGTCGGGCCGCATCCGCGGCCCGTAGGTGTTGAAGATCCGCACGATCGCGGTGCCGAGGCCGCGGGAGTGCCGGAACGCCGACGTCAGCGCCTCGCCGAACCGCTTGGCCTCGTCGTACACGCTGCGCGGCCCGACCGGGTTCACGTTGCCCCAGTACGACTCGGGCTGCGGATGCACGAGCGGGTCGCCGTACACCTCGGACGTGGAGGCGAGCACGAAGCGCGCGTCCTTGGCCTCGGCGAGCTCGAGCGCGTTGCGGGTGCCCTGGCTGCCGACCTCCAGGGTCTGGATCGGCAGCCGCAGATAGTCGGCCGGGGACGCCGCCGAGGCCAGGTGGAAGACGTAGCCGACGTCGCCGGGGACGCTGACCGGCTCGGTGAGGTCGCGTCTCAGGAACCGGAAGTCGCGCCGCCCGGTCAGGTGCGCGATGTTGCGGGACGTGCCGGTCAGCAGGTTGTCCAGGCACACCACCGAGATCCCCCGGGCCAGCAGCGCCTCGCACAGGTGCGAGCCGAGGAATCCGGATCCTCCGGTGACGACGGCGCGTGGATGTCTCATCATGTCCCCCTTCAGCGGTTGCGGGTGAGCACCCGGCCGGCGGCCTCGACCGCCTGCCCGGCGGAGATCTCCAGCAGGCCGGGATGCGGTTCGCGGCCGTGCGGGTCGCCGTGCCGCCCGGCCCACAGGACCCGGTGCTCGGCGCGGTCGGGCGGCCCCCACCGGCCGGGCGGCGTCGGGCCGAACAGCAGGACCGACGGGGTCCGGAACGCCGTCGCGAGATGCGCGACGCCGGTGTCCCCGCACACCACCAGCCGCGCGCCCGCGATGAGCGCGGCCAGTTCCGGGAGGCGGGTGCGGCCGGACAGGTCGGCCCGCTCGTCCAGCCCGGCGAGTTCGGCGACGCGGCGCGCGATCGCCGTCTCCGCGGGGCCGCCGGTGACGACGACGCGTTCGCCGCCGTCCCGCAGCGCCGCCGCGACGGCCGCGAACCGGTCGGCGGGCCAGCGGCGCGCCGGGAACGCCGCGCCCGGATGGACGACGGCGGCGCCCGGCGCCGGCGACGGGACCGCGGGCGGGTCCAGGTCCAGGTCGGCGGGGTCGGCGTCGAACCCGTACGCCGACACGAACCGGCACCAGCGCGCCACCTCGTGCTCGCCCGGGTCCCAGTCCGGACCGGCGGCGTGGCCCGCCCCGGCGCAGGCGAACGCGAGGAGGCGGCCCGGACGCGTTCCGGTGAGGAGCTGGTGGCTCTGCGGGCCGCGGCCGTGCAGGTTGACCGCCACGTCCACCGGGCCCGCGGGCGGCAGCGGGGCAAGGCCCTCCGAGGGAAGGACGTCGTCGACCGCGCCCGTGGCGCGGGCGAGGAAGCCGAGCGGCGCCGGGGCGGCGAGCGCGATCCGCGCGCCGGGCGCCCCGCGCCGCAGGGCCCGCAGCGCCGGGACGCCGGTCAGCAGGTCCCCGAGGCCGAGGGCGCGCAGCACCAGGATCCGCTGGGCCGCCGGTCGCACCGTCACGGCCACGACGGTTCCTGCGAGGGGCAGACGACGAGTTCCCGCACCTCGCACCCGGCGGGCTGGGAGAGCGCGAACGCGACGGTCGCCGCCACGTCCTCGGGCCGGTTCAGCTTGGCGTCCGGGCCCGGCCTGTACTGCTCGGAGCGGTCGTCGAAGAACGCGGTGTCCATGCCGCCGGGCACGACCATGGTGACGGCGACCCGCCCGGCCATCTCGGCGGCGAGCGCCCGGGTGAAACCGACGACGCCGAACTTCGACGCGCAGTACGCGGTGGCGTCGCTCACCGCCCGGAACCCGAGCGTGGACGCGACGGTCACGACGCGTCCATGGGGCTCGTTCTCCAGGTAGGGGAGTGCGGCGCGGACGACGGCGGCGGTGCCCAGCAGGTTCACCTGGACGACCCGCTCCCAGTCCTCGGCGGGAACCTCGCACAGCGTCCCGCAGGCGTCGATGCCGGCGGCGGTGACGACGGCGTTCAGCCCGCCGGCGGCGCGGGCCAGGCCGTGCACGGCGCGCTCGGCGCATCTGCGGTCGGCGAGATCGGCCTGCATGTGCTGGAAATCGTCCTTCGGCGGATGCCGGTCGAGGACGAGGGGGCGTCCCCCGTCGTCGGCGACCTTCCGCGCGACGGCCGCGCCGAGTCCCGAGGCGCCTCCGGTGATGAGGACGTTCATGATGCGTTTCCCTTCGTGGTCGACAGCAGGCGGGTGGTGGAGCGCCCCTCAAGGAGGGGCAGCAGGACCACCTCGCCGTCGTGGGCCCGGACCGTCTCGGCCTCGGGCAGCGTGGTCCCGGCGTAGTCGGCGCCCTTCACCCAGACGTCCGGGCGGAGCCGTTCCAGCAGCGGGGCCGGGGTGTCGTCGTCGAACACCACCGCGGCGTCGACGTCGCTGAGCGCCTCCAGCACCCGGACGCGGTCGGCGGCGGGCGTGACGGGACGCGTCGGCCCCTTGCGGCGCCGCACGGACGCGTCGGAGTTGACGCAGACGATCAGGCAGTCGCCGAGCCGCCGCGCCTGCTGCAGCATGCTGACGTGGCCCGCGTGGAGGAGGTCGAAGCAGCCGCCGGTCGCCACGACCGTCCCGCCCGCCCGCCGCGTCCGCTCGACGACGTCCCAGGCGTCCTCGCCGCGCTCGGGGACGAGCCGGGCCGTGCCGGTCTCGGCGAGCTGCGTCGCGAGGGCCGCGGCGGCGCCCGCGCGGACGAACTCCGACGCGTGGCGGACGCCTTCGGTGACGGCGCCGGTGAGGGTCCCGCCGTCGGCGAGGACGCCCGCGGCGCCGGCGGCGAAGCTGTCGCCCGCGCCGCACGAGTCGCCCCGGGCGGGCCGCGCCGGCGCGAGGAACGGCGCCTCCGACCCGTCGCAGAGCAGCGCGCCCTCCGCGCCGAGGGTGACCGCGACGCCCTCGATGCCCCAGGCGCGGCCGAGGTGGCGGCCGCACCGCCCGGCGGCCGACAGCCCGGACCCGGTGATCTCGGCGCCGTCGGCGGCGGCGAGCCGGGCGGCCTCCTGTGCGTTCGGGGTGAGCAGCCGGACGCCGGGGACGGGCGGCTCGCCGCGCGGATGCGGGTCCCACACGACGGGGACGCCCGCGGGCAGCCCGCCGAGCAGGGACCGGACGGCGCGGTGCCGGGTGACGCCGCGCCCGTAGTCGGCGACCAGCACGGCGCCCGCCCCGGCGATCGCGTCGGCGACGCGCGGGCCGACGGGCCCGTCGAGGGCCTGCCCCTCCCCGGCGTCGAGCCGCGCCACCGACTGCCCGCCGGACCGGATGCGCAGCTTGCAGGGGGTGCCGCCGTGCAGATGGAACGCGGCGACCTCCACGTGCTTCTCCAGCATCGCGCGCAGCCGCCTGCCGGGTTCGTCGTCGGCGAGCGCGGTGACCAGCACCACGTCGCGTCCGGCGGCGGCCGCCAGCAGCGCCGCCAGGCCCGCGCCGCCGGGCCGGGGCAGCTCCTCGGCCTGCTCGACGACGGGGACGGGCGCGTCCGGGCAGAGCCGGCTGCTGCTGCCGACGATGTCGATGTCGAGCAGGACGTCGCCGACGACCACCAGCGGGGCGGTCATGGTCTCACCCCCAGGACATCGTCGATCACCCCGCACAGCAGGTGGATCGCGGCGAGGTGGATCTCCTGGACGGTCGAGGTGGCGGCGGCCTCGACGGTGATCGCGTCGTCGCACGCGCCGGCGAGGGCGTTCGGCCCGGGGCCGGTGATCGCCCACGCGGTGATGCCGAGATGCCGGGCCCGGTGCGCCGCCGCGACCACGTTGGGGCTGCGGCCGCTGGTCGACAGGCACATCAGCACGTCGCCGGGCCGGCCGTGCGCCTGCACCTGCCGCGCGAACATGTCGGCCGGCCCGTAGTCGTTGCCGATCGCGGTCACCGACGAGGTGTCGCAGTGCAGCGGGATCGCCGACAGCGGGCGCCGCTCGTCCTCGAACCGGCCGACGAGCTCGGCGGTCAGGTGCTGCGCCTCGGCGGCGCTTCCCCCGTTGCCGCACGCCAGCAGCCGCCCGCCGCCGCGCAGCACGCCGGCCAGGCGGCGGCCCCACGTCCCGATCGTGGGGACGTGCTCGCGGAACCGCAGCGCGGCCTCGGCGAGCGCCTCCAGCCGCCGGTCCTGCGCCGTCGCCGTCCTGGTCCGGGAGGCGGCCCCGGTGGTGCCGGCCGTCATGCCGCCACCTCGCTCAGGGCGGCCGCGCGCTGGTAGACGCCGGCGGTGTCGGCGGCGACGCGGGCCCACGAGTAGCGGTCGCGTGCCCGGCCGCTGCCCGCGATCCCCATCGCGGCGCGCTTCGCGGGGTCGTCCAGCAGCGCCCGGACCGCCGCGGCGGCGGCCTCCGGGTCGCGCGGCCGGACGAGCGTCCCGGTGACGCCGTCCACGACCGTGTCGAGGTGCCCGCCGACGGCGCTCGCCACCACGGGCACGCCGCACGCCATCGCCTCCAGCGGCACCATGCCGAACGGCTCGTACCAGGGCAGGGTGAGCACGAGGCTCGCCGACCGCAGCAGCGGGGGCACCTCGTCGCGGCCGAGCCGGCCGAGGAACTCGACGCGGCCGGCGACGCCCGCGTCCCGTGCCGCCCTCCGCAGCCTGCGCACCTCGGCGTCGCCGCCGAGGTCGCCGCGCGGCGGCCCGCCGGCGACGGCCAGCTCGGCGCCGGGCAGGTGCGCGAGCGCCCTGATGGCGGTGTCGACGCCCTTGCGTTCGACGAGCCGGGACAGCACCACGAGCCGGTGAGGGCCGGCGGGCGGGCCGCCGCCGGGGGCGAACAGGCTCAGGTCGACCCCGCACGGGACGACCCGGACGCGGTCGCCGGGGACGCCCATCGCGGTCAGCTCGGCGGTCTCGTCGGAGCAGGTGGCGATCACGGTGTCGGCGGCGCGCCCGATGGCGCGTTCCAGCCGCACCCGGGAGGCCGGGCTGGTGTCCTTGTCGCCCTGGTGGCGGCGTTTCACGGTGCCGAGCGCGTGGAAGGTCTGCACCACCGGCACGCGCCGCGACCCGCGCGGCTGCGCGGCCTGGATCGCCGCGAGGCCGCTCATCCAGAAGTGGGCGTGCGCGACGTCGGGCGGGTCGGCGGCCCAGCGCCGCTCGAGGTGGCGCCCGAAGTCGTGCATCCAGGGCAGCAGATCGTCCTTGGCGATCCGCTCGGCCGGTCCCGCCGGGACGTGCTCGACGGTCACGCCGGGCGCGAACCGCACCCGGTCGGGCAGGGCGGGGGCGTCCCGCCGCGTGTAGACGGTGACGTAGTGGCCCTGCCGGCCGAGTTCGGCGGCCAGTTCCGCGACGAACACGTTCTGCCCGCCGCCGTCGGCCCCGCCCAGTCCCTTCTCCGCGGGGCCGCACCTGGCGGCCAGGGGGCTGGCGTGCTCGGAGATCATGGCTATCTTCATCGCGTTACCTCCTGGAGAGTTCGCCGCCAGTCGCGCAGGAACCGCGGCAGGCCGTAGCGTTCGACGGCGTAGGCCCGCGCCTCCTTGCCCATCTGGCGCGCACGCGGCGGGTCCGCGGCCAGGGACCGCGCGGCGCCGGCCAGCGCGGCCACGCGGGTGGACAGCACCCCGGCCTCCGGCGGCACCGCCTCGACCGCCTCGGTGGTGGCGAGCGCCACCACCGGCAGGCCGAGCATCATGGCCTCGATCAGTGCGAGGCCCAGCGAGGTCCACCGGTAGGGGTGGACGTAGACGCGGCGGCGGGCGAGTTCCCCGTGCATCCTCGCCTGCGGCAGGTCCTCGAAGGTCCAGAGGGATTCGGGGGCGATGCCGAGCCGGCCGGGGACGCCGGTGACGTTCATGCCGAACAGGTCGAGGGGGACGGCCGCCGCCAGTTCGGGGAGCAGATCGGTGCCGGCGACGCGCCCGCGGCGCAGCGGGTCGTTGATGACCACGCCGGCGCGCGGCATGTCGGCGGAGTACCGGTACCCGGGGTCGACGACGCCGTGCTCGATGACGGTGGCGGGGGCGCGGCCGCAGTTCCAGAACAGCCGGTTGAAGTGGGTGACGTGCACGACCGGGATGTCGGAGCGGTCGTGCAGGAAGTGGCGGCTGTCGGGGACGACCTCTTCGGGGAGGCCGGCGTCGGACGGCGTGCGGCGGGGCGTGTCGTGCTCGACGTAGACGGCGGGGATATCGCGGCCGGGGCGGCGCCCGAGCCATTCCTCGGCGAGCCGCAGCTCGTGGGGGCGCTGCAGGACGACGACGTCCACGTCCTCGTCGCGCAGCCGCTCCGCCGCGACCTCGGCCGCGCGGTCCGGCCAGTGGAACGTGTCGGGCCGCCCCTTCCCGTCCGGCCCCCGGCCGGGAAGGACGGGGACGAGGGTGGTCTGCGGGCCGTGGACGAACGACGTCGCCCACGATCCGTGCACGTGCCACATCAGGACTCTCACCGGGCGGGCACCTCCTCCTCGGACCTCACGATCTCCACTGCCGCGGCGACCTCGTCGGCGCTGACCGACGCCAGGCAGGGGTGCCCGCCGACGGGGCATTCGCGGGCGCGGCTGTCCTTGCACGGCGCCCCCTGGTCGCCCAGCAGCGCCATCGGGACGCCGAACGGCGCCCACCGGGCCGCCGGCACGGTCGGCGCGAACAGCGACACGACCGGTGTGCCGACGGCCGCCGCCAGGTGCGCGGGGCCGGTGTTTCCGGCGACGACGGCGCATGCCCCTTCCAGCACGGACGCCAGTTCCGGCAGCGTCGTGCGGCCGCCGAGGTCGAGGCCGTCCTCCCCGGCGACGGACGCGGTCAGCTCCTTCTCGTCCCCGTGCCCGGTGACGACGACGCGGTGGCCCGCCGCGTCCAGCAGCCGGACGGCCTCGGCGCAGTGCCCGGGGGGCCAGGCGCGTGCGGGGACCGACGTCCCCGGATGCACCACGACGTACCCGGGGCCTCCGGTGAGGTGGTCGGTGGCGGGCAGCGGCCCGCGGACCCGGAGCCGGGTGTCGGCCGGCGCCGGGAACCCCGCGTCCTCCGCGAGGGCGAGCATCCGCAGCGGCTCGGGCATGTCCTCGCCGGGCCGGTGCCGCAGGTCGAGCAGCGAACCGGGGTAGTCCTCGCTGATGCCGCCGATCCAGGGCGTCCCGGCCAGGCGCAGCAGCAGCGCGAGCGGCAGCGGCGACTGGTGGAACGACGTCAGGATCAGGGCCCGGTCGAAGCCCTTGAGCCGGCGCGTGAGCGCGTCGATCCCGGACCGCTCGACGGGCACGTGGTCCGGGTCGATCCAGGGGGCGCGCCATTCGATGACGCGGTCGACGCCGGGCAGCATGTCGGCGGCGGCGCGCCCGCGCGGGCCGCACAGCAGCACCACCTCGTCGGCGTGCTCGGCGACCGCCCGCACGGCGGGCCCGGCGAGCAGCACGTCGCCGATGTTGTCCTGGCGGGAGACGAGGACCCTCATCGGCGCCGCCTTCCGCCGAGGACCAGTTCGACGGCCGCCCGCAGCGTCGGCGCCGTCTCCGCCGCCCGCGTGATCTCGTCGGCCCGGGTGCGCCCGGTCGGGACGAGGATCCCCCGCGCGCCGGCCGCGGCGGCGGCCTCGACGTCGCCGCCGATGTCGCCGATGACGGCGCAGTCGGACGGCGGCGCCCCGAGCCGCCGCGCCGCGCGCTCGATCATCCCGGGGCGGGGTTTGCGGCATGCGCAGCCGTCGCCGCCGTCGTGCGGGCAGAACTCCCACACGTCGACGCGTCCGAGGAGCCGCTCGACGCGCGCGTTGACGCGCCGGACGTCGCCGGCGGTGATGCGGCCCTTCGCCACGCCCGACTGGTTGGACACGACCCCGATCCGGACGCCGTGCCGCCGCAGCCGGTCCAGGGCGCGCCGGGCGCCCGGCATCGGCTTCACCCGCGCCGGGTCGCCGTTGTAGGGGACGTCCCGGATGAGGGTGTCGTCGCGGTCGAACAGCACGACCCAGGGGCCGGCCCACGGCCGCGCGTCCCGGTGGACGACCAGTCCCCGCACCCGGTGCCACACCGCGGCGGGCGGGATGACGGCGCTCGTGGCGATCATCTTCGCTATTTCGGCCGGTGCGGGCGGCCCCGGCCGGATCCGCTCGTAGGCGAACCAGGCGGTCAGCGCGCCCCAGGCGCCTCCGGCGATCAGGCCGGCGGCCGTGCCGCGCCGCCCGGGGACGGCCGCGGGCAGGCCCGCCGCCAGGACGCCGGCCGCGGTGGTGAGCGCGTGGCGGCGGAGCAGCCCGCGGCCCTCGCCGGCGCGGGTCCGCCACGAGCCGCCGTGCACCCGCCACATGAGGACGTCGTCGGCGTTGCCCGCCTGTGCCCGCACCGACGCCCAGAAGCCGGCGGGACGGACGGGGTGCGTCACCTGCCGCCTGCCGAGGACGAGGCCGTGCCCGGCGTCCATGGCCCGCAGCGCCAGGTCGGCGTCCTCACGGTAGGCGCGGCGGAACCGCTCGTCGAAGCCGCCGAGCTCGGCGAGGACGGCGCGGCGGTAGGCCATGTCGGCGGTGATCCATTCGGCGTCCGCGAGCGCCGCGGTGTTGCGCTCCCAGTCGGTGGGGCGGCGGCCGTCCGGCGGCGGGACCGTGACCCGGCCCTGTGAGCCGCCGGCCTCCGGTGTCAGGTCCGCGAGGTCGGCGGCCAGCCCGGCGGCCCATCCGGGATCGGGCACGACGTCGTCGTCCAGGAAGGCGACCCACTCGGTCGCGGCGGCGCGCCAGCCCGCGTTCCGGGCGGCGGCGGGCCCGCGTCCCCCGGAGCGGATCACCCGGATGTCCGGTCCGGCGGCCGGCGGCGCGCCCGGCGGGAGGGGGAGCGGCGCGCCCGGCGCGGGGCGGTCGTCCACGACGATGATCTCGTGCGGCGCGTGCCCGCGCCCGGAGCCGAGGCCCGCGAGGAGCGCGTCCAGCGTCACGCGCAGGCTCTCCCGGCCGATCGTCGGGATGACGACGGTATGGCCGGTCACGGTATGGCCGACCAGGGGGTGGCTCATCGGGCGTGCACCTCCCGGCGGCGGACCACGTACGGCCCGATGGCCAGCAGGTCCACCGGGGCGGAGCCGAAGCACTCCAGCGCGTCGCGCGGGTCGTCGACCATGGGGCGCCCGGCGGTGTTCAGGCTGGTGTTGATGACGACGGGCAGGCCGGTCCGGCGGCGGAACTCCTCCAGGAGGCGGGCCACGAGCGGCTCGTCCTCCGCGGCGACGGTCTGGATCCGGGCGGTGCCGTCCACATGGACGACCGCGGGGATCCGGTCCCGCCAGCCGGGGCGCACCCGGTGGACGAACAGCATGTACGGGCTCGGCAGCGGCCCGTCGAAGATCTCCGGCGCGTGGTCGAGCGCGACCATCGGCGCGATCGGGCGGAACTGCTCGCGGCCCTTGACGTCGTTGAGCCGCTCCACATTGCCCTCATGACCCGGATGGGCGAGTAGGGAGCGGTGCCCGAGCGCGCGCGGGCCGAACTCGGAGCGGCCCTGGAACCACGCCACGATCTCGTTGCGGGCGAGGGCGCCTGCCACCGTGGCGGCCAGGTCGTCGGGCCGCTCGTACGGGATCCCGGCGGTGTCGAGACGCTCGGCGATCTCGCGGTCGTCCCACCGCCGTCCGAGGTCCGCGCCGGGCATGGGCGTCAGCGGGTCGCCCCCGGCCTGCGCCAGGTGCAGCGCGGCGCCGAGGGCCGTCCCGGCGTCGCCCGCGGCGGGCTGGATCCAGATGTCGTCGTACGGCCCGGCCTCGGCGAGCCGGGAGTTGGCGACGCAGTTGAGGGCGACGCCGCCGGCGAGCATCAGCCGGCGGGAGCCGGTGCGGCCGTGCAGCCAGGCCGCCAGGTCCAGCAGCACCTCCTCCAGCCGGGCCTGGACGCTCGCGGCGAGGTCGGCGTGGTCGCGGGTCCACTCGCCGCCGGGCGGGCGGGCCTTGGCCAGCGCGCCCCAGTCGACGCCCGCGGCGGCGAAGCCGCCGTCCCCGGTCGCGTGGACGTGCTCGCGCAGTTCGCCGAGGAAGCGGGCCTCGCCATAGGACGCCAGCGCCATGACCTTGTACTCGTCGCTGGAGCGCAGGAAGCCGAGGTGCTCGGTGAGGTCCTCGTACATCAGCCCGAGCGAGTGCGGGAGGCGCTGGGCGTGCAGCGTGGTCAGGACGCCGCCCTCGTACGTCCCGGCCAGGTGCGAGTGCGACTCGCCGCGGCCGTCCAGGACCAGGACGTCGCCGTCGCCGGGTGCGGGTGCGGCGAGCGCGGCGGACGCGGCGTGCGCCACATGGTGCGGGACGTACCGGACGATCCCGGGGTCGAGCCCCGGCAGCGCGGTCGACAGGAAGTTCGGGGCCCGCTGCGCGTAGAGGGTGCGCAGCCGCTCCCACTGGACGTCGTGCCCGTCGAGGCCGGGCTCGACGAGGCCCGGATCGTAGGAGTAGGCGACGGCGTCGAGGTCGCCGGGCTCCAGCCCGGCCTCGTCCAGGCACCACCGGGCCGCCTTCTCCGGCGGTTCCCAGCCGGAGAACGGCACCGGCCGCTTGCCGTGCTTGCGGCGGCTGAAGCGTTCCTCCTCCGCCGCCGCGACGACGGCGCCGTCCGACACCAGCGCGGCGGCCGGGTCGTGAAAGATCGCATTGATTCCGAGCACGCGCATGTAGAGCCCCGTTTCGGCGCAGCGTTCGGTGATGTGCCGATGACGTCGTCGTAGCCATCGGCACTTGGCGGTCCCGCCGGGAGCAAATCCCCTATAGGTGATTCGGTATTGCCGATAACTGTGGCTCTAAACGCTGAAGTCACAAAAGTCGCTGGTGGGCGAAGTGTGACGTAGGCGCAATGACGTGCACATAGAGGCGAAGGCTGCGGGTACGGGCGGTTCATGCGTTACACCGTCGTCGTCATCACCAGGGACCGGCGGCACTCGCTGCTCGCGACGCTCGCGCGCACGCGGGAAATCGCGGACCGGCCCCCGGTCATCGTGGTGGACAACGCCTCACGGGACGGCACCGCCGGCGCCGTCGAGGAACAATTCCCGGAATTCCGGCTGATCCGTTCCCCGCGCAACCTCGGCGCGGTCGCCCGCAACGTCGCGGCCGACCACGTCCGCACTCCGTACATCGCGTTCTGCGACGACGACACCTGGTGGGAACCGGACGCGCCGTCCCGCGCCGCGGGCCTGCTCGACGCCCATCCGCGGCTCGCGGTCGTCACCGGGCGGATCCTGGTGGAGCCCGGCGGCCGCGAGGACCCGATCGTGCCCGAGCTGCGGCACTCGCCCGTGCCCGGCCCGCCGTGGCTGCCGGGCCCCGCGCTCGGCTCGTTCCTTGCCGGGGCGTCCATGGTCAGGACGGACGCGTTCCGCGAGGCCGGCGGATTCTCCCCGCGGCTGTGGCTCGGCGGCGAGGAGGAACTGCTCGGCGCCGACCTGATGGCGCTCGGCTGGCAGCTGTGCTTCGCCGACGACGTCGTCGTGCACCACGAGCCGTCCCCGCTGCGCGACCCGCACGTGCGGCGCCGCCACGGCATCCGCAACACGCTGTGGTTCACCTGGCTGCGCCGCCCGCTGCCCGCCGCGGTGCGGCGCACCGCCGGGCTGCTGCGCACGCTGCCGCGCGACCGCGTCACGGCGGGCGCGCTCGCCGAGGCCGCCGCCGGGCTGGCCTGGGTCGCGCGCGAACGCCGGACGCTGCCGGCGGACGTCGAGGAGCGGCTCCGGCGCCTGGAGGCGTCCCAGCGGAAGTCCACCGCGCGCCGGTACGTGAGCTAGGAGAGCGGCCGATGCCCGATGTGACCATTCTCGTCGCGACCCGTGACCGTGCCCCGGAACTGCGCCGCAGCCTCGCGCACCACGACGCCCCGGTGATCGTGGCCGACAACGCCTCCGCCGACGCCACCGCGGCCGTCGCCGAGGACGCCGGCGCGACGGTGCTGCGGCTGCCGCGCAACCTCGGCGCCGCCGCCCGCACCGTCGCGGCCGAGCACGCCTCGACCCGCTATGTGGCGTTCGCCGACGACGACTCCTGGTGGGCGCCCGGCGCGCTGGACCGCGCCGCCGGGATCCTCGACGCCCATCCGCGGACGGCGCTGCTCGCCGCCCGCGTGCTCGTCGGCGACGAGGGGCGGCTGGAGCCGGTGTCCGGGCAGATGGCCCGCTCGCCTCTCGGCCGGCCGGACGGCCTGCCCGGGCCGGCCATCCTCGGGTTCCTCGCCTGCTCCGTCATCGTGCGGCGCGAGGCGTTCCTCCGCGCGGGCGGCTTCTCCGACGTCCTGCACTTCGGCGGCGAGGAGGAACTGCTCGCCCTCGACCTGGCCGCCGCCGGGTGGGGCCTGGCCTACGTGCCCGAACTCGTCGTCCACCACCACCCGTCCACGACGGGCCGCGACCCGGCCGCGCGCCGCCGCCGCGAGGCCCGCAACCGGCTGCTGACCGCGTGGCTGCGCCGTCCGCTCCCGGCGGTCGCCCGCGCCGCCGCGTCCGCGCTGGGCAGCCGCGACGGCCGGGCCGGTCTCGCGGACGCGGCCCGCGCGCTGCCCGCGCTCGCCCGCGCCCGGCATCCGGTCCCGCCCGCGGTGGAGGCCGCCCGCGCCCGCCTGACCCGCTACTGATCACGTCCGGGTGCGCCGGGCGATGACGATCAGGTCGACGGCGGCGATGACGGCGACGACCGCGCAGATGGCGGCCGCCGTCCAGGCGCCGTCCCCGGCGCCGCTCTGCGCCCGGACGGCGAAGAGCACCGCGGCCGCCGCCGCGCCGACCAGGGCCGCGCCGGACAGGATCGCCCGCAGCAGCAGCGGGCTGCGGGCGGTCAGCGGCTCACGCCCGCTCGGCTGCCGGTGGCGGTAGCGGCCGTGTGAGCCGGGGCCGCGCCACTCGGGATCCCGCCACTCGGGCGCGGTCCCATCGGCGTCGTCCCGGCCGGTCCGGCCCGGGTCGTCCCGGCCCGGGTCGTCCCGGCCGGGGCGGCTCCGGCGGGGGTCGTTCTGGTCGGGGGCGCCCACGGTCACCTCACGAACGTCCCGACGAGCGTGCCGGACGCCACGATCTTCTCCTGGACGGCGACGCGCAGGTCCTCGGCCGTGAACCCGGGACGGAGCCCGGACGGCTCGGACAGCCCGTAGAGCCGGAAGAAGTACCGGTGCGGGTCGTCGCCCGCCGGGGGCTTCGGCCCGCCGTACCCGTCCGCGCCGAAGTCGTTGCGCCCGGTGATCGCCCCGGTCGGCCGCTCCCCGGCGTCCAGCCCGGTCGTCACGGGATCGATGCCGGCGACCAGCCAGTGCGCGAACGTGCCGGCCGGCGCGTCCGGGTCCTCGCAGGCCAGCGCGAGCTCCACCACCTCCTCGGGGGCCTGCGACCACTCCAGCGGCGGCGAGACGTCCCCGCTGTCGTGCGAGTACTCCGACGGCATGAGCGTGTGATCGTTGAACGCGGCGCTGCGCAGCATCATCTCTTCCATGTGCTGCTCGTGCCCCGTCCTGCCAGGTCAATGCGTATGCCCGGTGGCCGGCCCGCCCGCCCGGCGGTCAGCCCGCGCTGGAGGCCGCCCAGATGTTGATCCCCGCCTCGACGGCGTCCCGGTCGATCGCGGCGAGCTCGTCGGCGGTGAAGTCCAGCCGGTTCAGGGCCGCGAGGTTCTCCTCCAGCTGGGCGACGCTGCTCGCGCCGACCAGCGCGGAGGTGACCCGGCCGTCCCGCAGCGACCACGCCAGGGCCAGCTGCGCGAGCGACTGCCCGCGCCCCTCGGCGATCTCGTTCAGCGTCCGGACGTGCCGCAGGTTCTCCTCGGTGAGCAGGCTCGTGGAGAACGACGTGCCCTTGCTGGCCCGCGACCCTTCGGGGATGCCGCCGAGGTACTTGTCGGTCAGCATCCCCTGCGCCAGCGGCGAGAAGGCGATGCAGCCCACGCCCTCGCGGCCGAGCGTGTCGAGGAGCCCGCCCTCGATCCAGCGGTTGAGCATCGAGTAGGATGGCTGGTGGATCAGCAGCGGCGTCCCCATCTCACGCAGGATCGCCGCCGCCTCCGCCGTGCGCTCGGGGGAGTAGGACGAGATCCCCGCGTACAGCGCCTTCCCGGACCGGACGGCACGGTCCAGCGCGCCCATCGTCTCCTCCAGCGGCGTCTCGGGGTCGAAACGGTGGCTGTAGAAGATGTCGACGTAGTCCAGGCCCATCCGGCTCAGCGACTGGTCGAGGCTGGCGAGCAGGTACTTGCGCGACCCCCACTCACCGTACGGGCCGGGCCACATGTCGTACCCCGCCTTGGTCGAGATGATCATCTCGTCCCGGTACGGCCGGAGGTCCTCCCGCATGATCCGCCCGAAGTTGGTCTCCGCGGAGCCGTACGGCGGCCCGTAGTTGTTCGCCAGGTCGAAGTGCGTGACGCCGAGGTCGAACGCGCGGCGCAGGATGGCCCGCTGCGCGTCCAGGGGCCGGTCGTCGCCGAAATTGTGCCACAGGCCCAGCGAGATCGCCGGGAGCCGTAGCCCGCTGCGCCCGCACCGCCGGTAGGGAATCCGCTCGTACCGATCATCGTCGGCCACATATGTCATGGTCACGAGTATCCCAGGGCCGTCCCGCTTGCCGGACGCGGCGGTGATCCGCCATCATCGACCCCATGATCTCCAGGAAGGGCGGTCTCCGCCCGGGCCGTTGAGCCCCATCGAGCCGGTCCTGGAACCGGCCCTCGAATCCCTGCCGTACCCGTCGCGCATGCGGGAACTGGCGCTGCGCGCCCGCGATCTCGCCGGGACCGACGAACTCCGCGACCTCCTCGCCGGCCTGTCCGCGGGCGGGCGGTACGAGCGCCGGCTCGCCCTGCACATGGCCATGGCGGCCCGCGACCTCCCGTACATCGAACGGGTGCTCGCCGGACCCGACATGGCGTTGCGCCGCGCGGCGCTCCGGGCCGTCCGGACCCTGCCGGTCTCCGACGACGCCGCGGCGGCCGTGCTGGACGACGCGCCCGCCGACCTGCGCCGCGCGTTCTACAGGACGCTCCGCCACTCCCGCCGCGCCGCCCTCGCCGACCGGCTCCTGCCGGACGTCCGGGCCCGCCGGGGCGACCGGGAGGCCGCCGCGCTGCTGCCCGCCTGCACGGGCGGCACCGTCGCGCGGGTCCTCCCGGAACTCGCCCACGGCGTCACCGCCTGGCGCGCCATGGCCGGGCGCCACCCCGGCCCGTTCCTCGCCCATGCCCGAGACCACCTGGCCGAATGGTCGTGGTGGCGGCGGTGCCGATCCGGTCTCCCGGCGCTGGCGCGGCGTGACCCTGCGGGACTGCTGGACCTGATGGAGCGGGACGGCTCACGCAGGCCCGCCATGTACTTCCCGCCCACGCTCGTTCCGGCGCTGTTCAGGGTGGACGCGGTCCGCGCCGCACGGGTGGTGCGGCGGATGGGACGCCGCAGGGGCCGCCTCTCGTGGTCGTACTCCAGGTACCTGAGCGGCCTCCCGGCCGCGGACCTCCGCGAGTTCGTACCGGACGACCCCCACTGGCTGAGGGAGTTCCTCACGCACGTCCCGCCGGCCCGGCGCGCGGAGATCCTCGACCTCGCGCAGGAACGCCACGGGCAGGCCCCGGGGATGCGGAACTTCCCGCTGCTCGCCGTCCTGCCGCCCGGCCGGGCGGCGGCCGAGGCCCGCCGGATGCTGGAGTGGCACGGCTCGGTGTGGCATTCCGCGCGGTCCAGGCTGGACGATCCGGAGATCCCGCTGAAGCTCACGGCCCACCTCCCCTACGAGGAGGCGGCCGGGCCCGTCCGGGAGGCGGCGTTCGGCGGCGACCCGCGCCGGCGCGGCCTCGCCCGCACGCTGCTCATCGAGCTCACCGCCCGCACCGCGGACCCCGCGCTCCTGCTGAGCCTGGTCACCGAGTTCGCGGACCGCACGCGGAACGAGCGGGACCCGCTCAGGGGGACGCTCATCGCCGCCCTGGCGGCCGTCCCGCTCCGCCTGCTGGACGACTCGTTCGCCCCGCCCTTCGCCGCCATCGCCGACCCGGCCGTGACGGCACGCGACTCCTCCCCGGCCACCCGCCGGAGGCTGCGCGGCCTGGCGGACCGGATGCTCGGCGCGGCCGGCTCGCAGGACGGGGCGCCGCCCGCGCTCACCCGCTGGGCGTACCGCGTCTACGCCACGCTCGTGGCGAGGCACGGACCCGAGGCGCTCGACGAGCACCGGCTCGACCGGGTTCTGCCGCGCGGCGGGGAACGCGTCCTCCTGGACGTCCTGCGCCCGCACCTGCGCGACCACGAGACCGTCGTCGCCTTGGCCCGCTCCCTCGGGCGGAGGGCGTTCGCGCTGGAGGACCTCCAGGACGATCTGCGCTCGGTGATCCTGGACGCTCCCGGGCACCTCGCCCGGGAGGCGGCGGACCTGTGGCTCGCCGACCCGGCGCGCCGCGAGGGGCGCGCGGTGGACCTGCTGGCCGCCGACGCCTCCGCGATCGTCCTGCCCGAGGTGTGGCGCGTCGTCGCCGGACGCCGCACGGACCTCCTCCCGGCCGCCCTGGACGGCGCCCGGGCGGGCCGGTTCGAGACCGCCGGACGGGTTCCGGAGGTCCGGCCGCAGGACCCGGGGCGCTGGACGCCGCCGCAGGCCGGGGCCGTGCGGGCGGTACTGGCCTCGGCCGCCCGGGACGAGCGGAGACCGGTGGACGCCAGGCTCACCGCCGTGGCGGGGCTCGGCCTGCTTCCCGGCGGGCTCGGGGACCTCGTGCCGTGGGCGGAACAGGAGGAGGACACCGTCCTCGCCGAGGCGGCGCTGGAGGCGATGGCCGCCACCGACCGTCCCGCCGAGGCCCTCGCGATGCTCCTCCTCCATGCGCGTGGGCCGAGGTCGGCGGTCGCGGTCGCGGCCGTGGGACGGTGCGGCGCGTCGGTGCCGCCGTCCGGGCTGGGGCCCGTCCTGGCGGAGACGCTGACCGGCCCGGACGGGAAGGTGACCGCCCGCAAGCAGGCCGCCCGGCTCCTCCAGCGGCTGCGGGTCCCGGGCGCGGCGGACGTCCTCCTGCACGCCTGGAACGACCCCGGCCTGCACCGGGACGTCCGGGTCGCCGTCGCGGACGCGCTGCGCCGCATGCCCGAGGACCCCCGGGTGATCGCCGCGCTCGGCGACGCCGCAGGCCCGTACGCATCGGAGCTGATGCTGCGCACGCTCTTCCAGGCGAAACCTTCGGAGTACGCGCCGGCGCACCGTCCCGCCTACGCCGCGCTCGTCCGGCGACTGGTCTCCGCCGCCGACGGCCCGGGCGTCCGGTTCCGGGCGTCCAAGGCGTTCGGCGCATGGGCGCCCTGGTACGCGGAGGGGTACGGCGACATCCTCGCCGCCGTCGCCGATCCCGGCGACCCGGCCGGGGACGACGATCTTCAGGTCCTGCACGCCCTGGTGAGGGCGGGGACGGTCGCGGACGAGGCGCTCGGCGTGCTCTCCGCCCTGGTGGACGCGGAGCTCGGCGAGCGGTCCAGGTCGCGGGCGAAGGCCATCGCGCAGACGATCGGCGGCCTGCCCGCCGGCCACGCCAACGCGCCGCTGGCCCGCCGCGCCGTCCGGATCCTGGCCGGGCATCCCCTCTATGCCGCCCAGGCGGCCGAGGTCGCACTCCGCGCGGCACGCCTGACCGAGGACGGCGTCACCGCCGAGCAGATCGCCGGGGAGCTGGCCGCCCTGGCGGACCTGCTCCGCGACCGCCCCGTCCTCACCGCGGCGTTCACCGGAAACCGCCTGTTCCACGCGGTCGGCGGCCATGGCGCGCGCGAGCCGGGCGGGCCCGCCCGGCTGCTGCCCGCCGCCCGGCTGCTCGCCGGCCGCGGCGACATCGTCTCGCACCTGCTCGCCGCCGCGCTGGTCCGGCAGGCGGGCCCGGCCGCCGGGTGGCCCGCCGGCTGGCGGGACCTCCTGGACGAGCTGCGCCGGTCCGGGCACGTGGAGGTCCGCCAGAACGCCTGGGACGTCATCCCCCCGCCGTGACCGGGATCAGCGGCGGAGCGCGAGGCCAGCAGGCGGCGGGCGTCGGTGAACAGGCCGTCCGGGGTGAGGGAACGGGTCGTGGTCATCGGGATTCCCCTCATCGTCGACGACCATGACGCTACGGACGCGGCGTCGTGCGGGCGATCACCCCGGAGGTGGCCCGGCGGCGTCCGGCAGGGCGTGCTTGAGGACCTTGCCGGCCGGGTTGCGGGGCAGCGCGTCCAGGAAGACCACGTCCCGGGGGACCTTGTGGCGGGCGAGGTTCGCGGCGACGTGGCCCCTGACGTCGTCCCGGGTGAGGCCGGCGGCGACCACGTAGGCGCGCAGCCGCTGCCCGAACTCCTCGTCCGGGACGCCGACGACGGCGGCCTCCCCGATGCCGGGATGGGCGGCGAGAAGGTCCTCGACCTCGCCGGGGTGGACGTTCTCGCCACCGGACACGATCATGTCGTCGGCGCGGCCGTCGACGTGCAGCCGGCCGCCGCCGTCCAGGTGGCCGAGGTCGCCGACCGCCATCAGGCCGCCGACCTCGTCCTTGCCGCCCCCGCCGGTGTAGCCGCCGAACCGGGCCGGGGTGTCGACGAAGATCCGCCCGATGGTGCCCGGCGGCACGGGCCGGTCGTCGTCGCCGAGGATCGCGACGGTGGTGCCGGCGGGCGGGCGGCCGACGCAGCCGGGCGCGGCGGCCAGCTCGTCCGGCGTGGCGATCGTGATGCAGGACGCTTCGGTCGAGCCGTAGAAGTTGTAGAGGGACGGCCCGAACGCCGCCAGCGCGCGGCCCCCGAGCCCGGCGTCCAGCCGTGCCCCGCCCGTCATGACCACCCTGAGGCGGGACAGGTCGCGCGTCCGCACCCCGGGGACGGCGAGGATGCGGCTCAGCATCACCGGGACGGCGACGAGCGACGTGCAGCGATGCGCCTCCAGGTCGTCGAGGACCCGTTCCGCGTCGAAACGGCGGCGCAGGACGAGCGTCGACCCGAGCCCCAGCGCGAGAACGGCGGAGGTGAGGCCGAGTCCGTGGAACAGCGGCGGGCCGACGAACATGGCCTCCCCGCCCCGGAACGGCACCTTCGACAGGATGCCGCCCGGCAGCGCCAGCGACCGGGACTGCGGCCTCGGCGCGCCCTTCGGCCGCCCGGACGTGCCGCTGGTGAGGATCACCATGGACCCGTGCCCGGACGGGGCGGGCGGCGGCGCGCCGTCCGCGCCGGCGATGAGGTCGTCGAGATCGGACTCGGTGAGGCGCGGCAGGTCGAGGCCGTCCGCGGCGGCGGCGAACTCGTCGTCGTGCACCAGGACGGTGACGCCCTCGCGGTCCACGGCGTCGCGGAGCTGGGGCGCGGCGAAGTCGGTGTTGAGGAACAGGACGGACGCGCCCGTCTTCGCCGCCCCCGACATCGCCTCCAGCAGGCCGCGGTGGTTGCGGCACAGGATTCCCACGGTGTCGCCGACGCCGACGCCGCGCGACCGCAGGGCGTTCGCGAGGGCGTTGCAGCGGCGGTCCAGCTCGCCGAACGTGAGGGTCCCGCGATCGTCGGCGAGCCCGGTGCGGCCGGGGAACCGGTGCGCGGGCAGCGCCGTCGCGGCGCCGAGCGGCCCGTACCACCGCAGGGCCCGCGCCGCCGCGGCGAGGGCCCTCGGGGGCATCGGGCCGATCATCCCGGCGCGGACGGCGGCCCGCAGCCCGTTCAGCTCGGCGGAGATCATCCTGGTGCGCGTGACCATGACCGGCAGCGTATGCACCAGAGGAACAAATCCACAAGATCTGTCCCTCTGATCCCGCGCTGGAACGAGTACACGAACGGACCGCGTCCCGGCTGTCATCTCTGCGATGCGTGAACCGGGCTCATGGGTGGCAGGAAGACTCAGAGATAACGGACAAGGAGGTCCCGGTGGTCGTGCTGCGCAGTTATGTGTCGGGTTCTTGGCGTGCTCCGGAGGACGTGGGGGCGCCGCTGCGCGACGCCGTCACGGGGGAGGAGGTCGCCCGGATCTCCTCGGCGGGGATCGACAAGGGCGCCGCCCTGCGGTACGGGAGGACGGCCGGCGGCCCGGTGCTGAGGGAGCTGACGTTCCACCAGCGCGCCGCCCTGCTGAAGGCGCTCGGCTCCCACCTGCGGGAGCATCGCGAGGAGCTGTACGCGCTGTCGGCGCGCACGGGCGCGACGCTGGGCGATTCGAAGTTCGACATCGACGGCGGCATCGGGGTCCTGTTCGGCTATGCGAGCAAGGGCAAGCGCGAGCTGCCGAACGACACGGTGCTGATCGAGGGGGACGTCGAGCCCCTCGGGAAGGGCGGCACGTTCGTCGGGCAGCACCTGTGCACCCCGTCGCACGGCGTCGCGGTGCAGATCAACGCGTTCAACTTCCCGGTGTGGGGGCCGCTGGAGAAGCTCGCGCCCGCGTTCCTCGCCGGGGTGCCGAGCCTGATCAAGCCCGCGAGCCAGACCGCCTACCTGACGGCCCGGCTCGTCGAGCTGATCGTCGAGTCCGGCATCCTCCCGGAGGGCACCGTGCAGATGATCTGCGGCGACCCCGGTGACCTGCTCGACCACCTCACCGAGCAGGACATCGTCGGGTTCACCGGTTCGGCGTCCACGGCCCGGCTGCTGCGCACCCACCCCGCGATCGTGCGGAACGCGGTCCGGTTCAACGCCGAGGCCGACTCGCTGAACTGCTCGATCCTCGGGCCGGACGCCGCCCCCGGGACGGCGGAGTTCGACCTGTACGTCAAGCAGCTCGCCGCGGAGATGACCGTCAAGGCGGGACAGAAGTGCACCGCGATCCGCCGCGCGCTGGTCCCCGCCGCCCTCATCGACGACGTCGCCGAGGCCGTCCGCGACCGGCTGTCCAAGGTCACGGTCGGGAACCCCGCCGACCCGGACGTGCGGATGGGCGCGCTGGCGGGGCTCGACCAGCGCGAGGAGGTGCGGCGCTCGCTGAAGCCGCTGCTGGACGCCGGGCACCTCGTCTTCGGCGACCCCGGACGGGTGGACGTGCGCGGCGCCGACGCCGAACGCGGCGCGTTCATGTCGCCGATCCTGCTGCGCGCCGACGACACCGCCCGCGCCGAGCCGCACGAGGTCGAGGCGTTCGGGCCGGTCAGCACGCTGCTGCCCTACGACGGCGCCGGGCAGGCGGTCGAGCTGGCCGTGCGCGGCCGCGGCAGCCTCGCCGGGTCGATCGTGACCGGCGACGCCGGCTTCGCCCGGGACGTCGTGCTCGGCACCGCGCCGTGGCACGGCCGCCTGCTGGTGCTGAACTCGGAGGACGCCGGGGAGTCGACCGGGCACGGCTCGCCGCTGCCCGCGCTCGTCCACGGCGGCCCCGGGCGCGCCGGCGGCGGCGAGGAGATGGGCGGGATCCGCGGGGTCGTCCACCATATGCGCCGTACCGCCGTGCAGGCCGGACCGGCGATGCTCACGTCGATCACCGGGCGGTGGGTCCCCGGCACCGGCCGGACGGTCACCGGCGAGCACCCGTTCCGCAAGCACCTGGAGGACCTGCGCGTCGGCGACACCGCCGTCGGCGGCCCCCGCGTCGTCACCCTCGCCGACGTGGAGCACTTCGCCGAGTTCACCGGCGACACCTTCTACGCCCACATGGACGAGGAGGCCGCGAAGGCCAACCCGTTCTTCGGCGGCAGGGTCGCGCACGGCTACCTCGTCGTGTCGTTCGCGGCGGGCCTGTTCGTCGAGCCCGACCCGGGGCCCGTCCTGGCGAACTACGGGCTGGAGAACCTGCGGTTCCTGACCCCGGTCAAGCCCGGCGACGAGCTGACCGTCACGCTCACCGCCAAGCAGATCTCACCGCGGGAGGGCGCCGGCTACGGCGAGGTCCGCTGGGACACCGACGTCACCAACCAGGAAGGGGCCTCGGTGGCCAAGTACGACGTCCTGACGCTGGTGTCCAAGCGGCCCAAGCACGACTGACACGGCCGGCTCGCGCCCGTGACCGGAGCGCTTCATGCCGGGATGCTCCCCGGTGGCGCCCGTCAGGCGGGGATCACGCACACCGGTGACGGCACGCGCAGCGGTGCTCCCGCCGGGACGGGAACGCCGTCCGGCCCGATCCGGAACGTCGCGATCGTGTCACTGCGCTCGTTGGCGACGTGCATCCATTCGCCGTCCACGTGCAGGTCACGGGGCCAGTTCCCGCCGGACGGGACGTCGGCGACCGGCCTGAGCGCCGCGCCGCCGTCCAGCACCCGGTGGGCCGTCACCACGTCGGCGCCGCGCGTGGAGGTGTACACGTACCGGGCGCCGGGACCGAGCTTGATCGCCGCGCACTGCGCCGGGCCGCCCGCCGGATCCGCCGTCGCGGGCGACTCCGCCACGATCTCCAGGCCGGCGTAGCCGTCCAGCGGCCGCAGGACGATCACGGTCGCGGCCAGCTCGGTCACCACGTGCACGTGCCCGCCCGGGTGGACGACCAGGTGCCGCGGCCCGCACCCGGCCGGGAGGGGCGTCTCCCCGGCGAGCCGCAGCGCACCGCGTTCGATGCGGAACGCGCGGATGAGGTCGGCGCCCAGGTCGGCCGTCAGGACGGTCCCGTCCGGGGCGTGGGCGCTCGCGTGGGCGTGCGGACCCTCCTGGCGGTCGGCCCGCGGCCCGCTCCCGTGCCCCCCGGCGACGTCCGGGTCTCCGGCGAACCCGCCGTCCGGGGCCAGCGGGACGGCCCTGACCGTCCCTGACCCGTAGTCGGCGACGACCAGGTGCCCGCCCCCCGGCGCCACCGACAGGTGGCAGGGCAGCGCCCCCGCCGCGCGCCTTCCGATCTCCCGCAGCCGCCCGCCGGTCACCGCGTAGGCGAGGACTCCGCCCTCGTCGTCCTCCCGCACCGCGTAGAGGACGCTCCCGGTGGGGTGCGCGGCCAGGTAGGACGGGGACACTGCCTCGGCCGCGAGCACCGGCTCCGCGAGGGTGCCGTCGGCGCGCCGCTCCGTCCTGTACACGCCCGCGCCGCCGCCGGCCCCGCCGGTGTAGGTGCCCACCCAGAACGCCCGCTCGCCCACCCGGACTCCATTCCCATGCACGAGTACCTCGCCCGCCCGGGACCGGGGGGGCCGAAGGCGAGCCTAGGCCCGTCCGCGCAGGGGAGCGCGGGATCGTGGCCGGCTTCCGGTACGTGCTCGCCTCCCCCCGGCTCCTGATCATGTTCGGGCTGGCGTTCATGCTCGGCAGCCTCGGCCGCGACTACCAGGTCACCATGGCGGCGATGAGCCAGGGCCCCCTGGACGCCGGCGCCGCCGGCTACGGCGCGCTGTCGGTGGCGTTCGCCGTCGGGACCGTCCTCGGCGGCGTCTACGCGGCGTCCCGCGCCCGGCTCCCGCTCCGGCTGCTGCTGATCACCGCGGCGGTCTGCGCGACCGGGCAGACGCTCAGCGGCACCGCGCCGAGCCTGCTGCTGTTCGGCGCCGCGATGCTGCCGATCGCCGCCTGCCTCACCGCCGCCGTCGCCGCCGCGTACGGGCCGGCCCGGGTCCGCAGGGGGCGCACAGCCGTGGCGGCCCCGTCCCGGGCCACCGCACCGCAGCCCGTCCCCGCCCTGGCCGCCGCCGACGCCTGAGCCGCGGTCAGGACGCGGGACGCAGCAGCGCCTCCTGCGCGACCGAGGCCAGCAGCGTCCCGTCCGCCGTGTGGAGCGTTCCGCGCGCCAGGCCGCGGGCGCCGTGGTTCGTCACCGGGTCCACCGAGTAGAGCAGCCACTGGTCGACGCGCGGCGGCCGGTGGAACCACATCGCGTGGTCCAGCGTGACCGCCGTGACCAGCCTTCTCGGCGAGCCCGGCGCGCGGGCGCTGCTGACCACCCCCATGTCCGACAGGTAGGCGGCCAGGCACGCGTGCAGCGCCGGATCGTCGCCGACCGGCGCGGACGCCCGGATCCAGAACGGGTGCGCGATCGGCCACTCGCCCTCGCCGGGCGGGTCCACCACGCGGATGTCGAACCCCATGGGGTGCTTGAAGAACGACGGAAGCGCGAGCCCCGGCAGCCCTTCGGGCCCCGGCGTGCCGGACGGCGGGGCGGCCTGCCAGTCGAACCCGTCCTCCCGGTCGTGGAAGGAGGCGATCAGCTCCAGGATCGGCTTCCCGCCCTGGCTCGCGGTGACGTGCCGGGTGGAGAACGACCGCCCGTCCCGGGTGCGGGACACGTCGAAGGTCAGCGGCTCGTCCGGTGTCCCCGGGCGGATGAAGTAGGCGTGCAGCGAGTGCGGCGGGCGCCCGCCGGCCGTCAGGCACGCGGCGCGCAGGCTCTGCCCGGCGACCTGCCCGCCGAACAGCCGCGGCCGTCCCACCGACGGGGAGGTGGCGAGGAACGCGTCCTCGCCGAGCGGCGTCAGGTCGAACATCCGCGTGAGTTCCAAGGGGGCCTCGCTCATCCGGGAACCTCGCTCATCAGGGCGCCTCCTGCACCCGGCGCCGTGGCCGCGACCCTACCGGCGGGCCCGCCTCCCGGCGGCGGGCGGCCCCCGCGCCCCGGAAGTGCGGTCCGGCCGCGTGGCCGGGGAGAGCCTGATACGGTCACGCGCGGTCGACCTATGATCGCCGTGGGGGACGGCGCGGCGCCCGGGGGACACCGGTGCCCGTCCCGCCCCGCGAGGAGATGACCCGCCCCGCGAGGAGATGAGAGAGGCAATGGCTGATATCACCGAGTCGCCCGAGTGGTCCGCGCTGACCGGGCACCAGGCGGAGATCGCGGGGCGGCATCTGCGCGAGCTCTTCGCGGACGATCCGGGGCGCGCCGGCCGCATGACCGTCACCGCGGGGGACCTCCACCTGGACTACTCCAAGCACCGCGTCACCGGCGAGACGATGAGGCTCCTGGTGGCGCTCGCCGAGCGGGCCGGGCTGCGCGGCCGCATCGAGGCGATGTTCACCGGGGAGCACATCAACGCCAGCGAGGACCGGGCCGTCCTGCACACCGCGCTGCGGCTTCCGCCCGGCGAGGCCCTGACCGTGGACGGGCAGGACGTCGCGGGCGACGTGCACGCCGTCCTGGACAAGATGGCCGGTTTCGCCGGACGCGTCCGCTCGGGGGAGTGGACGGGTTTCACCGGCAAGCGCATCACGACCGTCGTCAACATCGGCATCGGCGGCTCCGACCTCGGCCCCGCCATGGCCTACGAGGCCCTCCACGACTACGCCGACGCGGGCATCTCCTGCCGGTTCGTGTCGAACATCGACCCGGCCGACATCGTGGGGAAGCTCGCCGGCCTCGACCCCGAGCGGACGCTGTTCGTCATCAGCTCCAAGACGTTCGGGACGCTGGAGACCCTCACCAACGCCAAGGTCGCGCGGCAGTGGCTCGTCGAGCGGCTCGGCGACGACAAGGCCGTCTCCCGGCACTTCGTCGCGGTGTCGACCAACGCCGAGCGCGTCGCCGGCTTCGGCATCGACACCGCGAACATGTTCGGCTTCTGGGACTGGGTCGGCGGCCGCTACTCCTTCGACGGCGCCATCGGCCTCTCCCTGATGATCGCGATCGGCGGCGAGGCGTTCCGCGAGATGCTCGCCGGGTTCCGGGAGATCGACGAGCACTTCCGGGCCGCGCCGTTCGAGGCGAACATGCCCGTCGTGATGGGGCTGCTCGGCGTCTGGTACACCGACTTCTTCGGCGCGCAGACGCGGGCCGTCCTGCCCTACAGCCAGCGCCTGGCCCGCTTCCCCGCCTACCTCCAGCAGCTCACGATGGAGTCCAACGGCAAGTCGGTACGGGCCGACGGCGCGCCCGTCGTCGCGCAGACCGGCGCGATCTTCTGGGGCGAGCCCGGCACGAACGGCCAGCACGCCTTCTACCAGCTCCTGCACCAGGGCACCCGGCTCGTCCCGGCCGACTTCATCGGTTTCGCCGAGCCGTTCGAGGATCCCGCGGTCGAGGGACCGGCGGGCATGCACGACCTGCTGACCGCGAACCTGCTCGCGCAGACCTCGGCGCTCGCGTTCGGCAAGACCGCCGAGGAGATCGCCGCCGACGGGACGCCCGCGGCGGTCGTCCCCCACAAGGTCATGCCGGGCAACCGCCCGACCAGCACGATCCTCGTCCCGAAGCTGACGCCGAAGACCCTCGGCTCGCTGGTCGCCCTCTACGAGCACATCGTGTTCGTGGAGGGAACGATCTGGGGAATCGACTCCTTCGACCAGTGGGGCGTCGAACTCGGCAAGGTCATGGCCATGGACCTCGTGCCCGCGCTCACCTCCGGCGGGCCGCCGGCGCAGGCGCCCGACGCGTCCACCGCCGCCCTCGTCCGCAGATACCGCGAACTGCGCGGCCGCGAGGTCTGAGCCCGGCCACCGCACACCGCAGGGGCCCGGCCGGCACGGCCGGCGGGCCCTCGCGCACGCCGCCCGTCAGGCGCGCGCGCCGGGCAGCGGGCCCTCGGCCCAGCCCTGGGACTCCAGGACGGCGCGGAACTCCCCGTAGGAGATGAACCCGTCGAGGTTGCTGTCCGCCTTCTCGAACCTGTCCTGCGTCTCGGCGCGGGTCCACGAGAGCCCGAGCTCCTCCAGGACGAGCGTGAACTCCATCAGGTCGAGCCTGTCGTCGCCGCCGAGGTCCGCGCGCCCGAACACGGCAAGAAGGTCGTCCTCGGTCGGTTTCGCCGTCATCTCGCTCCTCGTTCCGGTCCGATGTGGCCCGCATCATGTCATAGGGGGCGGGCCGGTCCATATGAGAAACGCCGCAGGAAGAGAGCCGGTTCCTACTCGCCCGTGAGCTCGGGGACGCGGTGCCGGTAGCGCTCCAGCAGAGCGAGGTTCACCTCGTCGCCGCCGGGGACGTTCGCGCTCGTCCAGCGGGGGAGTTCCACGCCGCGTGCCGCCGCGAGGTCGTCCAGGGCGGCCAGCACCCGCGACCACGCGTACGCGGCGAGGATCGTGGAGACCGCCGCCGTCCGCGGCCCCTCCGCCGGATGCAGCACGTCGCCGGGCGGGACGCGGGTGTCCAGGACGATCGCGGCGTGGTCGGCCAGCGTCGTGTCGGCCCGCGCCGCGGCGCCCTCCGCCGCCCGCGCCGAGGTCACCGCGACGACCGGCACGCCGCGCGCCGCGCACTCCTCGGCGACCTCGACCGGATACGGGTTGCGGCCGCTGGTGGAGAACACCACCGCCACGTCCGGCGGGGCGGGCGCGGCCCGGGCGGCCACGGCGCGCCCCACCCCGCCGCGCCGCTCGACGCGGGTGCTGCGCACGGCGTCGTCCAGCGGGAACACCCCCGGGTCCCAGATCGGGCGGACGGCGGCCAGGCCGCCGGCCCGGTAGAACGTCTCGCACACCATCGCCAGGGAATGCCCCGCCCCGGCGACGTGCACGATCCCATCGGACCCGATCGACTCCAGCAGCAGGGCGGCGGTGTCGCCGATCGCCTCGCCCGAGGCCGCGTCGAGGCCGTCCAGCAGTGCCCGCACCCGGTCGGGGAACCGCCCTCCGCGGGGGTCTGGTGGCCGCCCCCCGGGGGACACCGCGTCAGGCATCGGGCAGGGCCTCCTTCAGGGTGCGGGCCAGGCCGTCCTCGCCGGACGCCGCGCGGAGCCGGTCCGCCAGGCCGCCCGACAGGGCGCGTGCCAGACCGGACAGCGTGCCGACGTGCTCGTCCGGGCCGGGTGTGCAGAACGCGAGGAGCAGGTCCACCGGATCATTGTCGGGGTGGCCGAACTCGACGGGCGCGGCGAGCCGGGTCACGCCGACGCCGACGGCCAGCCCGCCCTCCTCCGGGCGGGCGTGGACGAGCGCCAGGCCCTTCGTCAGCACGATGTACGGCCCGTTCTCCTCGACCACCCGGACACACGCGTCCGGGTAGCCCTCCCCGGCGGCGCCGGCGCCGACCAGCGCGGAGGCCGCCGCGCGGACGGCCTCCCGCCAGCCGCCCGCCGGCACCGCGTCGGTCGCGGTCACCACGCTCACGGAAGCCAGCCCTGCTCGGTCAGGCGCTCCCTCAGCCGTGCCTCCAGGCCGTCCTTGTCCATGAAGTCGCTGATGGTGATGACGACCGGCGCGAGGTCGGCGATCTCGCCGGTGTGCATGCCCTGGCCGATCACCACGTCGGGGGACATCCCGCGCGCGGACGAAAGGTCGGTGTTCTCGACACGGGCGTCCACGCCGAGCGAGCGCAGCGCGTCCTCGGCGGTCATCTTGAGCATGAGGCTGGTGCCCATGCCGACGCCGCAGACCGCGAGGATCTCCAGCCGCCGGTCCAGTGCCATCTCGGTCCCTCTCTCTCGTCGCCGCGGTCGGATGACCGCGGTCAGGCCTTCGCGGGCGCCTTGCCGCCGCCCTCCGGAGCGGTGTCGCCGCCGTCCGCCTCCCGGCGCTTCTCGGCGCGGCCGAGGAGCAGCAGCGTCACGACGGTCGCGGCGATCGCGACGGCGGGCACGAGCCAGATCGACCTGTCGCCGATGACCGGGTCGGCCGCCTCCAGCAGCCAGGCGATCGCGTACCAGTCGGGATCGGCGAGGGTGGCCAGCTCGGGCGCGGTCGTCTCGTACAGGCCCCAGGTGACGGCCTGCCCGACCGCGAGGATCAGGCCGGTGATCACGCCGCCGAGGACGGCGCCGCGCCAGCCCGAGACCACGTTGCCGAACAGCCCGGCCGCGCCGCCCACGAAGAACAGCATGATCATGGGCGGGGCGAGGGTGAACCAGCCCGCGCCGGCGAACACGCCGAGGCAGACCAGGAACACCGCGGTGGACGCGACGAACCCGACCATGACGGCGGTCGGCGCGACGGGGAAGACGGTCGGCGCGTCCAGCGCGGGGCGGGTGCCGGGGATGACCCGGTCGCTGAACCCCTTGAACGCGGGGACGATCTCGGCGAGGAACATCCGCACCCCGAACAGCAGGATCGCGATGCCCCCCGCGAACCGGAGGGCGACCAGCAGCGCCCACACCCACGGGGACAGCTTGGCGTCCATCTCCGCCGCGGCCTCGCCCACCACGCCGTCGTCGGCGAACGCGACCGCCACCAGCATGATCACGCTGATGATCAGCGCGGTGCTGACGTTGACGTCCTTGAAGAACGACAGCTGGCGCGGCAGCTTCAGCCTCTCGGTGTCGTGCTTCTCGCGGCTGCCCAGGGGGCGGGCGGCGTAGCCGGTGATCAGACAGGCGAGCGAGCTGGTGTGCGCGTACCCGAACCGGTCGTCCGGCATGACGCGGCGCATCAGCGGCCGCATCCACAGCGGCTGGAGCGTCCAGTACGCGGCGACGAACCCGGCCCCGCACAGCACCAGCGTGAGCTGGTCGGCGCCCGGCGCGATCGTCACCAGCGACGCGACCGTCACCGTGCTGATCCAGAACATCAGGTGCCCGGTGAGGTACAGGTACCGGGCCGCCGGGAACAGCCGCACGACCAGCACGTGGACGAGGAACGCCACCGTGATGACCAGGGCGATCGTCCCGCCCTGGTCGGTGAGGAAGCCGGCGAGGGTGTTCTCGGACTTCGGCGGGGTCGTCCCCATCGCGCTGGCGAGGACGGTCTGGAAGCTGGTCAGCCCGCCGGTGAACACCTCCACGCCGATGAACAGGATGACGACGCCGATCGTGGCGCGCAGCGCGCCGGCGAAGACGTCCTCGAACCGCTTGCGCTGCAGGATCAGCCCGATGAGGGTGATGAGGCCGATGAGGATGGGCACCTGGCCGAACACGTTGTCGGCCAGGAAGGTGAGGATGTCCTTGATGACGTCCATGGTGAAGTCGCCTCACTTCTCCGGGGGGTGGGTCATGCGCTGTCGCCCCCGTCAGCGCGGACGGACGGTCGTGCTCCCCGGGCGGCGTGCCCGGGGGCGGGTCAGTGGATCGGTGGTCGCAGGTCGAGTTCCAGGCGGTACCGGTCGCCCCGGTAGACCGACCTGACGTATTCGAGGGGTCGTCCGTTCTCGTCCTTGGTGATCCGCTCGAACAGGAACGCCGGCGTGTGCACCGGCACGTCCAGTTCGGCCGCCTCCTCGGCGGTGGTGACGGTCGGCTCGATCGTCTCGGTGCCCGAGGCGATCGCGATGCCGCCGGCTCTCAGCAGGTCGTAGAACGACCGCCCCTCCAGGTCGTGCCGCCGCAGGCCCGGCATCAGCGACCGCGGCAGGGAGAGGGTCTCGATGGCCATGGCGGTCCCGTCGGCGAGCCGGAGCCGCCGAATGGTAAATACCTCTTCGCTGGGCGACAGGGCCAGCCGCCTGCCGATCCGCGCCCCCGCGGCCTCGGTGCGGAACGACAGGACCCGGCCCCCCGGCTTCATCCCGCGCCTGATCATGTCCTCGGTGAACGAGGTCATGGTCAGCGAGACGGCGATCCGGGGTTCGGCCACGTAGGTGCCGCTCCCGTGCCGCCGGTCCAGCAGGCCCTCGGCGACGAGACCGTCGATGGCCTGGCGCAGCGTCGGCCGGGAGACGCCGAGTTCGTCGGCCAGCCGGCGCTCGGACGGCAGGGCGTCCCCGACGTCCAGCCCGTCCAGCATCGCCAGCAGCTTGCGGCGCACCGCCTGCCGTTTCGTGTTCCCGGACCGGGCCTCACCGCCGGATGGCACGCCGCTCACCTCCCTTGACGCTGTTCCTATCGCAGCACACGGTATGTCCCATTGTGGCGACTGGTCAATACCACTTTGGCGATGTTTGCCGTGGCCCCGGCCGCGGCGGCCGCCTAGCGTCACCGACGATCGTCCTGACCGTGCCGAGCCGCGCCGGGCGCGCGGCGAGAAAGGCTGCGACATGCGCGAATCCGTACGCGGCGCCCTGGCGCTGACGCTCCCGCTGATCCTCCCGGCGGCCCTGTGCGCGGGCCCGGCCCATGCGGGCGCGGGTCCGCCCGGCGCCCGCGAGGGGTGGCGGCTGGTCGCCGCCGAGCCGTTCGACCGCCACCTGGACAGCGCGGAGGCGCCCTGGAAGCGGGACGGCGACGGCCCGTCCAGCCCCTACGACGTCGACATGTACGACAACGACGGCGCCTACTTCGACACCGTGGGCGGCCCGGCGTTCCGCGAGCGGCTCGCCGAGATGAAGACCTACCGCAAGTCCTTCGAGTTCGGTGAGCGCCGCTGGCTCACCGCCGAGCTGGCCGCCCGCGACGCCGACGGCGACGGCAGGCCGGACGAGCCGCCGTCGCTCACGTCCGGCAAGGGCGTCGCGCACCTGGAGGAGCCGGGCCACCAGGCGGGCGTCGTCATCCGCTCGACCCGCGATCTGCCCGCCGAGTACCGGGTGGAGATGACGCTGCGCGGCCTCGAGTTCGGCGGGCGGCGCGACGGGTCGTGGGACTACCCGGACGGCCGGATCAACGGCTACTCCCCGGAGGGCTGCAAGACCAACTTCCCGTGGGCCTCGGGCGGGGACTTCACCAGGCCGGAGTGCGAATGGGCGGACGTCCGCACCGACTCCAACGGCTTCTACTACATGTCGATCATGGACTACCGGCGGGTCGCGCCGCACAACAACATCTTCATCCACGCCCACCGCAAGGTCGCGATGGACGGCTACAACCGCTACAAGTACACCGGCTCCGGCCTGCTGTACTGCAACCCGGTGACCGGGGAGTACGAGCCGTACTCCGCCGGAACGGGCAACGGCGTCAACGCGCTCTTCATGACCGACGACCGCCGGTACGCGACCATGCCCGGCACCGAGTACCTGATGGAGAGCGAGTGCGGGTTCAAGAAGGGCGGCGCGATCGTCTCGGCCGTCGACATGAAACCGCAACTGCTGCCGGACGAGCCCTACACGTTCGCGATCGAGCGGCGCGGCGGCGCCTACACGATGGAGATGTCCGGCGTCTTCGCGCACACCGGGCAGGCGACCTTCCGCTACACGCGCTCCTTCGTTCAGGACGGCGAGCCGATCTGGCACTACAACCGGCGGCCGGACGAGTACGACGGCCGCTTCAACGCCGACTGGACCTGGCAGGGACCGGGCGGCACGCTCACCGACCGCGACACCTGGCCCGCCGGATCCGCCTACCCGGACCGGTTCATGATCGGTGACCCGCACATGAATTTCTACGAGGGGAGTGCGCAGGTCGACGACATCCGGCTGTACGTTCCGAGGTAGGCGTCGATGTCGGCGGCGGGGGCTAGGGTCCGGAGAACGTGCCCAAGCCTCGCACTGGGGGGCCT
Source organism: Spirillospora sp. NPDC048824 (assembly GCF_043198455.1). NCBI lineage: Bacteria > Bacillati > Actinomycetota > Actinomycetes > Streptosporangiales > Thermomonosporaceae > Spirillospora > Spirillospora sp. NPDC048824. The sequence continues at coordinate 216,612 of NZ_JBICUS010000013.1, read as the reverse complement.
CGTGACTCAGCAGACCGCGCCGGGCCGGCCGCCCGAGCCGTCCCTCGCCGACCCCTGCGCGGAGCGGGAGCCGGCGGGCGGCCGGCTGCGCGGCGGGGCGGGCCCGGCGCCCGCGCTGGACGTGTTCCTGTCCGGCCGGGTCTTCATGGACATGATCTTCACCGGGCTGCCGGGGCTGCCGCCGCCGGGCACCGAGATCGTCACCGACGGGCTGGGCTCGGCGCCCGGCGGCGCCGCCAACATCGCCGTCGCGATGAGCCGGCTCGGCCTGCGGGTCGGGCTGGCGGCGCCGTTCGGCGACGACATGTTCGGCGCCTACCTGTGGCGGACCCTCGCCGAGCAGGAGGGCGTCGACCTCGGGCTGTCCCGTCGGGTGCGCGGCTGGTCCACGCCGGTGACGGTGTCCATGGCCTACGACTCCGACCGCAGCATGGTGACCTACGCGCGTCCCGTCCCGGTCTCGGAGGAGGAGCCGGCGGACGACCTGGCGGACGCGCCCCCGCCGTCCGCGCGGGCGTGCTTCGTCGACGTCGACCGGCCGGTGCCGGCGTGGGCCGCGGCGATGCGCGGCCGCGGCGCGCTGGTGTTCGCCGACCTCGGCTGGGACCAGACCGGCGCCTGGGCGGCCGAGGTCCTCGACCGGCTCCGGCACGTGGACGTGTTCCTGCCGAACGCCGCCGAGGCGATGGCGTACACGCGCACGAGCACCCCGTGGGAGGCCGCGGACGCGCTGGCCGGGCGCGGCGTGCCGGTGGTCGTGGTGAAGTGCGGCGGCGACGGCGCCATCGCGATCGACTCGGCGACGGGGGAGCGGGCCGAGGTCGGCGCGCTGCCGGTCGCCGCGCTCGACCCGACCGGCGCGGGCGACGTGTTCGCCGCCGGGTTCGTGTTCGCCACCCTCGCCGGCCTCTCCCTGGCCGAGCGGCTCCGGTTCGCCAACCTGTGCGCCGGGCTGTCGGTGCGGCACCGCAGCGGCTCCCTCGGCTCGCCGTGCTGGGGCGAGATCGCCGCCTTCGGCGAGTCGGGCGAGATCCCCGAGCCGGTCCTCGCGGAGTACGCGTTCGTGGTCCCGTTCATCCCGGACGGAGCGGGCGACCCGGTCGTCCGCGCCGAGCCCACCCTGCGCAAGGAGCGGTAGCGCGTCAGCCGGCGGCGCGGCCCGTGCCCGGGCCGGTGCGGTACTCCTGCGGGCTGAGGCCGTGCTCGCGCTTGAACGCCGTGCTGAGGGCGAACGCGTTGCCGTAGCCGACCTGGCGCGCCACCGCCTCCAGCGTCGCGTCGCTCTCCCGCAGCAGGTCGGCGGCCTGGGCGAGGCGGATGCCGGTCAGGTACGCCATGGGCGGCTCGCCGATCAGCTTCGCGAACCGCTGTGCGAGCGCCGCGCGGGAGACGCCGACCCTGGACGCGAGGCCGGCGACCGTCCAGGGGTGCGACAGGTCGTCGTGCAAGAGCCGCAGCGCCGGGCCGACGATCGCGTCGCCGTGGGCGCGGTACCAGCCGGGGGCCTCGGCCTCCGGCCGGGAGAACCAGGCGCGGAGCGTCCCGATGAGCAGCAGGTCGAGCAGCCGGTCGAGGACGATCTCCTGGCCGGGGTCGTCCCTGCCGATCTCCTCGCCGAGCACGTCCACCAGCGGTGAACGCCAGGTGTCGCCGCGCACGATCGCGATCGGGGGCAGCGCGGCGAGCAGCCGCTGGGTGACGGCGCCGCGCATCTGGTAGGTGCCGACCAGCATGACCGCCGGCCCGTCCGGGTCGTCGCCCCAGGCGCGGACGCCGAGGTCCAGCACCCCCGACAGGCTCGTCCCGTCCGGGGTGGTGCAGCGCTGCCCCGGGTGGATGACGATCTGGGGCTCGGTCGCCGGGTCGTCGCCGACCGTGTACGGGTCGGGTCCCCGGAAGATCACCATGTCGCCGGGGGAGACGCGCCGCGGCTCGCCGGCGTCCGGGGTCAGCCACGCCTCGTCGCTGACCATCGACAGCAGCGTCAGCGGCGCCTCGTCCTGGATCCGCATCGACCAGGGCGGGGTGAGCGACGCGCGCAGCAGGAACGCCCCCCGTGCCCGGGGCCCGTCGAGGAGGTCGGTGAGGGCGTCCATGGGGTAAGGGTAGACGCTCGCGTATGCGGGCGAGTTTCTCAACGATGGTGGCCGGGATCGTCCGCCGGTTGACTCAAGGGCATGACGAACACGGCACAGGAGATCATCGAGAACGGCCTCACCCTCGTCCTCGGCGGGACCGGCAAGACCGGCCGCCGCGTCGTCGAGCGGCTGGAGGCCCTGGACGTCCCGGTCCGGATGGGGTCGCGGTCGGCGTCCCCGGCCTTCGACTGGGAGGACGAGACGACCTGGGCGCCCGTCCTGCGCGGCGTCGAGAAGGTCTACCTGTCGTACTACCCGGACCTGGCCGCCCCCGGCTCGGCCGAGGCCGTCGCCGGCTTCACGGCGAAGGCGGCGGACGCCGGGGTGCGGCACGTGGTGCTGCTGTCCGGGCGCGGCGAGGACGAGGCACTGGAGTGCGAGCGGATCGTCCGGAACTCGGGCCCGGCCTGGACGGTCGTGCGGTCGAGCTGGTTCGCGCAGAACTTCAGCGAGGACTACCTCCTCGACCCCGTCCTGGCGGGCGAGGTCGTCCTGCCGGCCGGCGACGTGCCCGAGCCGTTCGTGGACGCCGACGACATCGCGGACGTGGCGGTCGCGGCCCTCACCCGCGACGGGCACGCCGGCGAGGTCTACGAGGTGACCGGGCCCCGCGCGCTCACCTTCGCCGAGGCCGTCGCCGAGATCGGCCGCGCGGCGGGACGCGACATCGCGTTCGTCTCCTGCGGCGTGGACGAGTACGCGGCCGTCCTCCGGGAGCACGGGCTCCCCGGCGAGCTCATCGAGTTCCTGACGTACCTGTTCGGCACCATCCTGGACGGCCGCAACACCCGGCCCGCCGACGGCGTGCGCCGCGCGCTCGGCCGCGAGCCGGGAGACTTCGCCGGGTACGCGCGGCGCACCGCGGCCAGCGGCATCTGGAACACCTGACGCGACCACCCCCGGAAGATCGGAATTTCGATGAGAACCATGCTCGCGGGTACTTCGGTGACCCTTTCGATCATCATGGCGGCCGGCATGGCCGGGACGTTCTTCGGCTTCTCCACCGGTGTGATGCCGGGCCTGAACGCGGCGAGACCGGCGTCGGCGATCGACGCCATGCAGGGCATCAACCAGAAGATCCAGAACCCGGTCTTCATCGCCTGCTTCCTGCTCGTGCCGGTCCTGGCGGCCGCGGCGGGGGTGCTGCTGCTGACCTTGGACGAGAAGTCCGCGGCCCTCCTGTTCTTCGTCGCGGCCGGCGTGTACTTCGTCGGGGCGCTCGTCCCGAGCTTCGCGGTGAGCATCCCGATGAACAACGCCCTGGACGCCGTGGCGATCCCCGCGGACGCGGCGGAGGCGGCGAAGGTCTGGTCGGACCACTCCGGGCGCTGGACGGCCTGGAACACCGTGCGGGCCCTGTTCAGCTGGGCGAGCCTCCTCGCGATGAGCCTCGGCGTCTACTACTGGGGCAAGAGCGACTGACACGGCGGGGAACACCGCATCGGGACGACGCGGCCCGCGCTCCATCGGGAGCCGGGCCGCGTCGTCCGCCGTCAGGGCAGGAGCAGCCCCCAGTAGAAGGCCCAGGGAACGAACACGGCGCCCGCGGTGAGCAGCAGCCCGAGCCGGACGCGCTCGCCCGCCGGGACGGTGCCGGCGGCCCGCCGCCACGCCACCGCGGTCGCGACTCCGGCGCCGACGGCGGCGACGGCGAGCGCCTGCAGCGCGAGCCACGGCAGCGGCCTGCCCGCCAGGACGGGACCCGGGTCCGGATACCTCCCGGCGGCCATCAGGTAGAAGATGTAGAAGAACAGCCCGGCGGCGGCGGCGAGACCCGCCCCGGCGAGCAGCCGGGCCCAGCGGCTCACCGGACGCGCCGTCCGGCCGCGCAGCCGCCGCACCAGCGCGGCGAGCGGGTAGCCGGTGAACGCGACGACGAACAGCGCGAACGCCGCAAGCTGCATCCAGGCCGACGCCCACCACGGCGATGGCGAGATCGCGATGCTCGGGTGGTCCTGCTCCGGGAGCGGCGCGGTGTCGGCCTCGGGCAGGCGCCCGCTCGTCACGTCATGGACCCACGTGCCGACCAGGTCGGCGTATCCGGGTGCCAGCGCGTCCCCGCGGGTGAGGCCGCCGTCGGGGGTCACGTGCGCGCCGTGGTCGGCCTCGGGGAAGAAGCGGAACGTGTAATGGTCGTTGCCGCCCCGCCGGAGGGCCTGCGCGAACAGCGGCGGATTGTCCGCGGGCGGGGTCTGCAGATCGCGTCCTCCCCAGACGCCGAGGAGCGGCTGCCGGACCTTCTCCAGGACGCCCCGGGCGTCGAAGAACGCCTCGGCGAACAGGCCCGCGTCCGCTCCCATCCGGGCGAAGTTGCGCTTGCCGTGGTCGAGCAGCGAACCCGACACGCCCGCCCGGCGCAGCCCGGAGGTCTCGTTCCAGACCTGCTGGCGGATCGGGGGCATGGCGTTTGCGCCGACCACGATCACGAACGCCACGTCCGCCGACCGGGACGCGGCGAGCGGCACGACCCAGCCGCCCTCGCTGAGCCCCCACAGCCCCACCTTCGCCGGATCGACACCGGGCCGGGAGCGCAGCGCCCCGACGGCCCCGAGGGCGTCGTCCGCGAGTTCGGAGTAGGAGCGGCGGAAGTCCGTGTAGCCGGCCGACCTCTTGTCGTAGATCAGGACGGCGATGCCCCGCCGCGCGAACTCCGTGGCCTCGGTGAGCTTGGCCTCGCGCGGCACGCCGGAGCCCGATCCCGTCACGAGCACGACGCCCGGCAGGGGACCGCGGGCCTTCTGCGGCGCCAGGACCGTGCCGTGCAGGGTGAGCCCGCCGAATCCCTTGAAGCTCACGTCGGTGGCGGTCAGCCCGGCGGGCGCCGGGATCGAGGGGGACGCCGAGGCCCTCGCGGGCGGCAGGCACAGGACGCTCAGCAGCGCGCTGGCGAGGAGCGTCAGCGCGACGGTCATCGATGTCTTCATGGTGGAGACCGTAAACTGCAGAGAAAGCTCTGCAAAGAGTTCTCTGCAAAGATACTTCCGTAGTACTAGACTGCTCCGCATGAAGGACGATGCGGAGCCCGTCATCCTGGACGACCCGGGGAGGATCAAGGCCCTGAGCCACCCGCTGCGCCGCCGGATCCTGCACCGGCTCCGCGCGCACGGCCCCGCGACGTCCACGACGATCGGCGAGGTGCTCGGCGCCAACACCGGGACGACCAGCTACCACCTGCGCCAGCTGGAGAGGTACGGGTTCATCGAGGAGATCCCCGAGCGGTCCGCCGGCCGGGAACGCTGGTGGCGCCCCGCCGACACCCCGCGCGACATGCGGCTGCCCCACCCCGAGACCGTCGCCCCCGAGGACCGGGCCGTCCTCGACGAGCTGATACGCGTCGGGCACGCCGAGGACATGGAACTGTTCCGCAGGCTTCCCGAGGAGTACCGGCGGGACCGGGCCTGGGCGCTGCTCTCGCGGGGTTTCGCGCACATGACCGACGAGGGGCTGGCCGAGTTCTTCGAGGCCTACATCCGGCTCCTCAACGAGCACGCCCACCGCCGGGAGGACGCGCCCCCCGGCGCGCGTCCGGTCCACATCCGGCTCTTCACCCTTCCCGCCGACGGCGACTGAGCCCCCTTCGAGGGATCCGCGATCGGGCGGGGCCTACGATCGCCGGATGAGCGGTGTTCACGCGATCAGCGACCTGCACGTCGGGTTCCCCGAGAACCGCGCGTTCGTCGAGGAGCTGAGGCCCGCGTCCGGGGACGACTGGCTCATCGTGGCGGGCGACGTCGCCGAGCGCCTCGCCGACGTCGAATGGACCCTGCGCACGCTGCGCGGACGCTTCGCCACCGTGATCTGGACGCCCGGCAACCACGAGCTGTGGACGATCAAGGACGACCCGGTGCGGCTGCGGGGGGAGGCGCGCTACCGGAGGCTCGTCGACATGTGCCGGGCCCTCGACGTGCTCACGCCCGAGGACCCGTACCCCGTGTGGGACGGCGACGGCGGCCCGGTGACGATCGCGCCGCTGTTCCTCCTCTACGACTACACGTTCCGGCCGGACGGGGCGTCCACCAAGGAGGAGGCCCTCGCGATCGCGCACGAGTCCGGCGTCGTGTGCACCGACGAGGTGTACCTCCACCCCGACCCGCACCCCACCCGGGACGCCTGGTGCGACGCCCGGATCTCCTACACCGAGGAGCGCCTCGCCGCCCTGGAGCCGGGAACGCGGACCGTCCTCGTCAACCACTGGCCGCTCGTCCGCGAACCCACCCGCGTCCTGTGGTACCCGGAGTTCGCCCAGTGGTGCGGCACCGAGCGCACCGCCGACTGGCACAGCAGGTTCGGCGCGGTGTCCGTCGTGTACGGGCACCTCCACATCCCCCGCACGATCTGGACCGGCGGCGTCCCGCACATCGAGGTGTCGGTCGGCTACCCCCGCGAATGGCGCAAACGGGGCGAGGCGCCGCGCGGTCCCCGCCGCATCCTCCCCGTCCCGGAGACGGAATGATCGAGCGCATCCTGCCGCCCGGCGTCGCCACCGCCGCCGCCTACGACGACCCGCCCGAGGCCGTTCTGCTCCCCGAGGAGGAGGCCGCGGTGGAGCGGGCCGTCGAGAAGCGGCGGCTGGAGTTCACGACCGTCCGATGGTGCGCCCGCCGCGCGCTGGCGGAGCTCGGCGTGCCGCACGGACCGATCACGCGGGGGGAGCGGGGCGCGCCGCGCTGGCCGGACGGCGTCGTCGGCAGCATGACGCACTGCGACGGCTACCGGGCGGCCGCCGTCGCGAGGGCCGGCGAGATGACGGCGCTCGGCATCGACGCCGAACCCCATGCGCCGCTGCCCGGCGGCGTCCTGCGCACGATCGCCCGGGAGGAGGAGCTGCCGCTCCTGGACGAGCTGCGCCGCACGTCCCCGGACGTCCACTGGGACCGCCTGCTGTTCTGCGCCAAGGAGGCCGTCTACAAGGCGTGGTTCCCGGTCACGGGCCGGTGGCTCGGCTTCGAGGACGCCGCCCTCGCCCTCGATCCCGGCGGGACGTTCACGGCCCGGCTGCTCGTCCCGGACTCCCCGTTCGCCGGCTTCAAGGGCCGCTGGACGGCGGGAAACGGGCTGATCGCCACCGCGATCGCCGTGTCCCCGCGGTCCTAGCCCGGCCTGCCCGCCTTGCCCGGGATCACCCCGGCGGCGGCGAGCGACAGCAGCCTTCCGGCCGCGCCCGGGTCGTGCTCGGTGACCGTCGCGATCGCGCCCGCGAGCCGCAGCGCGTCGATGAACACGGCGTCCGGGGGGACGTCGCCGGCCTCCTGGGCGCGGGCGAACAGCGCCTCGCCGGCCTCGCGCATCGCGCGGGACGCCGCCGGCCGCTCGTCCCGCAGCGACGTCACGGCCGCGGCCGCCATCCCGCGGAACGCGGTCACCTGCGTGATGAACGCGTGCAGCCAGTCCGCCAGGGCGTCCCCGGGCGCGGGGGAGGCCATCAGTTCCCGCGCGTGCGCCGCCAGCCGGGCGTAGGCGTCGGCGAGCAGGGCCTCCAGGAGGTCCTGCCTCGTCGGGAAGTGGCGGTAGAGCGTCCCGATGCCGACGCCCGCCAGCCGCGCGACGCCCTCCAGGGATGCGCCCGCCCCGTCGCGCTGGAACATCTCCCCGGCCGCGGCGAGCAGCCGCGCGCGGTTGCGGCGCACGTCGGCGCGCACCGCCCGGGCGGGGGCCATCGGCGTGTCGTCGCTGGTCACCTCGGTCGTGGGTCCTTCCCGGCGGGTCAACGGGCCGGCGGCGATTCGGGGGGATCCGCGGCTTTGGAACGGTCCCCTGATACTAGCCGCGGCGGACCGATGCCCCTTCCCGGGGATGCGGAGGCCCGCCGCGGACGGTTCCGCGGCGGGCCCGCCGTTCCCGCTCCGGCCCGTGCCGGGCCCGCGCCGCCGGGTCAGGAACCGCCGGGGGAGAGCGGCAGGTAGACGCGCCCGCCCGCGGCGTTGAACTCCTCGGCCTTCTCCCGCATCCCCGCGCCGAGGGCCTCGTCCTCGGCCAGGCCGCGCTCGCCGGCGTACCGCCGGACGTCCCGGGTGATCTTCATCGAGCAGAAGTGCGGCCCGCACATCGAGCAGAAGTGCGCGGTCTTCGCCGGGGCGGCCGGGAGTGTCGCGTCATGGAACGCGCGGGCGGTGTCCGGGTCGAGGGACAGGTTGAACTGGTCCTCCCACCGGAAGTCGAACCGCGCCTCCGACAGCGCGTCGTCCCACGCCTGCGCGCCCGGATGCCCCTTCGCCAGGTCCGCGGCGTGCGCGGCGATCTTGTAGGCGATGACGCCGGCCTTGACGTCGTCGCGGTCCGGCAGGCCGAGATGCTCCTTCGGCGTGACGTAGCAGAGCATCGCGGTGCCGTGCCAGCCGATCATCGCGGCGCCGATCGCCGAGGTGATGTGGTCGTAGCCGGGCGCGATGTCGGTGGTCAGCGGCCCGAGCGTGTAGAACGGCGCGCCGTCGCACCACTCCTGCTGCAGGTCGACGTTCTCCTTGATCTTGTGCATCGGGACGTGCCCGGGCCCCTCGTTCATCACCTGGTTGCCGTACTCCGCCGCGATCCGCGTCAGCTCGCCCTGGGTGCGCAGCTCGGCGAACTGCGCCTCGTCGTTGGCGTCGGCGATCGAGCCGGGACGCAGCCCGTCCCCGAGCGACCAGGTGACGTCGTAGGCCGCGAAGATCTCGCAGAGCTCCCGGAAGCGGGTGTAGAGGAAGTTCTCCTCGTGATGCGCCAGGCACCACGCCGCCATGATCGACCCGCCGCGCGACACGATGCCGGTCTTGCGGCGCGCCGTCAGAGGCACGTACCGGAGCAGCACCCCCGCGTGGACGGTCATGTAGTCGACGCCCTGCTCGGCCTGCTCGATCACCGTGTCGCGGAAGATCTCGTAGGTCAGCTCGGCCGGATCGCCGCCCACCTTCTCCACGGCCTGGTACAGCGGGACCGTCCCGACCGGCACCGGCGAGTTGCGCAGGATCCACTCGCGCGTCGTGTGGATGTCGCGGCCCGTCGACAGGTCCATGATCGTGTCGGCGCCCCAGCGGGTCGCCCACGTCATCTTCTCGACCTCGTCCTCGATCGACGACACGACCGCGGAGTTGCCGATGTTCGCGTTCACCTTGACGAGGAAGTTCCGGCCGATGACCATCGGCTCGATCTCGGGATGGTTGACGTTGGCGGGCAGGACGGCGCGTCCGGCCGCGAGCTCGTCCCGGACGAACTCCGGCGCCACGCCCTCCCGCAGCGCCGCGAACTCCATCTCCGGCGTGATCTCCCCGCGCCGCGCGCAGGCCCGCTGCGTCACCGCGCCGCCGGCCGTGCGGCGCTCGGCGATCCACGGTTCCCGCAGGGGCGGCAGCCCCCTGCGGAGGTCGGTCTCGTGTCCGGGATCGGTGTACGGCCCGGACGTGTCGTACAGGACGACGGCGTCGCCGCCGGTGAGCGGCACCTCCCGCATCGGGACGCGGATCTCCGGGCGCGAGCCCTGGAGGTAGATCTTGCGGGCGGCTGGAACCACAGGTTCGGTCATGACGACTCGATCTCTCCCTACGCCGGCATTACCCGGTCAGGTTCATGCGGTCAGCGGCCGTCCCAGCCGCTATCTCAGCCCGGTTCGCCGGACCCCCGCGATCTGTCGCCCCCGACGCTAACCCGGCGTACCCCGGTTGCCGCAACCGGCGTCCATGGGATAGGGGCGGCCTGAGAGAATCGGACGCATGCCCGACGATTTCACCGTGACCGCGGTCGGCCACGTCGAGTCCACGCTGACCGACCGCGCCGCCGCGCCCAAACAGGGGCCGGAGGGCTCACCCGAGGCGTGGCTGGTCTTCGAGCCGTCCGTCCTCGACGCCCTCGACGGCCTGCGGCCGGGCGACCGGGTCTTCGTCCTGACCTGGCTGCACCTGTCACCGCGCGACGTCCTGCGGGTCCATCCGCGCGACGACCCCGCCGCCCCGATGCGCGGCGTCTTCGCGACCCGCTCACCGGACCGCCCGAACCCGATCGGGCTGCACCCGGTCGAGATTTTGGAGGCCGCGGGGAACCGCCTGCGCGTCCGGGACCTGGAGGCCCTGGACGGCACCCCGATCCTGGACGTGAAACCCGTCCTCACCTGCACCCCGGACACCTGACCGGCACCTCGCGGATCTCGGGTGCGGCGGGGGGCGGAGACCGCCGGCCCTTCGTGACGGGTCCGCAGAACCAGGGCCGAGGCGGTTCGCGCGGGGCGCGGGCGTCGGGGAAGATGGGCGCGTGGTGGTGCCCCGGATCGGTGTGACGGCGAGAGACGCCCTGCTCACGACGCTGCTGGCGGCCGTCGCGGCCGTGGTGGCGGTCATGTGGCCCGGTGTGCGGGCGCTGGACGTGCCCGGCGCTCTGCTGCTGATCGCCGCGCACGTCCCGCTCGCGCTGATCAGGAGGTGGCCCGCCCCGGGTCTGGTCGCCCTGGTGATCCTGGTGCTGCCCTATCACCTGGCGCAGTTCCAGCACCACGCGCTGGTGCCCGCCGAGGTGATCGCGCTGTTCGCCTACGCGGTGCTCGGGCGCCGGGTGCGGGCCGTCGTCACCGTGGTGGCGTTCCTGCTGGCCGTGTGCGTGTTCGGGATGGCGATGCGGGCCGGCGGCGGTTCGCTGCGGGAGCAGATCGCGGTCATCGAGGCCGTCGTGGCCGTCGTGATCGCCGTCCAGGTATGGCGGGTGCACCGGGCCCGGTTGGCGACGATCACCGAGCGGGCCGAGCGGGCCGAGCGGACGCGGGAGGAGGAGGCCCGGCGCCGGGTCGCCGAGGAGCGGCTGCGGATCGCCCGGGACCTGCACGACCTCCTCGCCCACAGCATCACGGTCATCGGCGTCCAGGCCGGGGCCGCCTCCCACCTGCTGCACGCCGACCGGCCGCTCGACCGGGCGGAGCTGGCGGACGTGTTCGGGGCGATCGCGCAGACGTGCCGCGACGCCCGCACGGAACTGCGCGGCACCCTGCAGGTCCTGCGCGGCACCGACGTCGAGACCTCCGGGACGCTGCCCGGCCCGGACGGGATCGCCGACCTGGTGCGGGCGGCGCGCGCCACCGGGATCGAGGTCGGGTTCGACGCCGATTCCCGGCGGGAGGGGCCCGGCGACGCCGGTGCCGGGCCGCTGCCGCCGGAGATCGGCGTCGCGGCGTACCGGATCGTCCAGGAGGCCCTGACCAACGTCGTCAAGCACGCGGCGGCGCGGCGCGTGGAGGTGCGCCTGACCCGCGACGCGGGAGGCCTCGTCGTCCGGGTCGCCGACGACGGGACGGGATCGTCCGGCACGGCTCCCGAGGGTTTCGGGATCCTCGGGATGATCGAGCGGGCGCGCAGCGTCGGCGGGACGCTCGACGCCGGCCCGGGAGACGGCGGCGGTTTCGTCGTCACGGCCGTCCTCCCGCTCGCGGACGCCGTCAGCCCGCGGTGACCTCCCGGTCCCGCGGCGCTCAGGGCGTGCGGGCCGGGGAGAGGATCGGGTCCGGCCCGCCCCGGGTGCCGGCGGCCGCTGCGGGCGACGTCATCGGGGGCTTTCACAACCCTTACCGGTAGGGTCAGGATCAAGGGACCAGGGGAGGCGAACGCGTCGGTGAGCACACAGCAGGGAGCCCCGCAGGACCGGATCTTCACGGTGCCGAACAGCCTGAGCCTGGCCCGGCTCGTGGGCGTCCCGCTGTTCCTGTGGCTCGTGCTCGTCGAGGCGGACTGGTGGGCCCTCGGCGTGCTCGTCTTCGCGGGACTGTCCGACTGGCTGGACGGCAAGCTGGCGCGCGCACTGAACCAGATGAGCAGGCTCGGGACGGTCCTCGACCCGGCGGCCGACCGCCTCTACATCCTGGCGACGCTCATCGGGCTCACGATCCGCGACATCATCCCGCTGTGGCTGGTGCTGGTGCTGGTGGCCCGCGAGTTCGCGATCCTGCCGATCGCGCCGATCGTCCGGCGGCTCGGGTACAGCGGGACGCTTCCGGTGCACTTCATCGGCAAGGCCGGGACGATGTGCCTGCTGTACGCGTTCCCGCTGCTGCTGCTGGGCGACCACGACGGCGGCGCGGCGACCGCGGCGAAGGTCACCGGATGGTCGTTCGCCGTCTGGGGAACGGGCCTGTACTGGTGGGCGGCCGTCCTCTACTGGACGCAGACGCGGCAACTTGTGCTGGCCGGCCGCAGCTCGTCCCCGGCCTCCGGGCCGGGCCCCGCGCCGGAACCGGATGAGCCGGGGGGACCGGGCGCGGATCCGTCGGCCGGCGACCAGAAGGGAGCTGAGACCCCCCGATGAAGGCCGTCGTGATGGCGGGAGGCGAGGGGACGCGGCTGCGTCCGATGACCGCCAACCAGCCCAAGCCCCTGCTTCCGCTCGTCAACCGGCCGATCATGGAGCATGTGCTGCGGCTGCTGAAGAAGCACGGGTTCAGCGAGACCGTCGTCACCGTCCAGTTCCTGGCCGCGCTGATCCGCAACTACTTCGGCGACGGCGAGGAACTCGGCATGTCGCTGAGCTACGCGACGGAGGAGATCCCGCTCGGCACCGCCGGCAGCGTCAAGAACGCCGAGGAGGCGCTGCGCGACGACCGGTTCCTGGTGATCTCCGGTGACGCGCTCACCGACATCGATCTGACCGACATGGTGCGGTTCCACGAGGAGAACGGCGCCCTCGTCACGATCGGGCTCAAACGCGTCCCGAACCCGCTGGAGTTCGGCATCATCATCGTGGACGACGAGGGCCGCGTGCAGCGGTTCCTGGAGAAGCCCACGTGGGGCCAGGTGTTCTCCGACACCGTCAACACCGGCATCTACGTGATGGAGCCGGAGGTCCTGGAGCACGTCGCGCCGGGGGAGCCGGTCGACTGGTCCGGGGACGTGTTCCCCAAGCTGCTGGCCGAAGGCGCACCGCTGTTCGGGTACATCGCCGACTGCTACTGGGAGGACGTCGGCACCCACGAGAGCTACCTCAAGGCGCAGGCCGACATGCTGTCGGGGGCGGTCGGCATCGACCTGGACGGGTTCGAGGTGTCACCCGGCGTCTGGGTCGCCGAAGGCGCCGAGATCGACTCCGAGGCCGTCCTGAAGGGCCCGCTCTACATCGGCGACTACGCCAAGGTCGAGGCGGGCGTCGAACTGCGGGAGTACACAGTCCTCGGCAGCAACGTGGTGGTGAAGGAGGGCGCGTTCCTGCACCGCGCCATCGTCCACGACAACGTGTTCGTCGCGCCGTCGACGAACCTGCGCGGCTGCGTGGTCGGCAAGAACACCGACATCATGGCCGGCGCCCGCGTCGAGGAGGGCGCGGTCATCGGGGACGAGTGCGTCATCGAGGCGGAGGCGTACGTCTCCAGCGGCGTGAAGGTCTACCCGTTCAAGACCATCGAGGCCGGCGCGGTCGTCAACACCAGCGTGATCTGGGAGTCGCGCGGTCAGCGCAACCTGTTCGGGCCGCGCGGCGTGTCCGGCCTGGTCAACGTGGAGATCACGCCGGAGCTGGCGGTGCGGCTCGCCAGCGCGTACGCGACGACGCTGAAGAAGGGCACCACGGTCGTCACCGGACGCGACGTCTCCCGCGCGGCCCGCACGCTGAAACGCGCGGTGAACAGCGCCCTGACCGCCAGCGCGATCAACGTCCACGACCTGGAGGCGACGCCGCTGACCGTCGCCCGGTTCGAGACCGGGCGCGAGGACAGCGTCGGCGGCATCTACATCCGCACCACGCTCGGCGACCCGCAGGGCGTCGACATCATCTTCCTCGACCCCGACGGGGCCGACCTGTCCCAGGCCGCGCAGCGCAAGCTGGAACGCGTCTTCGGCCGGCAGGAGTACCGCCGCGCGTTCCCCGGCGAGATCGCCGAACTCGCCTACCCGCCGCGCGTCGTGGAGACCTACACCCGCGACCTGCTGCGGCGCGTCGACATCCGCGGGGTCCGCGAGGCCGAGCTCAAGATCGTCCTGGACTGCGCGGGCGGCGTCGCCTCGCTCGTCCTGCCGAACCTGCTCGGCAAGGTCGGGGTGGAGGTCCTCACCCGCAATGCCGGCCTGGACGAGGCCAACCCGACCGAGACGCTCGCCGAGCGCATGCGCGACCTGGAGCGGCTCGGTGAGCTGGTGTCGTCGTCGCGGGCCGCGTTCGGCGTCCGGTTCGACCCGGTGGGGGAGCGGATCTCCCTGGTGGACGAGAACGGCGAGCTGGTCGGCGACGACCGGGCCCTCCTCGTCATGCTGGACCTCGTCGCGGCGGAGCGGCGCGGCGGCAAGGTCGCGCTGCCGGTGACGACGACGCGGGTCGCCGAGCAGGTGTGCCGGTTCCACGGCGTCCAGGTCGAGTGGACGTCCACGTCCCAGGACGTCCTCACCAAGGCCGCCGCGCAGCCCAGCGTGGTCTTCGCGGGGGACGGGCGGGGCGGGTTCCTGATGCCGGAGTTCAGCGGCACGGTCGACGGGATCGCGGCGTTCGTCCGACTCGTCGGCCTGGTCGCCCGGACGCGGCTGACGCTGTCGCAGATCGACCGCCGCATCCCGGACGCGCACCTGCTGCGCCGCTCCGTCCCGACGCCGTGGGCGGCCAAGGGCAGCGTGATGCGGCATGTGGTGGAGGCCGCCGGCGACCGCACGGTCGACACCACCGACGGTGTCCGCGTGGTCGAGGACGACGGCCGCTGGGTCCTCGTCCTGCCCGACCCCGCCGAGCCCGTCACGCACCTCTGGGCCGAGGGGCCGGACGCCGACGCGGCGCAGGCGCTCCTGGAGGAGTGGGCCGTCGTCGTCGAACGCGCGGGCTCCTGACCCGGCGGGACGTCAGTCGACGGGAACGTCCTCGGGGGACCCGGCGGCGATCTCGGCGAGGACGCCGAGGGCGGCGGCGAGGGCCCGCGGGGGCGGGGAGGCGAGCCCGACGCGGACGGCGCGGGGAGCGGACCCGGTTCCGGCGACGAAGGCGGCGCCGGGCGTCACGGCGATCCCGCGCCGCGCCGCCGCCGCCACGAAGGTCTCCGCCCGCCACCGCGGCGGCAGGTCCCACCAGCAGAAGTAGGACGGGCCGGACGGGGCGGCGGCGCCCGGGAGCAGCTCGCCGGCGAGCCGCAGGCGGGACGCGGCGTCCACGCGCTTGGCGCGGGTCACCGACTCGACGGTGCCGTCGGCGATCCAGCCGGACGCCGCCTCCAGCGCGAACCCCGGCGGCGCCCACGCACCGGAGCGCAGGGCGGCGGCGACGCGCCCGGCCAGCGCGGCGGGCGGGACGGCGAACCCGATGCTCAGGCCGGGGGAGAGACGCTTGGACAGGCTGTCGACGAGCACGGTGCGATCCGCGGCCGCCGCCGCCAGCGGCGCCGGGCCGCCCTCCCGGAGGAACGCCCAGATGCGATCCTCGATCGCGTGCAGGCCGAGCCGTTCCAGGGCGGCGGCCAGGTCGGCGCGGCGCTCCTGCGGCATGGTCGTCCCGTACGGATTGTGCAGCGTCGGCTGGACGTACACGGCGCCGAGCGGGGTGCCGCGGTGGGCGCGGGCCAGGGCGTCCGGGCACAGGCCGTGCTCGTCGGCCTCGACCGGGACGAGCGTGACGCCGAGCCGCGCCGCGATGCCCTTGATCACCGGGTAGGTGACCGCCTCGACCGCGAGCCTCCCGCCGGGCGGCACGAGGGCGGCCACGGCGCCCGCGATCGCCTGCCGCCCGTTCCCGGCGAACAGGACGCCGGACGGTTCGGGCCGCCAGCCCGGCGCGGCCAGCAGCGCGGCCGCCGCCTCGCGGGCGGCGGGCGTCCCGGTGACGCCGGCGGGACCGAGCGCCGCGCCGAGGACGTCCGGGCGCAGCAGCCGCTCCATTCCGGCGGCCATCAGCCCGCTCTGCTCCGGCACCTCGGGGTAGCTGAGCTCCAGGTCGACGCGCGCGTCCGCCGGCTCCGACAGCGCCGGGCCGGACGGGCGCCCGGCCGCGCGGACGAACGTGCCCCGCCCCACCTCGCCCACCGCGAGTCCGCGCCGGGCGAGTTCCCGGTAGACGCGGCTCGCCGTCGAGTTCGCGATGCCGCGCTCCCGTGCGAACGTGCGCTGCGGGGGCAGCCGGTCGCCCGGCCGCAGCCGGCCCGCCCGGATCTCGGCGGCCACCGCGTCCGCGACTTTCCGGTAGTCCTCCATCGCCACCCCCCAAGTTTGATTGCACCGAGATCAATTTAATTATTGCACTGAGAAAGTTACGAGATCTAGGCTCGGGTCATTCAATGCACCAGGAGCATAATGATCTCGTTCACCGCCATGGCGGCCATCGCCCTCATCGCCCTCGGCCTCGTCCTCACCCCGGGCCCCAACATGATCTACCTGGTGTCCCGGTCGGTGGCGCAGGGCCGCCGCGCCGGGCTGATCTCGCTCGCCGGCGTCACCGCCGGGTTCCTGGTCTACGTCGCCGCCGCCACCGCCGGGATCACCACCGTCTTCACGCTCGTCCCGCCGCTCTACACGGCCATCAAGGCCGCCGGGGCGGTCTACCTGCTGTGGCTGGCCTGGCGGACGGTCCGGCCGGGCGGGACGGCGGCGTTCGCCGCCGCGGACCCGCCCGCCGACCGGCCGCGCCGGCTGTTCACCATGGGCCTGGTCACCAACCTGCTCAACCCCAAGATCGCGATCCTGTACGTGTCGCTGCTGCCGCAGTTCACCGACCCGGACCGCGGCCACGTCGCCGTCCAGAGCATGCTGCTCGGCGTCACCCAGATCGCCGTCGCCGTCGCCGTCAACGCCCTCATCGTGCTCGGCGCGGGCGGCATCGCCGTGTTCCTGGCCCGGCGGCCCGGCTGGCAGCGGGCCCAGCGCTACCTGATGGGATCGGTGCTCGCCGGCCTCGCCGTCCACATGGGCCTCGGCCGCCCCGCCACCGCCTGACCCGCCACCGCCCGTATCGCCACCGCCCGTATCGCCACCGCCCGGCCCGCAGCGGAGGGCCCGCGTGCGGGCCCACGGCGATCAGCGGGAAGACTGGGCACGTGACCCCCACCAAGATCCTCGTCGTGGACGGCGATGCCCGCCTCGCGGAGCTCGTCGCGACCGCGCTGCGCTACGAGGGCTTCGAGACGGCCGTGGCCGGGTCCGCCGCCGAGGCGCTGGCGGGCGTCCCGCGGTTCGGCCCCGACCTGATCGTCCTGGACGCGATGCTGCCGGACGGGCCCGGCGCGGACGCCCGCACCCGGCTGCGGCGGGCCGGCTGCGAGGCGCCGGTCGTGTTCCTCGCGGACCGCGACGCCGCCGGGGACGAGTCCAAGGGCCCCACCACCGCCGCGGACGGCCACATGGCCAAGCCGTTCAGCCTCGCGGAGCTGATCGCGCACATCCGCGCCGTGCTGCGCCGCACCCGGCCCTCCGCGCGGGAACGGGCCCGGCTGACGATCGCCGACCTGGAACTCGACGAGGACGCCTGCGAGGTACGGCGCGGCGGCGTCCCGATCGGCCTGACCCCCACCGAGTTCACCCTCCTGCGCTACCTGCTCCTCAACTCCGGCCGGGTGCTGGCGAAAAGGCGGCTCCTCGACCATGTCTGGCCCTACGACTTCGACGGCGGCGACGGCGTCGTCCAGACCTCCATCAGCCGCCTCCGCCGCAAGCTCGACGACCGCGGCCCCCGCCTCATCCACACGGTGCCGCGGGTCGGGTACATCCTCCGCCTGCCGAGGGACGGCTGATGCCGCGCCGTCCGCCGTCCCTTGCCATGATGGGGCGATGATCGCGCGGAAGGACGACGACGCCCCCGGATGGCGGCGGCCCGACGCGTCCATGTCGCTGCTCGCCGACCTGTTCGCGGGCAAGCTCCTCGACCCCGGGTACGCGGAGGCCGCCGCGCGGCGGGCCCGCCGCGCGGACCGGCCGGGCGCCCCCGGCCCCCGGCGGGGACGGCTGCGGGGGAGCGGTGTCCTGCTCGTCCTCGTCCTCACCGGGGCGCTGGTCACGGTCGCGGGGGCGGAGGTGCGCCGCAGCGAGCCCGTCGCCGCCGAGCAGCGCTCCCGGCTCGTCGGCGAGATCAACGCCCGCACCGCCGAGACCGACGGCCTGCAGCACCGGCTCGGCCGGCTCCGGGCCGAGACCGAGCGGCGGCGCGCCGCGGCGCTGGCCCGCAGCGACGCCGGCCGCCGCGCCCGGGCCCGGCTGGCCCGCGCGGCCGCGGCGGCGGCCGCCGCGCCCGTCGCCGGCGAGGGCCTGGTGATCACACTGGACGACGCGCCGCGCGGCGATCCGGACGCGCCCGGCACGCGGGACGAGGCCGCCGCGGGCGCCCGCGTCTATGATCAGGATCTCCAGGTCCTGGTGAACGGGCTCTGGGCGGCGGGCGCCCGGGCGATCGCCGTCAACGGCCAGCGGCTCACGGCGACGACCGCGATCCGCACCGCCGGTGAGGCGATCATGGTCGACTACCGGCCGCTCGCCCGGCCCTACGAGGTGACGGCGCTGGGCGACCCCGGCGGCCTGCGGGACGCCTTCGCGGGCTCGGCCGCCGACCGGCGCCTGCGGGCGCTGAAGGACCGCTACCGGATCAGGTACCGTACGCGCCGCGCGCCGGACGTGCGCCTGCCCGCCGCGGGGCCGGTCCGGCTGCGGTACGCCGTCCCCCGCGGGGAGGACGGCCCGTGAGAGAGGTGACCCGGGCGTGATCGCGCTCATCGGGCTGGTGATCGGCGTGGCGCTGGGCCTGCTGCTGCAGCCGGACGTGCCGCTCTGGCTGCTGCCGTACCTGCCGATCGCGATCGTCGCGGCGCTGGACGCCGTGTTCGGCGGCGTCCGCGCCCGCCTGGAGGGCATCTTCGACGAGAAGGTGTTCGTGGTCTCTTTCGTCGGCAACACCGTCGTCGCCGCGCTGATCGTCTTCCTCGGCGACAAGCTCGGCGTCGGCTCCCAGCTGTCCACCGGTGTCGTGGTCGTCCTCGGCATCCGGATCTTCTCCAACGTGGCGGGCATCCGGCGGAGGCTGTTCGGGGCATGACGATGAAGGAGAGCGAACGCGGGGACGGCGGGCCCGGGAACGGGCGTCCGGACACCGGCGCGGACGAGCGTCCGGCCGAGCCCGCCGGCCTGCGCGGGCTCGCCGCGCTGTTGAGGCCGCGAGTCAGCCGGGGCCAGCTCGCCGGCGGGGTGCTGTGCCTCCTGCTGGGCTTCGCCGTCGTCGCCCAGGTCGAGTCGACCGGGCGGGACACCACGTTCGCCACCGCGCGGCAGGACGAGCTCGTCGGAATCCTGTCCGATCTGGGCCAGCGGTCCGAGCGGCTGCGAGGCGACCTGCGCGAGCTGGAGGAGACCAGGGCCGAGCTGGAACGGGACGCCGAAGGCGAGACCGCGCTGGAGGAGGCCCGCGAGCGGGCGGCCACCTACGGCCTGCTGGCGGGAACGGTCCCCGCCGAGGGGCCCGGCATCGAGATGGTGGTCGGCGACCCGGGCGGCGGCGTCAAGGCGATCAACCTGCTCGACGCCCTGGAGGAACTCCGGGACGCGGGCGCGGAGGTCGTCCAGGTCAACAACGTGCGCGCCGGGGTCGACACCTACTTCCTGGACGGCCCCGGCGGCATCCTGGCCGACGGGGAGCCCCTCACCGCCCCGTACCGCTTCCTCGCCATCGGCGACCCCCACACGATGACGACCGCCCTGAACATCCCCGGCGGCCTGGTGAAGACGCTCCAGGGAGCGGGGGCGTCCGTCCTGATCAACCCGCGCGCGAAAGTGACCGTCGGCGCGATACGGTCTCCGTAGAGGGAACGGGGGAAGCGGTGAACCGGGCGCCCGGCACAGGCGTCGCGATCGGGCCGTCCGCGCGGCGGCATAGACCTGCGATCATTGACGAATGTAGTTTGGACCGGTCGGCTCACCGTTCCAGTTGACCCCTCGGGTAATACCCGCGTAAGTTGCGGCGACCGTCGCGTGAGCGGCCGGTGAGTTGGACCGTGGTCGGGGGACGGGTCCCCGGCGTGGGTTGGTTTGATGGATGCGCGTGGCGCAGGCGGCTCCCGCTGCGGCGGGACGGCCGCGGGCGGTACGCCGATGGTAGGAGGCCGAGCCGATCGATGCCGAGCGTCTACTGCACGCAGTGCGGTCACGCCAACCCGGACGATGCCCGCTTCTGCTCGAACTGCGGCACTCCGCTGACGCGGAGTTCGCCGTCGCCGCCTCCCCGCGAGTCCCCTGGTGAGTCCACGTCCACGATCTCCATCGGCGGGTTCGAGGCCCTGGACACCGACGCGGGCGCCGAGGAGCCGGCCGGCCCCGACCAGATGGCCATGGAGGCCCTCCCTCCGGGGACGGCGCTGCTCGTGGTCAAGCGGGGCCCCAATGCCGGCAGCCGCTTCCTCCTCGACAAGGACCGCACGTCCGCCGGCCGGCACCCCGAGAGCGACATCTTCCTGGACGACGTCACCGTCTCCCGCAGGCATGCCGAGTTCTCCCGCCAGGGCGGTGCGTTCTCCGTCCGCGACGTGGGCAGCCTCAACGGCCTCTACGTCAACCGGCAGCGGATCGACCAGGCCGCGCTGTCGGGCGGCGACGAGGTCCAGATCGGAAAGTTCCGGCTGGTGTTCCTGACCAACCCGGCGCACGGCTGACCGGCGGAGCACGGCGAGCACGACACGAGGTCGCGGCGACGATGGGAGGGGCCTTGAACGCGCAGCCAGCCCGGTCCCTGATGACGATCGGGGACGTCCTCGGGCTGCTCCGGCCCGAATTCCCCGACATCACCATCTCCAAGATCCGGTTCCTGGAGTCCGAGGGCCTGGTCGAGCCGCAGCGCAGCCCGTCCGGCTACCGCAAGTTCGGCGCCGCCGACGTGGAGCGGCTCCGGTTCGTCCTCGCCGCGCAGCGCGACCACTACCTGCCGCTGCGCGTCATCCGGCAGCATCTGGAGGCGTGCGACCGCGGCGAGAGCGTTCCGCCGCTCGGCTCCCGCAAGCCCGGCGACCCCGGTACGCCGCAGCGCCGCCCCCGCACGCTCGTCGCCGCCGACACCACCGCCGACGACCCCGCCGTCCGGCTGACGCGCCGCCAGCTCCTGGACGGCGCCGGCATCGACGAGGCCCTCCTGGCCAGGCTGGAGGAGTACGGGCTCGTCCGCAGGGCCGGCGCGCACTACGAGGGCGACGCGCTCAGCATCGCGCGGGCCGCCGCGGCGCTCGGCGAGTTCGGATTCGAGGTCCGGCACCTGCGGGCGGTCAAGGCCGCCGCCGACCGGCAGGCGGGCCTCATCGAGCAGATGGTCGCGCCGCAGCTGCGGCGCCGCAGCCGGGGCGCCCACGAGCAGGCCGCCGAGATCGCGCGGGAGATCGCCGCCCTGTCGGTCAGGCTCCACGCCGCCCTGGTGTCGGCCGGTCTCCGTGAAAGCCTCGACCGCTGATCATGGGCGCCGCGGAGGATTTTGCCGGACCCGCGGCAACACGAGCTGTCCGGGGCGGGGTGTACGTTGGCTACAGGGTTCGGTCACGAATCGATCCGCTGCACGTGGTGATCGAGATAGCGAGAACCAGCAGGGAGCCGCAGTGAAGCAGATGGAGGTCGTCGGCGTCCGGGTCGAGATGCCCTCCAATCAGCCGATCGTCCTGTTGAAGGAGACGGAGGGCGATCGTTACCTGCCCATCTGGATCGGGGCGGTGGAAGCGACCGCGATCGCCTTCGCCCAGCAGGGGGTTCTGCCCGCCCGCCCCCTCACCCACGACCTGTTCCGCGACGTGCTCGACGCCCTCAGCGTGCAGCTCCGCACCGTCAACATCACGGCGCTGCGCGAAGGCATCTTCTTCGCCGACCTCATCTTCTCCAACGGCGTCGAGGTGAGCGCCCGCCCCTCCGACTCCATCGCCCTGGCCCTGCGCACCGGCGCCACGATCTTCGCCAGCGAGGACGTCCTCGAAGAGGCCGGAGTGGCCATCCCGGACGAGCAGGAGGACGAGGTGGAGAAGTTCCGCGAGTTCCTCGACACCATCTCCCCGGAGGACTTCGGCCGCGCGGGCTGACGGACGCCCGCCGCCGGGTCCGCATGACCGCGACTGCGCGGGGCATAGAGCGAACGTGGGGAATGTCACCCTCGGGTGTATGGTCATGCCCTGCCGCGATTGGTTGTGCATCGCCCCGGACCTGCCGGTTTTTACCGGGCGGCCTCCGGGGTAAGAGTGGTGAGGCGGTGAAGGTGCGCAGTTTGCCCACGTGAAGCCGGTTCATCCGGGCATGCGACGCGCCGACGGTGAACGTTGACCACACCCTGACCGGCACCTACCGTGCTGGTGGAACACCCGTGGTGTAATTCGTCAAACCCCCTTGACGAAGCGGCACGGGCTGATAGAAGCCGGAGGTCCGCGTGGCGGTGAGCAGCGGCGAGGGCAAGGCGACCCCCGACAGGCACATGGCGTCCCGGCAGGCCGGAGAGCAGGGCCTGCTCTTCGAAACCCAGGTCTCGGCGCCGCCGGAGGATGTCGGTTACCGCGGCCCGACCGCGTGCTCGGCGGCGGGGATCACCTACCGGCAGCTCGACTACTGGGCGCGCACGAAACTGGTGGAGCCGAGCGTGCGGCCGGCGCACGGGTCGGGCAGCCAGCGGCTCTACAGCTTCCGCGACATCCTCGTCCTGAAGGTCGTGAAGCGGCTCCTGGACACCGGTGTGTCGCTGCAGCAGATACGCACGGCCGTCACCCACCTGCGGGACCGGGGCGTCCGGGACCTGGCGCAGATCACGCTGATGAGCGACGGCGTCAGCGTGTACGAGTGCACTTCGCCCGACGAGGTCGTCGATCTGCTGCAAGGCGGGCAGGGCGTGTTCGGCATCGCGCTCGGGAGGGTGTGGCAGGAGGTGGAGGGCAGCCTCGCGGAACTACCCGGTGAGCGGGCCGCCGCCGCCGACGACGACCCGTCCGAGCACCCCCACGACGAACTGGCCGGCCGGCGGCGCGCCCGCCGCACCGGCTGACGACCACGGCCTGACGACCACGGCCTGACGACCACGGCCTGACGACCACGGCCTGACGACCACGGCCTGACGACCACGGGCAGGCGATCAGAGCGACTCCCGGCGCTGCAGGTAGGTGAACGCGCCCCATCCCGGCAGGACCGGCAACCACAGCGTGAGAAGCCGGAAGAGCAGCACCGCCGACGTCGCCGTCTCCGCGGTGAGCCCCGAGATCGTCAGCGCGAGCGTCAGGGCCCCCTCGACGGCGCCGAGGCCACCGGGCGTCGGTGCCGCCGACCCGACCGCGTTGGCGGTGAGGAAGACCACCACGACGGTCGTCAGCGGCAGCGACCCGCCGAAGGCGCGGATCGAGGCGTCCAGGCAGAGCACGAACGCCGCCGTCAGCAGCAGCGTCCCGCCCATTCCCGTGACCAGCTTCTTCGGGGTCTGCAGGACGTCCACCAGCCGGGGCACCACACCGGAGAACATGCTCTTCAGCCGCGACGTGACCTCCCGCCGGACCCGCGGGACGGTCATCGCCAGCCCCGCCAGCAGCCCCAGCGACAGCACCGCGATGACGATCGTGCGGGACGGCGCGAGGTCCTGTGTCGCCTTCGTCGTCGAGCCGGTGAGGAACCCGAACAGGATCAGCAGCAGGATGTGCGTGACCAGCCCCATCAGCTGCGACGCGCCGACGCTCGCCACCGCCAGGCCGGGCCGCAGCCCCGAGCGCTGCAGGTAGCGGGTGTTGACCGCGACGCCGCCCACGGCCGCCGGCGCCACCAGCTTCACGAACGACGCGGCGACCTGGACCAGCACCGTCCGCCCCAGCGGCAGCCGCTCCGGCACGAACCCCATCAGCATGAGCGCCGCGGCCACGTAGGTGAGGGCCGCCCCGCCCAGCGCGGCCAGGGCCCAGTGCCAGCTCGCCGCGGACGCCATGGTCCCCACGTCCATGCTCGCGACCTGCGGGATGACGATGTAGGCCGCGATCGACAGCGCCACGATGCTGAAGATCGTCCGGGGCCGGAACCGTTCCAGCCTGGCCGGTGCGACCTCCGTCTCCGGCTTCAACCGGACGATCTGCTCCCGGATGCGGGTCAGCACCTCCCGGTCGTGGCGCAGCGCCGTCCGGGTCGTCCGCGACAGCGCCACCCTCTGCAGCAGCGGCACCGCGGCGGCCAGAGGCTCCTCGCCCAGCACCGACGCGGCGGTGCGGACCGCCCGCTCCGGCCCCGCCCGCAGCGCGAGCGTCGTCAGCAGCTGCGCCAGGTCGAGCCGCAGCGCCAGGTCGCCCGACGCGGTCTCCCCGGCCCGCAGGTCGGTGATGTAGGCGCGGCCGTCGCCGCCGACCACGATGGCCTCGTCCTGCAGCCGCCGGTGCGCGAGCCGGCCCGCCTGCAGCGAACGGAACTGCCGCCACACGTCCGTCAGCAGCGCGTCGGTGATCTCCTCGCCGGGGACGTCGGCGAGCCGCCGCCCCGGCACGTGCTCGAACGCCAGCAGCGCCGCCTCCGTGCCGACCTCCGACGTGCCGACCAGACGGGGGGTCCGGGCGCCCGCGGCGTCCACCGCGTACGCCATCAGCGACTCCTGCTCCAGGGACCTGCGCAGCGACCGCAGCGCCCGCCCCGTCGTCGTGGACCGCAGCCGCAGCAGCCGCCAGACGCGATACAGCACCCCCGCCGTCTGCTGGTCGCGGTCCAAGACGCGGAGTTCGAGGTCCCATTCGCCGCGGCCGCCGTGGCGGACCGGGAGACGCGCACCGCCGCCGTCCCCCTCCTCGTCCCCGTCCCCGTCCCCGTCCTCGGGACGGGGGGCGAGGACGACGCCGTACCGGCGGGTCTCCTCGGCGCCGCCGGCGGGGTCGTCCAGGCGCGCGGCCCGCTCCGGGCGCAGCCCGAGCCGTTCGAGCGCCGCGACGACCGCCGTGCCCGCGGGACGCGGGTTCGGCGTGCCGACGACGTACAGGGTGCCGTGGCCGATGGCGCGTCCGAGGAAGTAGGTGGCCGCCAGCGCGGACACCGAGGCGTAGTTGGCGGTGAGGCCGGTCAGCGCCGCCAGCCCGATCATCGTCCACGTCGCGGCCTGCCACCGGGCGCGCCCGGCCATTCCGACCGCGCTGACGAAAGCGATCACGGGGGCGATGTCGGTGTGGATGGGGGCCGTCTCCGTGCCGCCCCAGATCAGCGAGTCCAAGACGCCGCCGGGCGCCGCCCGCACCACGAGGTCGTCCAGCCCGACCGTGATCCCGAATGCGATCATGGCGGCCAGCAGCGCGATCGCGACACGCGTCCCGTCCTTGTGGAACAGCCGCTCGATGCCGAACGCGATCGGCGCGGCCAGCACGCCGAAGCTGGAGATCAGCGTGGCCAGGGACAGCAGCAGCCAGGGCGCGTGCGCGGTGCCCTCCTGGATGTCGGCGTGCAGGCCGTGCGTCGTCCCCTTCGCGAACGACACCAGCAGCATCACCGCCGCCAGGCCGGTCACCGACGCGGCGAACCTGATGGCGTCCGACGGGCGGCGGATCCGGTCGGGCTGGGCGGGCTCGTCGACGGGCACACCTGAGGCCGCGCCCTGCCTGGGACGCACCGTTCCGTCGCGGGTCTGCGTCACGCCGTACCGCCGCCCTGACCATCCGTCATCGCGATCAGCGTCCCAGAACCGGCGGCGCGCCGTCGAGCGGCCGGCGGCCGTCCGGCCGTCGTGTGTGCACCGGCAGCCCCATCTCGCGTCCCGAGGCCCCGAGGCCCGTTACCTCCCAGGTCAGACCTCCATATCCTACTCATTGGTAAGGCGGGATGCCGCCGGTCGCTCGCGCCGGGCCGGGGAGGGCCGATCCCGGGCCGCGGCTTTGGGTAGGGTTTGTCGAGGACATGCCGTCGACCCTGTGCGGGAGAGACCCCACGCCGCCAGCGTGGGGCGCCGAAGGGGCAACCTCCCCGGAACCTCTCAGGCAAAAGGACCGCTGGGCGAGGCACCTCTGGAAAGCAGGCGTCGGTCCCCGCACGCGGGGAAGGGCGTCTCACCGAAGGGGAAACCCCGCCGCGCGGGTGAAGCTCTCAGGTGCCGATGACAGAGGGGGAGACCGGCCGCCGGCCCCGCGCCGGCGGCGGATCTGAGCATCGCAGCAGCCAGGAGGCTCTCCATGACCGCCCAGTTCTTCGCCCCCGTGGCCTCGCCGCAGCACCCCCGTTCCACGTTCGCCGACCGGCATGTCGGCCCCTCCGCCGCCGACCAGGCCCGGATGCTCGCCGTGATCGGCTACTCCGGCATCGAGGCCCTCATCGACGACGCGGTGCCCGCCGCGATCCGCACGTCCAGGCCGCTGGACCTGCCGCCCGCGCTGAGCGAGCCCGCCGCGCTGGAACGGCTGCGCGAGCTCGCCGCCCGCAACACCGTCCTGACGTCCATGATCGGCCTCGGCTACCACGGCACGGTCACCCCGGCCGTCATCCTGCGCAACGTCATGGAGAACCCCGGCTGGTACACCGCCTACACCCCCTACCAGCCGGAGATATCCCAGGGGCGCCTTGAGGCCCTGCTGAACTTCCAGACCGTGGTCGCCGACCTGACGGGCCTGCCGGTCGCGAACGCGTCCATGCTGGACGAGGGAACCGCCGCCGCAGAGGCGATGGCCCTCGCCCACCGCGTCTCCAGGCGCAAGGACCCAGGGACGTTCCTGGTCGACGCCGACGCCCTCCCGCAGACGATCGACGTCGTGCGGACGCGGGCCGTCCCGCTCGGCATCGAGGTGGTCACCGCCGACCTGGCCGGCGGGCTTCCCGAGGGGGACTTCTTCGGCGTGCTGCTGCAGTACCCGGGCGCGTCCGGCGCCGTCCGCGACCTGGAGCCGGTCATCGGCCAGGCGCACGACCGCGGCGCCAGGGTCGTCGTCGCCGCCGACCTGCTCGCGCTGACGCTGCTGCGCCCGCCGGGCGAGTCCGGCGCCGACATCGCCGTGGGCTCGACGCAGCGGTTCGGCGTCCCGTACGGCTTCGGCGGCCCGCACGCCGGCTACATGGCGGTCGGCGAGGGGATCCAGCGGCAGCTCCCCGGACGGCTCGTCGGCGTGTCCGTCGACGCCGGCGGCGCCCCCGCGCACCGGCTGGCGCTGCAGACCCGCGAGCAGCACATCCGGCGCGAGAAGGCCACCAGCAACATCTGCACCGCGCAGGTCCTCCTCGCCGTCATGGCGAGCATGTACGCCGTCTACCACGGGCCGGAGGGACTCGCCGCGATCGCCCAGCGGACGCACCGCCGCGCCGCGGAGATCGCCGCGGGGCTGCGCGGCGGCGGCGTGGAGATCGTCCACGACGCGTTCTTCGACACCGTCCTCGCCCGCGTCCCCGGCCGCGCCGCGGAGGTCGTCGCCGCGGCCCGCGAGCGCGGGATCAACCTGCGTCCCGCCGGCGCCGACCACGTCGGGATCGCCTGCGACGAGACGACGCTGCCCCGGCACGTCACCGCCGTCCTGGAGGCGTTCGGCGTCCCGGCCGCCGGCGCCGCCGAGGCGGCCGAGGCGCTCCCGGACGGGCTGCGCCGCGAGAGCCCCTACCTGACCCACCCGGTCTTCCACGCGCACCGCTCCGAGACCGCGATGCTGCGCTACCTGCGCAGACTCCAGGACAAGGACATCGCCCTCGACCGCTCCATGATCCCGCTCGGTTCCTGCACGATGAAGCTGAACGCCACCGCCGAGATGGAGCCGATCACCTGGCCGGAGTTCGCGGACATCCACCCGTTCGCCCCCGTCGACCAGGCCGCCGGCTACGTCGAGCTGATCGGCGAACTGGAGCGCGCGCTCGCCGAGATCACCGGGTACGCCGAAGTCTCCGTCCAGCCGAACGCCGGCTCGCAGGGCGAGCTGGCCGGCCTGCTCGCCATCCGCGGCTACCACGCATCCCGCGGCGAGCGGCACCGGGACGTGTGCCTGATCCCGTCGTCCGCGCACGGCACCAACGCCGCCAGCGCCGTCATGGCCGGGATGCGCGTCGTCGTCGTCAAGTGCGACGAAGGCGGCAACGTCGCCCTCGACGACCTGCACGCCAAGATCGGCCGGCACGGCGACCGGCTCGCCGCGATCATGGTGACCTACCCGTCCACGCACGGCGTCTTCGAGGAGACGATCACCGACGTGTGCGCGGCCGTGCACGAGGCCGGCGGCCAGGTCTACGTGGACGGCGCCAACCTCAACGCGCTCGTCGGCCTGGCCCGTCCCGGCGAGTTCGGGTCGGACGTCTCGCACCTCAACCTGCACAAGACGTTCTGCATCCCGCACGGCGGCGGCGGCCCCGGCGTCGGGCCGATCGGCGTCCGCGAGCACCTGGCCCCGTTCCTGCCGAACCACCCGCTCCGCGCCGAGGCGGGCCCCGAGACGGGCGTCGGCCCGATCTCCGCGGCGCCGTGGGGCTCGGCGGGCATCCTGCCGATCTCCTGGGCGTACATCGCGATGATGGGCCCGGACGGCCTGCGCGCCGCCACCGAGGGTGCGATCGTCGGCGCCAACTACCTCGCCGCCCGCCTCGCGCCGCACTACCCGATCCTGTACACCGGCCGCAACGGCCTCGTCGCCCACGAGTGCATCGCCGACCTCCGGAAGATCACGAAGGAGACCGGGATCACCGCCGAGGACGTCGCCAAGCGCCTCATCGACTACGGCTTCCACGCCCCGACCCTGTCGTTCCCCGTCGCCGGAACCCTGATGATCGAGCCGACCGAGTCCGAGGACCTCGCCGAGCTCGACCGGTTCTGCGACGCCATGATCGAGATCCGCCGCGAGATCCAGCGGGTCGCCGACGGCGGCTACGACCGCGAGGACAACCCCCTCAAGAACGCCCCGCACACCGCCGCCTGCCTCATCTCCGACGACTGGAAGCACGCCTACACCCGCCAGGAGGCCGCCTACCCCGTCCCCGCCCTGCGCGACGACAAGTACTGGCCGCCCGTCCGCCGCATCGACCAGGCGTACGGCGACCGCAACCTCGTCTGCTCCTGCCCGCCCCCGGACGCCTTCGAGGACTGAGCCCGGAAGCGGGGGCACAATTCGTGATCTTGGTGAGGTTCAGGGTGTCGCCGCGAGACGTGGAAGGGCCGGATCGCTAGGCTTTTCCGGCGACCCCGACCCCCAGAGGGCAGATCGATGAGCGAGTCACCGGAGCGTGTGTCCGACGACCCGGCGCAGTTGTGCGAGGAGGCGCGGAACCTCGCCGAGAACGGTGCGGCGGAGAGGGCGGCGCCGCTGTTCGAGAGGGTGCTCGCGCTCGGTGAGACGCCCTGGCGGGCGCAGGCCGCGCTGGGGCTGGCCGTCGTCCTCGACGACTCCGGTGACGTGGAGGGGGCGCGGGAGGCGGACCGCGCCGCGATCGCCACCGGGGATCCCGAGTACGGGCCGCGCGCCGCCTACCATCTGGCCCTCACGCACGAGCGGGCCGGTGAGCACGGCCGGGCGGCGCCCGCCTGGCGGGTCGTGGTCGACTTCGGCAACGCCGCCTACCTTCCGCCCGCCCACCTGGCGCTCGCCCGGATCGCCGACGACGCCGGCGAGTTCGACGAGGCCCGCGAGCACTGGGAGGCGGTGATCGGGACCGGTGACGCCGAGTACGGGCCGCCCGCCGCGCACGACCT
This sequence comes from Spirillospora sp. NPDC048824, assembly GCF_043198455.1. Taxonomy (NCBI): domain Bacteria; kingdom Bacillati; phylum Actinomycetota; class Actinomycetes; order Streptosporangiales; family Thermomonosporaceae; genus Spirillospora; species Spirillospora sp. NPDC048824. The sequence continues at coordinate 186,994 of NZ_JBICUS010000013.1, read as the reverse complement.
GGCCCAGCGGCTGCTGGAACGCGGCGATCCCGCGCGGGCCCAGCGGATCCTCGCCGCCGGGCTCAGGCTGATCGACCGGGCCACCGCCCCGTACGCCTACGCGCGGCTCGCCGTGGCGCTCGGCATCTCCTACCTCGATCAGGCGATCGGCGCGTTCGGCGCGGCGCTGGGGGAGGAGCCGCCCGACCCGGAGGTGGGGCCGCTGGCCACCGAGCTGCTGGCGCGGACGCTGCCGCTGCGGGGACGCGCCGCCGAGGCGGGCGAGGTGTGGCGGCGGGGCCTGGCCGACCCGGGCACCGCGGGGCAGGTCCGGGCGCGGCTGCGCCGCGACTTCGGCGACGGCGAGGAGGACGGCGAACCCGCCGACCTGTGGTGGGAGCCGGTCCTGGAGCAGGCGGCGTCGGACGGGACGCTCCCCGCGCTCACCGGTGAGGCCTTCGGCGCCCTCGACCACATGTACGCGCTGCTCGGCGTCCGGTACGCCGACGGCCCGGCCGAGCGGCGGCCGGGCGAGACGCACGAGGTGCTCGGAAAGGCGGTGCGGGTCCCGAGCGACTACGCGTGGGGTCCGCTGCTGCACGAGAGCTTCGCCGAGCGGCTCCGCCTCGCGACGGGCACGCCCGTCCCCGGCTGGCCCGACGCCTGAACCCGTCAGTCCGCGATGGCGCGTTCGGCGACCACCTTGGTGATGCGGGCGCGGACGAGGTACTCGGTGGGGACGGCGTTGCGGGCCCCGAACTCCTCGGCGCGTTCCGCGCCCATGTAGCGGCGGCCGATGACGGTGGCCCAGCGGCGCATCTCGCCGAGGTCCTCGACGAGGGACGCCTCGGCCTGGAGCAGCACGTAGGAGAACGGCGGCGTCTGGTCGTCCACGCAGATCGAGACGCGCGGGTCGCGGGCCAGGCTACGGCCCTTGACGGTGTCGCGGCCGGTGTTGAACAGCACGTCGTCGCCGTCGAGGACGAACCAGACCGGCGTGACGTGCGGTGTTCCGTCCTTGCGGGTGACGCCCGCCTTGCCGGTGCGGGTGCCCTCGGAGACGAAGTCGCGCCACTCTTCGTCGGTCATCTTCTCCATGGGGACAGTCTGCCGCAGTGATCGTCCCGCGGGCGGCTACGGTGAGCCGCATGGAGATCGTGACGGTGCACGGGCCGGCGGAGGTGACGCTGGACGAGGCGGCCGATCCGCCGTTCCTGCTGGTGCTGACGCACGGGTCGAACGGGGGAGTGGACGCGCCCGACCTGCTGGCCGTCCGGGAGACCGCGCTCGGCCTGGGAGGCGCCGTCGCGCGGGTGACGCAGCCGTTCCGGCTCGCCGGGCGCCGCGCACCGGGCCCCGCGGCGAAGCAGGACGAGGCGTGGCTGGAGATCGTCGGCGTGGTCCGGGACGGGTTCGGGGACGTCCCTCTGATCCAGGGCGGGCGGAGCAACGGCGCCCGGGTGGTGTGCCGGACGGCGGCGCCCGCCGGTGCGGCGGGCGTCGTGGCGCTGGCCTTCCCGCTCCGCCCGCCGCGCAACCCGGAGAAGACCCGGGTGGAGGAGCTGCGTTCGGCGGGGGTGGAGGTCCTCGTCGTCAACGGCGACCGTGACCCGTTCGGTGTTCCGGACGCGGCGGACGCGGCGCATGTCGCGGTGCTGGCGGGGGAGCGGCACGATCTGAACCGGGACCCCGCCGCGGCCGGGAGGGCGGCGGAGCCGTGGTTGCGGAGATGGGCGGCCCGTCCGGTGCGGACGGGCGGCCGGGAGTAGTGGCGGATCTGCTCCGGGCCCCGTGCGGGCCCGGAGACTCCGGGCAGGTGGCCGTGCCCCCGAGGATGATCATCCGTTCGAACTAGTCCCCCGTGGAGACCCCGTTCAAGCGGCGGACGGAGCCTGCAGGTCCGTCGGCCGGTGCGGTGCGATGATTCCCCCGTCGGGCAGCAGCTCACCGGTGTCCTCGAAGAGCACGACGCCGTTGCACAGCAGGCTCCACCCCTGCTCGGGGTGCGAGATCAGCGTCCGGGCGGCGTCGCGGTCGGGTGCAGTGTGTGCGGGACAGGGCGGCTGGTGCGGGCACATCGTGGTGCCTCCGGTCTCAACTACTGGTCGGTCGTGGTGCTTTCTCTAATTGACGCACCCCAGTGTGGAACGGTTCGCCATGACCGGCTATAGCCCGTTGGGACGGTTGTCGTTTGGTACCGGGGTACCGGAGCGCTGTGACCCGTCTCACCCCGGGGTGCCAGGCACAGCGTCCCTCCCGCACGTGACGGATGAAGAACGACACGCCGTCGGGGAGCGGAAACCCCTACGATGTTCGGCGGGAACGGCTTTGCGAGGCGTGGGGGGAGTGAGGCCGGTGCGGGTCGCGCTGTCCGTCGCCTGCTTCGACGACGCGCTGTTCCCCGGCACCGCGAAGGCCGTGACCGTCCTGCTGGAACGGCTGGGGCACGAGGTCGTGTACCCGCCGGGGCAGACGTGCTGCGGCCAGATCCACTGGACGTCCGGCTACCACCGCGAGGCCGCCGGCCTCGCCCGCGCGTACACGGCCGCGTTCGAGGGCACCGAGGTCGTGGTCGCCGCGTCCGCGTCCTGCGCGGCCACCGTCCGCGACGCCTACCCGCGGATCGCGCGGGCGTCCCGCGACCCGGGCCTGGCCCGCGCCGCCGAGGCCCTCACCGTCTGCGAGCTGACGGAGTTCCTCGTCGACGTCCTCGGCGTCACCGACGTCGGCGCCTACTTCCCGCACCGGGTCACCTACCACCCGTCCTGCCAGTCCGCCCGCACGCTCGGCGTGGGCGACCGGCCGCTGCGGCTGCTGCGCGCCGTCAAGGGCCTCGACCTGGTGGAACTGCCCGCGGCGGCGGAGTGCTGCGGGTTCGGGGGCGCCTTCGCGATGAAGAACGCGGACGTGTCGGTCGCGATGGTCGCCGACAAGGTCGGGCACATCCGCGGCACGGGCGCCGACGTGGTGTGCGCGGTCGACAACTCCTGCCTGGCCCACATCGGCGGCGCGCTGTCGCGGCTGCGCGGCGGCGTCCGCACCATGCACCTGGCCGAGATCCTCGCCGAGACGGGGCCGGCGTGACGGGCCCCGTCCCGCGGACGCCCCCGTCCTCCGCCGGGACGGGCGGGCCGGTTCCGCCGCCGGCGCCGAAGTTCGCCGCCGCGGCGCGGTCCGCGCTGGCCGACACCCGGCTGCGCCGCAACCTGCGCGGCGCGACCGCGGCCGTCAGGGAGCGGGAGGCCGCCGCGGCCGAGGAGCCCGCCGACTGGGAGGAACTGCGCGAGGCCGGGCGTGCCGTCCGGGACGGGACGCTCCTCGACCTCGACCTCCACCTGGCGGAGCTGGAGCGGGCGGTGACCGAGGCGGGCGGCGTCGTCCACTGGGCGGTGGACGCGGCCGAGGCGCGCCGGATCGTCACCGGCCTGGTGCGGGCGGCCGGCGCGGAGGAGGTCGTGAAGGCCTCCTCCGCGACCACGCGGGAGATCGGCCTGAACGACGCGCTGGCCCGCATGGGCGTCGCGGCCCGCGAGACCGCCTTCGCCGACATGGTCGTCCAGCTCGGCGGGGACCGGCCTTCGCACCTGCTGTCGCCGGCGATCCACCGCGACCGTGCGGAGATCAGGGAGCTGTTCCGGCGGGAGGTGCCCGCCGCCGGGCCCGGCCCGTCCGACGACCCCGCGGCGCTGGCCGCCGCCGCCCGCGCCCACCTCCGCGACGGGTTCCTGCGCGCCCGCGTCGGGGTCACCGGCGCGAACTTCCTGGTGGCGGAGACGGGGACGGCCGTGGTGCTGGAGTCCGAGGGCAACGCGCGGATGTGCCTCACGCTTCCCGAGACGCTGATCTCCGTCGCCGGGATCGACAAGGTCGTCCCGACCTGGGCGGACATGGAGGTGTTCCTCCAGCTTCTGCCGCGTTCGTCATCGGGTGACCGGATGACCCCGTACGTTTCGACGTGGACGGGGGTGACGCCGGGCGACGGGCCGCGCGAGTTCCACCTCGTGCTGCTCGACAACGGCCGCACCAAGGCCCTCGCCGACGAGGTCGGACGCGCGGCGCTGCGCTGCATCCGCTGCTCGGCCTGCATGAACGTCTGCCCCGTCTACGAGCGGACGGGCGGTCAGGCGTACGGGCCGGTCTACCCGGGGCCGATCGGCGCGATCCTCACCCCGCAGATGCGCGGTGTGGAGCGCGCCGCCGATGCGTCGCTGCCGTACGCGTCCACGCTCTGCGGCGCCTGCGCCGACGTGTGCCCGGTGAAGATCGACATTCCGGACGTGCTGGTCCATCTGCGAGGGAAGGTGGTCGAGTCGCGCCGCAGGCGTCCCGTCCCGACGCCCGAGCTGGTGCTGATGCGCGGCCTCGCGTGGACGATGGGCGACCCGCGCCGCCACGAGACGGCGGTGCGGCGCGGCGCACGGTGGGCGCGGCTGCTGTCGCGCGGCGGGCGGATCCGCCGCCTGCCGGGCCTGCTCGGGGCGTGGACGGAGGCCCGCGACCTGCCCGCGCCGCCGGCCGAGAGCTTCCGCGCCTGGTGGACGCGGAGGCGGCCGTGACGGCGTGGACGCGGCCGTGACGGCCGGTACGCGGAGGCGGCGGTGACCGCGGGCGGCGGCGCCGGGTCGCGGGCGGAGGTGCTGCGGCGGGTGCGGGAGGCGCTCGGCGGGGCGGGCGGCGCGCGTCCGCCGGTGCCGCGCGGCTACGCACGCCGGCTGCCCGAGGCGGAGGCCGCGGCGAGGGCGGACGTCGTCGCGCTGTTCACCGAGCGGCTCGCCGACAACCGGGCGGCGGTGCGGCATGTGAGCGCGGACGAGCTGGGCACCGCGGTGGCCGCCGCGCTGTGGGGACGGGAGGTCAAGGAGATCGTCGTCCCGGCGGACCTGCCGTTCGGGTGGCTGGCGGAGCTGGACGGCGTCCGGGCGCTGGCCGACACCCCGGCGGTGGACCTCGGCACCCTCGCCGCCGTGGACGGCGTGGTCACCGGCTGCGCGGCGGCGGTGGCGCAGACGGGCACGGTCGTCCTGGACGGCGGCCGCGCGCAGGGGCGGCGGGTGCTGTCCCTCGTCCCCGGCTACCACCTGTGCGTGGTGCACGCCGACCAGATCGCGGGAACGGTCCCGGAGGCGGTCGGGCGGCTGGACCCGGCGCGTCCGCTGACGTGGATCAGCGGTCCCTCCGCCACCGACGGCATCGAGATGGTCCGGGTGGAGGGCGTTCACGGCCCCTGCCACCTGGAGGTCCTCGTGGTGGAGGACTGAACGGGCGGCGGGCGGCTAGCCCGCGCCGCCGATGACGAGGTCGAGGCCGGCGGTGAAGCGGGCGTCCCAGTCGACCGGGCGGTCCGCGCCGTCCTCCATGGTGTCCCGCACCTCCAGGGCGGCGTGGCCGATCACGTAGCCGAGGAGGGTGTGCGCGGCGACCGCCGCCGTGTCCTCCGCGACGCCGCCGCGGCGGAGGACCTCGCGCAGTGACGCGACCGTGGCGGTGAGCGCGGCGGGGTTGCGGCGGGTGACGACGAGGGGCAGCACGCCGGCGTGCGCGAGCAGCCGGCCCCGGTAGTCGGCGGCCCACGCGCGCAGGACGTCCCGCCATGTCCCGGACGCCGCGCCGTCCGCGTGCAGGGGGGCGGACGCGACGTGCGCGACGAGGCCGTCCAGGAGTTGCTCCTTGCCGCGGGGGAGGTGGTGGTAGATCGCCATCGCCTCGACCTCCAGCGCGTCGCCGAGCCGGCGCATGGTGAGCCGGCCGAGTCCCTGGCCGTCGACGATCCGCAGGGCCGCCTCGATGATCCGCTCGGTGGACAGCGGCGTGCGGTGCTGGGCGTTGATGCTGGGCTGCCTGACCATGAGCACCGACCTTACTGTGTAAAGGGCCGAAGCCGGGTGTCCACCGCCGCGACACGCCGCAGGCCCGCGTACGCTGGCCCCGACCGGATTCGAAGACCGTTGAGGGAGTACCACCATGCCGCTGGGGCGCCGGGTGAGCAAGGACGTCGCGGAACTGCACGAGGCCGACCAGCGGCTGGCCGCCGAGTACGAGGCGCGGCTGGCGGCGGCCGGCGAGGCGGAGCGGGCGCTGCGGGACGCGCAGGGCCAGGACGCGCCCGAGCCGATGCTGCGGGAGCTGACGGTGGCGTTCGACAAGGCGATGACGTCCGTGCTCGCCGCCGCCGAGGCGTCCGAGCGGGCCGCGATGGGACCGAAGGTGTACGCGGCCGAGTCGCAGGACGCCCGGACGCGCCGCGCGGCGGAGATCGCCTACCGCAAGGCCAAGGCGCGCCCGGCGGTGGCCCCGTGGACCGACGAGGTCGACCGGCTGCGCACGGCCCGCGAGGCGCACCGGCTCAGCTTCCGGACGCGGCCCACCGTGATCGTCTGAGCCGTCTCCGACGTGTGACGACACAGCGTGACCGGGTGGCACAGGCCACCGAACTTTGAGAGTCTGCCCTCTCGGGGAACGCCGGGGGAGGCCCGTGCCGCACGTCGCCTGCCGCGACGGGCGCGAGGCCGCGTCCCGGCGGAGAGGGCACACGGTGCTCTGGACGCGGGGGGAAGTCACGTGGAGCGCACGCCGCCGGACCGGCACCGCGTACTCGAGTCCTACCAGGACGGGGTGCGGGCGATCCGTGCGCTGGCGGAGAAGGCCGGCGACTGGGACGTCCCGACGCCCTGCGCCGACTGGCGGCTGATCGATCTGGCCGGGCATCTGCGGTGCGTCGCCGAGAACTTCCTGGAGTACCTGCAGGACGCGCCCGACAGCCGGCTGGCCACGCTGTTCGCGCGGGACACGGCGGCGGCGGTCCTGATCAGGCAGCAGGCGCGGCAGAACGCGGCCGAGCTGGCGGTGCTGCCGCCCGATCCGGGGCCGGACCGGATCATGGCGTTCGGGGTGTCGGCCGGCGCGTACGCCGACCTGATGCCGGACATGTGGGACCGGACGCATCTGATCTACCGGGGCACCAAGTACACCGTCGGCGACCACGCGGGCGCGGCCTGCGTGGAATGGCATCTGCACGCCTGGGACATGGCGCGCGCCGTGGGGGAGCGGTACCAGCCGCGCGACTCCGATCTGCTGGTGTCGGCGTGGCACTGGGGCGTCCCGCACCTGCCGCTGGCGCCGGGGGACGCGTGGGAGTCGGTGCTGCGCGCCTCGGGCCGGTCGCCGCGGTGGCCGGACCCCGCGGGGCCGGAACCCGCGGAGGGGCCCGGCCGGACGCGGGGGCGGCGCGCGGGCCGACCGGCGCAGGCGGTGCGGGACGTCAGACGCCCGCCGGCCTCCCCGGGCGGGTCCGCAGGTAGGCCATCCAGGTGAGGGCGCAGCACACGGCGTAGAAGGCGATGAACGCGAGGTAGGCGCCGTCGCCGGTGCCGTAGGCCTGGAACGACTGCCGGAAGGCGATGTTGACCAGGACGCCGCCGAACGCGCCGACGGCGCCCGCGATGCCGATGAGCGCGCCGGCGAGCCTGCGGGCCTCGTGCTCGGCGGCGGCGGCCGGGTCGCCGCCGCGGGCGGCACCGCGCTGCGCCTTCGCCCGGAAGATCGCCGGGATCATCTTGTAGGTGGAGCCGTTGCCGACGCCGCTGAACGCGAACAGCAGGACGAACCCGGTGAGGAACAGCGGCAGCGACCCGCGCAGCGAGGCGGTCAGCACCAGGCCCGCCGCGGCGGCCATCGCGGCGAACGTCCAGAAGGTGACGGCGGCGCCGCCGAGCCGGTCGGCGAGCCACCCGCCGGCGGGGCGCAGGAGGGAGCCGAGTGCGGGGCCGAGGAACGTCAGGTACGCGGCCTTGACCGGGGTGTCGAAGTCGGCGGCGAACTGCACCTGCAGGACCTGCCCGAACGCGAAGCCGAACCCGATGAACGATCCGAAGGTGCCGATGTAGAGCACCGACATGATCCAGGTGTGGGCGTCCTTGCAGACGTCCCGCATCGCGTGCCGGTCGTTGCGGGCCTGGGTCAGGTTGTCCATGTAGCGGGCGGCGCCGAGGGCGGCGAGGACGATGAGCGGGATGTAGACGCCGGCGACGAGCCCGGGGTGGTCCTTTCCGGCGGTGGCGAGGACGAGGAGCCCGGCGAGCTGCACGACCGCGACGCCGAGGTTGCCGCCGCCCGCGTTGACGCCGAGGGCCCGGCCCTTGAGCCGCTGGGGGTAGAACGCGTTGATGTTGGCCATCGAGGATGCGAAGTTGCCGCCGCCGACGCCGGCGACGGCCGACAGGACCAGCAGGGTGGTGAACGAGACGCCGGGCTCGATGAGGAACGCCGCGAGGACCGCGGGGACGAGCAGCAGGGCCGTGCTGAAGATCGTCCAGTTGCGGCCGCCGAACCGGGCGACGGCGAGGGTGTAGGGGATCCGCAGCGCGGCCCCGATCAGCGCCGGGACGGCGGTCAGGGTGAACTTGCCGGCCGCGTCGATGCCGTAGGCGGGGCCGAGGAACAGCACGAGCACCGACCACAGCGTCCACACCGAGAAGCCGATGTGCTCGGTGAGGATCGACAGGACGAGGTTGCGCCGGGCGATGCGCGCGCCGCCGGCCGTCCAGAAGGCGGGGTCCTCGGGCCGCCAGTCGTCGATCCGGCGGCCCTTCGGCGGACGGGCGCGGTCGCGGCGGGCGGCTCGGGTGGTGACGGTCATCGGCTCTCTCTTTCCGGGTCGGTGGGCGGCACGACCGTAGGAGCGCCGGGTTTCGCCGCTGTGTGAGCGGTCATACGTGGGTGAAAACTCCGCCGCACAGCGTGTCTCCGCCGGCTGTGAGGCAGGGGTGACCCGGACCGGCCCGGGTAGGGAGTGACCGCGAGGGCGGCGGGGGAACGGAGACGGAGCGATGGCGACCTGCGAGGTCTGCGGCAACGACTACGGCATGGCGTTCGAGGTGCACGCGCAGGGCGCGGTGCACACGTTCGACTCGTTCGAGTGCGCGATCACCCGGATGGCGCCGGTGTGCGAGAACTGCCAGTGCCGGATCATGGGGCACGGCATCGACGTGGACGGCCATTTCTACTGCTGCGCGCACTGCGCCCGCGCGGCCGATCCCGAGCGCGGGCGGCAGGCCAGGGACGCCGTGCCCGCGTAGCGCGGCCCCTACGGGCGGGTGAATCGGGCCGCGCCGGCGGCTCAGCCGGGCGGGACGCCGAAGGGTTGTTCGCGGCCGTCTTCGAGGTAGACGGCGCGGCCCGCGGCCATGGCCCGCAGGCTGGGGTCCATGCGGCGTGCCACGTGCGGCGGCGCCAGCTCGGGGATCTTCTCCGGCGCCACGAGGATGTGGTCGGACAGTTCGTCGGGCGGCAGCCGGATCGCGGCGATCTCCGCGCCGGTGATCGTGCCGCCGAAGACGAACACGTTGACGGAGTCGACGCCGTCGGCGCGCGGTGAACCCCAGTCGACGCAGGCCAGGCCGTTCAGGCGGGGGACGAGGCCGAGCTCCTCCTCGCATTCGCGCACGCAGGCCGACAGGGGGGACTCGTCGGTCTCGATGACCCCGCCGGGCAGGTACCAGCCCTCGCTGTAGGTGGGTTTGACCAGCAGGACCCGCCCGAGGTCGTCCAGGAGGAGCGCCGCCGCGGCGCCGCGGGAGCGCGGCAGTGAGGCGTAGTAAGCAAGGTCGGGCATGTACCGAGATTAGGTGTGATCATCGCGCGGTGGTCCGGGGCGGGCGGCGGCGGGGCCGCATCCGTCCACGTGACCGCCGTGCCGCCATGAATCCGTTCGATAACCGGGTAAATGGCGACGAAAGGGCCATGACTGGGATCAACAACGCTTGACCCGCGACCGTCAAGGCCGGAGCGTCCGTGCGGGCGCCGGGCGGCGGTGGCCCGAGCGGGCGCTCTGGCCTCGGCGAACGCGCGGCGTGAACGCCATTTAACGCTGGAGTCACACCGGGGACTCGCCGCCGAAACGGCGCCCGCCGATTCTCGGTGCATGATCGGGACTCCTGCGCACTGCCCGTACTGCGCATTGCAATGCGGCATGACCCTCAGCCGGGACGGCACGGAAACCGGCGGCACCGGGACGAGCGGCGCCGCGATCCGGGTGACGCCCCGCGACGACGTGCCCGCCAATCGCGGCGGGCTGTGCCAGAAGGGCTGGACGGCCGCGGAGCTGCTCACCGTCCCGGACCGGCTGACCACGCCGATGATGCGCCGCGACCGCGACGCGCCGCTGGAGCCCTGCACGTGGGACGAGGCGCTCGACCGCGTCGCCGCGGAGGTGGCGCGGCTCCGGGCGCTGCACGGGCCGGACGCCGTCGCGGTGTTCGGCGGCGGCGGTCTGACGAACGAGAAGGCGTACCAGCTCGGCAAGTTCGCCCGCGTGGCGCTCGGCACGTCGCAGATCGACTACAACGGGCGGTTCTGCATGGCGTCGGCCGCGGCGGCGTCCGGCCGGGCGTTCGGGATGGACCGCGGGCTGCCCGGCCCCGTCACGGATCTGGCGGCGTCCGGGGCCGTGCTGCTCGCCGGCGGGAACCCGGCCGAGACGATGCCGCCGTTCATGCGGCACCTGACCGAGATGCGCGACGGCGGAGGCGCCCTCATCGTCGTGGACCCGCGCCGCACCGCCACGGCCCGCCAGGCCGACCTGCACCTGCAGCCCACGCCCGGCACCGACATCGCCCTCGCCAACGGGCTGCTGCACCTGCTGATCGGCGAGGGACTGACCGACGGCGACTACATCGCCGCCCGGACCACCGGGTTCGACGCCGTCCGGACGGTCGTGAACGCCTACTGGCCGGACCGGGTCGAGAGGATCACCGGTGTGCCCGTCCCGCAGATGCGGGAGGCGGTCCGGCTGCTGGCCCGCGCCGATCGCGCGCACGTCCTGACCGCGCGGGGCGCCGAGCAGCACGCCCGGGGCACCGACATGGTCGGCGCGTTCATCAACGTCGCGCTCGCGCTCGGGCTGCCGGGCCGTGCGGGCTCGGGCTACGGATGCCTGACCGGGCAGGGCAACGGGCAGGGCGGACGCGAGCACGGGCAGAAGGCCGATCAGCTCCCCGGCTACCGCAGGATCGACGACCCGGCGGCGCGTGCGCACGTCGCGGGGGTGTGGGGCGTGGACCCGGAGTCCCTGCCGGGGCCGGGACGTTCGGCGTACGAGCTGCTGTCGGCGCTCGGCACCGCCGGCGGGCCGAAGGCGCTGCTGCTGTTCGGGTCGAACCCGGTGGTGTCGGCGCCCCGCGCCGCGTCCGTGGAGGAGCGGCTCGATGCCCTCGACCTGCTGGTGGTGGCCGACTTCGTGCCCTCGGAGACCGCGCGGCGCGCCGACGTGCTGCTGCCCGCCGCGCAGTGGGCCGAGGAGTCCGGGACGATGACGAACCTGGAGGGCCGGGTGCTGCGCCGCCGCCGGGCCGTCACGCCGCCGGACGGCGTCCGCACCGACCTGGAGATCATCGGTGCGCTCGCCGAGCGTCTGAAGGCGCCGGGGGAGTGGAGCACCGACCCGGCGGAGGTGTTCGGCGAGCTGCGCCGCGCCGCCGCGGGCGGGATCGCCGACTACTCCGGCATCACCTACGAGCGGATCGAGGCGGAGGGCGGGGTGTTCTGGCCCTGCCCGTCGGAGGACCATCCGGGCACCCCGAGGCCCTACCTCGACCGCTTCCCGACACCGGACGGGCGGGCCCGGTTCGTCCCGGCCGAGCATCGCGGCCCCGACGAGGACGTCGACGGCGGCTACCCCGTCTACCTGATCACGGGCCGCGTCCTCGCGCAGTACCAGTCGGGTGCGCAGACCAGGCGGGTCGCCGCGCTGGCCGAGGCCGCGCCCGGGCCGTTCGCCGAGCTGCATCCCGACCTCGCGGAACGGCTCGGCATCGAGGACGGCGGCGAGGTGCGGGTGCGCAGCCGCCGCGGGACGGCGACCGTCCGGGCGCGGCTCACCGACGCCATCCGCCCCGACACCGTCTTCGTCCCGTTCCACTGGGCCGGGGAGGGCCGCGCGAACCTGCTCACCAACCCGGCCCTCGACCCGGTGTCGCGGATGCCGGAGTTCAAGGTCTGCGCCGTCCGCCTCGAACCGGCGGCCCCGCCCGAGGCGTGAGCGCCTTTTAACACGCCGGTGACAAAGGGGACCCAACCGCGAAACGGCCCCTGCCGAGGATCGGTGCATGAACGTCGGGGCCGCGCGGACGCGGATTTCACGCGCGGACGGCAGTGGTCCCGGCGCCCAGTTCCCGCCAGGAGGTTGCCGCGCATGACCACGACACACGAAGCGACGATCACCAGAGGCCCGGCGGCACGGCCCGCGGCCCGGCCCGGCGCGGCCCGCTGGTTCGACATCTGCTCCTACGCCGACCTGACTCCCGAGCGCGGCGCCTGCGCGATGGTCGACGGGACGCAGGTGGCGATCTTCCGGGTCTTCGACGGCGCCCTGTACGCGCTGTCGAACCTCGACCCGTTCAGCGGCGCCTACGTGCTGTCGCGGGGGATCCTCGGCACCCGGGACGGCGCACCGACCGTCGCGTCCCCCATGTACAAGCAGGTGTTCGACCTGCGGACCGGGGCGTGCCTGGACGATCCCCGGGTGGCGCTGCCGGCGTTCCCGGTCCGCCGCGCCGGCGACCGGGTGGAGGTGGCGCTCCCCGATGAGCACCGGCAGTGAGCCGCTGGCCGGGTTCGCCGTCGGCGTGACCGCGGCCCGCCGCCACGAGGAGCTCGCGACGCTCCTGGAACGGCGCGGGGCCCGGGTCGTGCTCGCCCCGGCGATCCGCCTGGCCCCGCTCGCCGACGACGCCGAGCTGCTGGAGGCCACCCGGGCGTGCGCCGGGGGCGGCCTCGACCACGTCGTCGTCACCACCGGGATCGGGTTCCGGGCCTGGCTGGAGGCGGCCGACGGGTGGGGGATGCGGGACGCCCTCGTCGCCCGGCTGGCCGCGAGCGGCATCGTGGCGCGCGGCCCGAAGGCGCGCGGCGCGATCCGGTCGGCGGGCCTGCGGGAGGTCTGGTCGCCGGAGTCGGAGGAGTGCGCGGAGGTGACCCGGCATCTGCTGGAGAAGGACCTGGCCGGCGCTCGGGTGGCCGTCCAGCTGTACGGGGAGCGGCAGCCGGAGCTGACGGGGGCGCTGCGCGCCGCGGGCGCCGAGGTGATCGAGATCCCGGTGTACCGGTGGTCGCGGACCGAGGACTCCACGCCGCTGCGCCGGCTCGTCGGCCAGGCCGTCGCCGGCACGGTCGACGCGATCACGTTCACCAGCGCGCCGGCGGTGGCCGCGACGCTGGCCGTCGCCGCCGAGGACGGGCTGGAGGAGGCGCTGCTGGAGGCCATGCGCGGCCAGGTGGTGGCGGCGTGCGTCGGGCCCGTCACCGCGCAGGCGCTCACCGGCCACGGCGTCCCGACGGTCCAGCCGGAACGGGCCAGGCTCGGCGCGCTCGTGCGGGCCCTGGTGTCGGACCTGCCGAGGCGCCGGTCGCGGCGGCTGTCGGTGCACGGGTTCTCGCTGGAGCTGCGCGGCCACGCCGTCGTCCTGGACGGGCAGCTGCGGCCGATCGCGCCGGCGCCGATGGCGATCCTGCGGGCGCTCGCGCGGCGTCCCGGGCACGTGGTGTCGCGGGCGGAGCTGTCCGGCGTCCTGCCGAGCCGGCTCGTCGCGGGCGGCACCGGGCCCAGGGACGGGTGGGCGCGGGAGACCCGGCCGCGGGAGGCGCGGCCGCAGGCCGACGAGCACGCGGTGGAGATGGCCGTGGCGCGGCTGCGGCGCGGTCTCGGCCGCCCCGGCATCGTGGAGACCGTCGTCAAGCGCGGCTACCGGCTGGCGTGCGACCCGCGGCTCACCGACCGGCTCCGGGCGGGCGCCGGCGGCTGACGGCGCCGCCCGGCCGGACTCCGTTCTCCCGCCGCGCCGGCCGGACACCGTGGTCGTCGGCGCGGCGGGGTACGCCGGACCGGCGGGATTCGCCGGCGGGCCCGGTGAAGCGCTCGCCGTGATGGGCGACCGCCCGGCGCACCCCTGGACGGGCAGGTGCGGCCCTACCGCTGGATGGCCCAGAATATGGGTCTGTTCCGATGCGGAAGGAGGCCCGATGCCGGACGGGGACCCGGCCGTCGAGGTCGACGGCCTGACCAGACGGTTCGGCGACGTGGAGGCGGTGCGGGGGATCGAGTTCACCGTCCGGGCGGGGGAGATCTTCGGGTTCCTCGGCCCGAACGGCGCGGGCAAGTCCACCACGATCAACATGCTCTGCACGCTGCTGAAGCCCAGCGGCGGCCGCGCCCTGGTGGCCGGGCACGACGTGCTGCGCGAGCGCGACAGCGTGCGCCGCAATATCGGGCTGGTGTTCCAGGACCCCACGCTCGACGGCTACCTGTCGGGGGAGCAGAACCTGCGCTTCCACGCCGAGCTGTACGGGGTGCCGCGGGCGGTCATGGGCGAGCGCATGCGGCAGGTGCTGGAGATGGTCGGGCTGTGGGACCGGCGCGGTGACCTGGTGCAGAACTACTCCGGCGGCATGAAGCGCCGCCTGGAGATCGCCCGGGGGCTGCTGCACTCGCCGCGGGTGCTGTTCCTGGACGAGCCGACCGTCGGCCTCGACCCCCAGACGCGGTCGTCGATCTGGGACTACATCCGGCAGCTCAAGGAGGCCGAAGAGATCACGATCTTCATGACGACGCACTACATGGACGAGGCGGAGTACTGCGACCGCATCGCGATCATGGATTCGGGGACGATCGTCGCGCTGGACACCCCCGAGGCGCTCAAGGCCGGCGTCGGCGAGGACCGCGTCCGCATCCAGACCGCCGACGACGAGGCCGCGATCGCCGCGATCAAGGAGCGGTTCGATCTGGAGGCGGTCATGTCCGAGGGCGCCGTGACGTTCCGGGTGGCCTCCGGCGAGGAGTTCGTGCCGCGGCTGTTCGCCGGGCTCGGTGTCCCGATCCGGTCGGTGAGCGTGTCCCGGCCGTCCCTGGACGATGTGTTCATGTCCTTCACCGGCTCGACGATCCGCGACGCCGAGGCCGGGTCGAGCGACCGCAACCGGATGACGATGCGCGCGATGAGGAGATGACGATGGCGGGTTCCACCAGGGCGGCCGGGCCGGTCGCCGACGTCGCCCGCGTCCGGGTGCCCGAGCCGGGTCTCCGGCAGGACGTGCGCGCCGTGAAGATCGTTCTGCACCGGGAGCTGCTCCGGTTCTGGCGGGACAAGCTGCGGATGGTCTCCGGGCTGGTCCAGCCGGTGCTGTGGCTGCTGGTCATGGGCACCGGCCTGTCCAACCTGATGGCCAGCGGGGGCGCCGACGGCGACATCGACCTGAAGACGTTCCTGTTCCCGGGCGTGTGCGCGATGTCGGTGATGTTCACCGCGATGTTCTCCGCCGGGTCCATCGTGTGGGACCGCGAGTTCGGGTTCCTGCGCGAGATGCTCGTCGCCCCCGTCAGCCGCAGCGCCATCGTGATCGGCAAGTGCATCGGCGGCGCGCTCGTGGCGACGCTGCAGGGCGTGGTGATCGTGGCGCTCGCGGGCCTGGCCGGGGTCCCCTACGATCCGCTGCTGCTGGCCGAGCTGATCGGCCTGATGTTCCTCGGGGCGTTCGCGCTCACCGGCTTCGGCGTGATGATGGCCGCGCGGATCAAGCAGATGCAGTCGTTCTTCGCCCTCATGCAGATGGCGATGATGCCGATGATGTTCCTGTCGGGCGCCCTGTACCCGCTGAACGGCCTGCCCACGTGGCTGAGCGTCCTCACGCGGCTGAACCCGCTCACCTACGCCGTCGACCCGATGCGCCAGGCGGTGTTCGCCCGCCTGGACCTGTCGCCGGCGCTGCAGCGGGCGTTCAACCCGGGCGTCACGTGGAACGGCTGGGTCGTCCCGGTCTGGCTGGAGCTCGTCATCGTCGTCGGCATGGGCGTCGGGCTGATGGGCGTGGCGATCCTGGAGTTCCGCCACTCCGACTGACCACCGGACGGCCCGCCGGACCATGGCCGGTCCGGCGGGCCCCGGTGCGTTCCGCGCGGGTCAGACGGCGTAGTCCAGCAGCGGGCGGGCGTTGCTGGGGTGCCGCAGCTTCGACAGCGACTCCTTCTCCAGCTGGCGGATCCGCTCGCGGGTCAGCCCGAGGGCCTTGCCGATCTCGTCGAGGGTGCGGGGCGTCCCGTCGTACAGCCCGAACCGCATCGCCATGATCTTGGCCTCGCGGGGGGACAGGATGTCGAGCGTGCGGCGCAGCTGGTCGGCCATCAGCTGCCGGTCGACCAGCTCGGACGCCTCCGGGCTGTCGGTGTCCTCGATGAGGTCGCCGATGCGGGTCTCGCCGTCCTCGCCGATGGTGGAGTCCAGGCTGATCGGCTGGCGGCTGGTGCGCAGCAGCTCGCGGATCTGCTCGGGGCTCTTGTCCAGCTCGACGGCCAGCTCCTCCGGGGTGGGCTCGCGGCCCAGCCGCTGGTGCATGTCGCGCTCGACGCGGCTGAGCTTGCTCAGCATCTCCAGGACGTGGACGGGCAGCCGGATGGTGCGGGCCGAGTCGGCGAAGCCGCGCTGTATGGCCTGCCGGATCCACCACATCGCGTACGTGGAGAACTTGTAGCCCTTGGAGTAGTCGAACTTCTCCACGGCGCGGATCAGGCCGAGGTTGCCCTCCTGCACGACGTCCAGCAGCGACAGGCCGCGGTCGGAGTACTTCTTGGCGACCGACACCACGAGCCGGAGATTGGCCTCCAGCATGTGGGCCTTGGCGCGGCGGCCGTCGGCGGCGACCCATTCCAGGTCGGCGCGCCGCCGGGGGCCGAGGTTCTCGGTCTCCAGCTTGTGCTCGGCGTACAGGCCGGCCTCGATGCGCTTGGCGAGGTCGACCTCCTGCTCGGCGGTGAGCAGCTGCCGGCGCCCGATGGCCTTGAGGTAGGTGTGGACCGAATCGCCCATGGTCGTCGACTGGTCGTCCAGGTCGGTGGGCTCGGTCTCGACCTCGGTGACCTCGAACCCCCCGTCGGGGGCGTCCCCGGTGGCGGCGCTCTTGCCGGTGCCGTTGACCGCGCCGGTCCCGGCGGCCTTGGCGGCAGGGACGGCGGACTTCTTGCGGGAGGCGCGCTTGGCGGCGCCCGGCGTCGCCTGGGCGGTGTCCCCTCCGTCGTGCTCGGCGGCCGCGGCCATCTTGCGGACGGTGTCGGACTCGCCCGCCAGGCTGATGCCGGCCTCGGACAGCTCGCGCAGGATGGAACGGCCCTGGGCCGGGCTGATGCCGGCCGTTTCGAAGGCCCCCCTCACCTCGTCGAGCGAGAGGCGCCCTTGGGCGCGGCCACGCTGGAGGAGGTCGTCGAGCGCGGGGCCCGCCGACTCCGTGAGCGGGGTCTCGACGGCGCTTCGCGGCATGGGGCACCCCTCTCCCTTCGGTGTGTGAGTGCGGCGCGGATTGTTGTTCGCTGGTGGCGCACGCACTTACCGGAACGTCGCACGGCCGGGCCATTGTTCCCGGCGTCCGGTTCCCGGCGGATCGTGGAGGAGCGATCCGGAGGGGTGTGGTGCCCGGGAAGGGCCGCCTCACACGGGCGAACACGACCCGGGACCTACCTTACTGCGTAAAGGCTGCGGGTCGTGGCAGCGTGACGAAGGCCACCGGATATCAAAGGCCACCGGATATCAGCGGGCGGGGGAGCGGAGACGAGCCCGGTCGGGCTTGCCGGACGCCAGCAGCGGAATGGCCTCCACCAGCTCCAGCTCGCGCGGCGCCGCGTACCCGGGCATCGTCTCGCGGACGAAGGCGCGCAGTTCGGCCAGGTCCGGTGTGCCGGACGTGCCGGGGACGACGACGGCGGTGACCCGCTCGCCCCACTCGGGGTCGGGGCGCCCGACCACCACGACGTCGCGGATCTTCGGGTGGCGCGACAGCGCGGCGGCGACCTCCCCGGCGACGACCTTCTCCCCGCCGGTGTTGATCACGTCGTCGAGCCGGCCGCGGACCCGGAGCAGGCCGTCCTCCATGGCGCCGAGGTCCCGGGTGACGAACCATTCGCCGTCCCTGACCTCGGCGGTGTCGTCCGGCCGCAGCCGGTAGCCGGTGAACAGGGACGGGCCCGCGAGCCGGATCCGCCCGTCGTCCCCGACGGCGGCGCGCATACCGGGCAGGGGCGTCCCGTCGTAGACGCAGCCGCCGCAGGTCTCGCTCATCCCGTAGGTGGTGAAGACGCGGGCGCCGCGGCCGCGGGCCTCCGCGAGCAGGCCGGGCGCCGCGGCGGCGCCGCCGAGGACGATCGCGCCGAGCCGCGACAGGTCGGTCCCGGCGTCCAGCAGGCGGCGCAGCTGGGTCGGCACGAGCGAGACGTGCGCGCCCGCCGCCGCGGCCACGGCGGCGGGATCGAAGCGCGGCGTGATGATCGGGTCGGTCCCGGCGACGAGGGAGCGGACCAGGACCTGGACGCCGGAGATGTGGCTGGTGGGCACGCAGCACAGCCACCGGTCGCCGGACGCGGCCCCGATGCGGGTGAGGGTGCCCTCGGCGGAATGCCGCAGCGCGGCGGCGGGTAGCTCGACGAACTTGGGCGCGCCCGTGGAGCCGGATGTGGCGATCAGCACCGCGGTGCCTTCCGCGGCGGGGACGTGCCCGCCGGCGGGTGTATGGGGGACGAGCCCGTCCGGCGTCTCGATCGCGTCGGGGGCCAGGGCGTCCAGGAGGGCCCGCAGCGCCGGCCGGGGCAGGTCGGGGGAGAGGGGGCAGATCGCCGGGCCGCCGCCGAGCGCGTCGGCGAGGGCCCGCAGCAGGCGGGGGCCGGGGGGCAGGACGGCGGCGTGCAGAGGGCGATCCATGATCTCATCAGCGTAGACGACCCCGCTGAACGTGTTCGAATCCAAGGCGGGTTGAATGGGACGACCGCCGCGGCCCGGGCCGCCGCGGTCGCCTTAGCGGAGAGGAAGACATGGTCTCGGAGCTGTTCGACGCGGACGCCTGGAAAGAGGTCGAGGGGTTCGGCTTCACCGACATCACCTACCACCGGGCCGCCGGCCACGGCACCGTCCGGGTGGCGTTCAACCGTCCCGAGGTGCGCAACGCCTTCCGTCCCCACACGGTGGACGAGCTGTACCGGGCGCTGGACCACGCGCGCATGTCCAGCGATATCGGGTGCGTGCTGCTGACGGGGAACGGGCCGTCGCCCAAGGACGGCGGGTGGTCGTTCTGCTCCGGCGGCGACCAGCGGATCCGGGGAAGGGACGGCTACAGGTACGCCGAGGGGGAGACGTCGGAGACGATCGACCCGGCCCGGGCGGGGCGGCTGCACATCCTGGAGGTGCAGCGGCTGATCCGGTTCATGGGCAAGGTCGTCATCTGCGTGGTGCCCGGCTGGGCGGCGGGAGGCGGGCACAGCCTGCACGTGGTGTGCGACCTGACCCTCGCGAGCCGTGAGCACGCCAGGTTCAAGCAGACCGACGCGGACGTGGCGAGCTTCGACGGCGGTTTCGGGTCGGCGTACCTGGCGCGGCAGGTCGGGCAGAAGTTCGCCCGTGAGATCTTCTTCCTCGGCGACGCCTACGACGCGGAGGCCGCGCACCGGATGGGCATGGTCAACGCGGTGGTCCCGCACGCGGAGCTGGAGGCGACGGCGCTGGAGTGGGCGCGGAAGGTCAACGGCAAGAGCCCGACGGCGCAGCGGATGCTGAAGTACGCGTTCAACCTGGTCGACGATGGTCTGGTCGGGCAGCAGGTGTTCGCCGGGGAGGCGACGCGGCTGGCCTACGGCACCGACGAGGCCGCCGAGGGGCGGGACTCGTTCCTGGAGAAGCGGGATCCCGACTGGTCCCGCTACCCGTGGTACTACTAAATGTCCGAACGCGCGGTGTGATCCGGAATACCGTGATTGGACGGGCAGGTCAGGGGGTCGGTGGGTGCGGGTCTACTCCATCCCGATGCGGACGCGGTTCCGCGGTGTCACGCGGCGCGAGGGCGTGCTGATCCAGGGCCCCGCCGGATGGGCGGAGTTCTCGCCGTTCCCCGAGTACGGTGCGGCCGAGTGCGCGCGGTGGCTCGCCGCCGCCCGCGAGGCGGCCCACGAGGGCTGGCCGGCCCCGGTCCGGGACCGGATCCCGGTGAACGTGACGATCCCGGCGGTGGGGCCGGAGCGGGCGTTCGAGATGACGAAGGCGTCCGGGTGCCGCACCGCGAAGGTGAAGGTCGCCGAGCGCGGCCAGGCCGACGCCGACGATCTGGCGCGGGTGGAGGCCGTCCGCGACGCGATCGGCCCGGACGGGCGGGTGCGGGTGGACGTCAACGGCGGGTGGGACGTCGAGCACGCCGCGCGGATGATCCGGTCGCTGGACCGGTGGGAGTTGGAGTACGTCGAGCAGCCCTGCGCGACGCTGGAGGAGCTGGCGCTGGTGCGGCGCCGCGTGGACGTGCCGGTCGCGGCGGACGAGTCGATCCGCCGCGCCGAGGACCCGCTGAAGGTGCGGGCGGCGGGCGCCGCCGACGTGGCGGTGCTGAAGGTGCAGCCGCTGGGCGGTGTCGCCGCGGCGCTGCGGGTCGCGGAGGCGTGCGGGCTGCCGGTGGTGGTGTCGAGCGCGGTGGAGACGTCGGTGGGGCTGGCGGCGGGGGTGGCGCTGGCGGCCGCGCTGCCGGATTTGCCGTACGCGTGCGGGCTGGGGACGCTGTCGCTGCTGGAGGGGGACGTCGTCGGTGATCCGCTGTGGCCGGTGGAGGGCGAGATCGGGGTGCGGCGGCCGGTGGTGGACGAGGAGGCGCTGCGCCGGTGGGAGGTCGCCGGTCCGGGGTGGCGGGACCGTGCCGCCGAGGCTCAGGCGCATCTGGGCGGGCCCGCGGTGATCGGGGCGGCGCCGTGAACCCGGCGACGGCGCTGGCGACCGTCCTGGTCGACGAGCTGCTGCGCGGCGGGATGACGGACGCGGTCGTGGCGCCGGGGTCGCGTTCGGCGCCGCTGGCGCTGGCGCTGCACGCCGCGGCGGAGGCGGACCGGGTGCGGCTGCATGTGCGGATCGACGAGCGGTCGGCGTCGTTCCTCGGCCTCGGGCTGGCGAAGCGGTCGGGGCGGCCGGTGGCGCTGGTGTGCACGTCGGGGACGGCGGCGGCGAACTTCCATCCGGCGGTGATCGAGGCGCACGAGTCGGGGGTGCCGCTGATCGTGATCACCGCGGATCGTCCGCCGGAGCTGCGCGACACCGGCGCGAACCAGACGATCGACCAGGTGAAGCTGTACGGGACGGCGGTGCGGTGGTGCACTGAGATCGGTGTCCCGGAGAACCGTCCGGGCATGGTGGCGTACTGGCGGTCGCTGGTGAGCCGCGCGTGGGGGCTGTCGCGGGCTCCGGTGCCGGGTCCGGTGCATCTGAACGCCGCGTTCCGGGAGCCGCTGATCCCCGACGGTGACGAGTCGTGGTGCGAGCCCCTCGACGGTGACGCGACGGGTGCGTGGACGAAGGTGCGCCCGGCGACGCCGGGGTCGGTGCTGCACGTCCCGCCGACGCGCCGCGGCGTGCTGGTGGTGGGGGACGGCGCGTCCAACGTGAAGCGGTACGTGGCGGCGGCGTCGATGGCCGGGTGGCCCGTGCTGGCCGAGCCGCAGGGCAACGCCCGCTACGGCGACCACGCGCTGTCGTCGCATCATTTCCTGCTGGGCGTCCCGGAGTTCGTGGAGCGGCACCGCCCGGAGGTGGTGGTGACGCTGGGCAAGCCGGGATTGTCGCGTCCGCTGCTGTCGCTGCTGCGCCGCGCCGAGGAGCACATCGTCCTGGCGCCGGATCTGGCGCACTGGCCCGATCCGGTCCGGTCGGCGACGCAGGTGGCGCCGGAGGTGGAGATCCCGGTGGTGTCGGGTGACGACGCGTGGCTGAAGTCGTGGCGTGCGGCGGATCTGGCCGCGGCCGCGGCGGTGGACGGGGTGCTGGACTCGGTGCCGGAGGTGAGCGAGCCGCGGCTGGCGCGCGACCTGGTCGCGGCGCTGCCGGGCGGGTCGCTGCTGCTGGCGGCGGCGAGCATGCCGATCCGGGATCTGGACCAGGTGATGCGGCCGCGGCGCGGTATCCGGATCCTGGCGAACCGGGGTGCGAGCGGCATCGACGGGCTGGTGTCGACGGCGATCGGCGCGGCGCTGGCGCATGGCGGCCGCTCGTTCGCGCTGCTCGGCGATCTGGCGTTCCTGCACGACCAGAACGGGCTGATCCTCGGTCCGCAGGACCCGCGCCCCGACCTGACGATCATCGTGGTGAACAACCAGGGCGGCGGGATCTTCTCGCTGCTGCCGCAGGCGGCGCTGGCCGATCCGTTCGAGCGGGTCTTCGGCACCCCCCACCGGGTGGACCTGGAGGCGGTCGCCGCGGCGCACGGTGTCCCGTACCGGCGTCTGGAGGCCGCCGCGGAGGTGCCGAAGACGCTGGCGGGGGAGGGGCTGCGGATCGTGGAGGCCCGGACGGACCGGAACGCGAACGCCGCGCTGCACGCCGAGATGCGCAAGGCCGCCCACGCCGCCGTCCGCGAGGCCCTTGCCTGACCGGCGTCCCCGGAAACCGCCGGCCGCCTGAACGTTTCACCTTTCAATTTACAACGTAAAGGCGGCGGGCGGAGACGTTCACCTCAATCTTCTAAAAGACAACTCCAACGACGAGAACCTCAGTCGTCGCTGGGGCTCAGCCCAGGAGGCGGGTGCGGAGCGCGTCGGTGTCATCGGTGGTCCAGCCGTGCCCGGACAGCCATCCGAGGGTCCCGCCGAACTGCTCGTCGACCCGGGCGAGGAGTTTCTCCATGATCGCCGCGTGGGGGCGGTGGGAGTCGGCGGGGCGCGAGTCGAGGTCGGCGGCGTAGGTGTCGCTGGCGCGCAGGCGGCGCAGTACGGCCTCCAGCCGTTCGCCGGTCTGGGCGTAGTCGGCGACGATCGCCTCGCGGGTGACCCCCGCGACCTCCAGGGCGAGGGCGCACACGACGCCGGTGCGGTCCTTGCCCGCGGCGCAGTGCACGAGCGCGGCCCCGTCGGTGCGCGTCATGACGCGGAGGGCGGAGACGATGGAGTCGCCGCGGTCGTTGAGGTAGCCGAGGTAGTGACCGGCCGGGCGGTCGGTTTCGGTGCCGCCGGCGGAACGTTCCTGCCAGGGCAGGACCCGGTTCACGTCCACGGCGCCGGGGTCGGCGGTGTCGGCGGCGACGTCGGTGTGGCGTCCGCCCTCGGGGAACAGCGACAGCTGGTGGACGGTCACCGACGGTACCCGTACCAGCGGCCCGGCGCCTTCGAGGTGCACCTCGGCGTCGCTGCGCAGGTCGATGACGTTCTTGAGGCCGTAGTCGTCGAGGAGGAGCCGCACGTCGGCGACGGAGAGGGCCTGGAGGTTGTCCGAGCGCAGCACCCGCGCGCGTCGTGTGGTCCGCCCGTCGGCGGTGGGCAGCCCGCCGAGGTCACGGGCGTTGACCGCGCCGTCCAGTTCGATCCACCGCGTTCCGTCGTCCATGAACTGTGAGCCTATATGGCCGCGGTGCCCGGTCTTTTGCCGAGGGTCCTGTTCGGTTTGGGGGCGTGGCGGGGAGGTAGCTCTACCGGTCCGGGGAGGTAACCGGGACCTGGGAGCCAGGCGGTGGATGGCTCCGTGGCGGGTTACCGACCGGTGTCACACTCCGTAGCTTTGGAGGGAGTCGTCCCCCCTGTTCGGTGATTGGAGCCTTCATGCCCTCAGCCCTGAACGCCCCGCCTGTTCCGCCCGTTTCGCCGGGCCGGGCGGCCGGCAGTGACTTCGCGCCGCTGGCGCGGCGTGTCCGTGAGAGCGGGTTGCTGGACCGCCGTCCCGGGTACTACGTGCGGGCCATCGGGCTGAACCTGGCCGCTACGGCCGCGGTCTGGGGCGCGGTGGCCTGGGCGGGGGACGGGTGGTGGACGGTTCTGCTGGGTGTTCCGCTGGCCGTTCTGGCGGCCCGGACCGGGTTCCTCGGCCATGACGCGGGGCACCGGCAGATCGCCCGCAGTGCGCGGGGGAACCGGTGGCTGGGGTTGCTGCTGGGCAATCTGCTGCTCGGGATGGGGCACGGGTGGTGGAGCGACAAGCACAACCGGCATCACGCCAACCCCAATCATGTCGGGAAGGACCCTGATGTGGGGGAGGGGATCCTGGCGTGGACCGATGAGCAGGCGCGGCGGCAGCGGGGTGTGCTGCGGTGGGTGGCGCGGCATCAGGCGGTGCTGTTCTTCCCGCTGCTGACGCTGGAGGGTCTGAATCTGAAGGTCGGGAGCCTGCTGTTCCTGCGGGGCCGGCGGCGGCGTGATCAGCTGGTCGAGGGTGGGCTGCTGGTCGCTCATGCCGTGGGGTATCTGGCGCTGGCGTTCACGTTGCTGCCTGCGGCGCAGGCGCTGGTGCTGGTCGCGGTGCAGCATGCGTTGTTCGGTGTGCATCTGGGGGCTGTGTTCGCGCCGAATCACAAGGGCATGGCGATGCCGGAGCCGGGGGAGCGGTGGGATCATCTGCGGCGGCAGGTTCTCACGTCGCGGAATGTGCGGGGTGGGTTGTTCACCGACTGGTTCATGGGCGGGTTGAACTATCAGATCGAGCATCATCTGTTCCCGAGCATGCCGCGGTGCAATCTGCGGCGTGTGCGGCCGCTGGTGCGTGAGCATTGCGCGGATGTGGGTGTCGCTTACGTGGAGACGGGTCTGGTGGCGTCGTACCGGCAGGCTCTGGGGCACATGCGTGAGGTGGGGGAGCCGCTGCGGTAGGGGCGGGTTATGCTCCGGCCATGCCGGAGGGACATACCGTTCATCGTCTGGCCGCCGAGCATCAGCGGATGTTCGGCGGCCGTCGTGTTGCCGCGACCAGTCCGCAGGGCCGTTTCGCCGATGGGGCGGCGTGGTTGGACGGGCGTGTTCTGGTGGTGGCGGATGCGCACGGCAAGCATTTGCTGCTGGGGTTCGATGATGAGCGTACGTTGCATGTTCATCTGGGCATTTATGGGCGGTTCGTGTTCGGGGCGTTGCCGGTGCCGGAGCCGGTGGGGGCGGTGCGGCTGAGGTTGGCGGGTGCCGGCGGGTTCGCGGATCTGCGTGGGCCGAGCAGGTGTGAGCTGCTGGATCCGGGTGAGGTGAAGCTGCTGCGTGACCGGCTGGGGCCTGATCCGCTGCGTGGGGACGCCGATCCGGAGGTGGCGTGGCGGCGGGTGAGTCGTGCGCGGACGCCGGTCGCGGTGTTGTTGATGGATCAGTCGGTGGTGGCGGGTCCGGGGAACATCTACCGGGCTGAGGTGCTGTTCCGGCAGGGGATCGATCCGCGGTCGCCGGGGCGTCGGCTGACGCGGGAGCAGTGGGCGGGTATCTGGGCGGATCTGGTGGTGTTGATGGCCGACGGGGTGCGGGACGGCCGGATCGACACGGTGCGTGCGGAGCATACGCCGGAGGCGATGGGGCGGCCGCCGCGGGTGGACGGTCATGGCGGTGAGGTGTACGTGTACCGGCGGGCGGGGCAGCCGTGTCTGGTGTGCGGGGCCGAGGTGCGGGTGGTGGAGCTGGCGGCGCGGAATCTGTTCTGGTGTCCGGGGTGCCAGCCGCCTGTGCCGGGTGGGTGAGGGCGGCCGGGGCGGGGTTCAGACGGCGTCGGCGGTGTGGTGTTCTTCGTCGGTGTGGCGGAGGGTGGGGACCGGTACGTCGTCGTCGGTCTGGGGGGCGCGGCGTTGGGCGCGGCGGGTGCGGAGGCGGCCGGCGAGGGGTTCGGTGCCGCGGGCGATGACGGGGCCGGCGACGGCGAGGATGAGGACGTAGGCGGCGGCGAGGGGGCCGAGGTCGGCGCTGATGCCGGCGCTGACGGCGAGGCCGGCGATGACGATGTTGAATTCGCCGCGGGGGACGAGGGCGGCTCCGGCGCGGAGGCGTCCGGTGATGGCGACGCGGGCGTGGCGTGCGGCGATCCAGCCGCTGCCCATTTTGGTGAGGATGCCGATGAGGGCGAGGGCGGCGGCGATGCCGAGGACGGGTGGCAGGTCGCCGGGGTCGGTGTGGAGGCCGAAGAAGACGAAGAAGACGGCTGCGAAGAGGTCGCGTAGGGGTGCGAGGAGTTTCTGGGCGGTGTGGGCGAGGGTGCCGGACAGGGCGATGCCGACGAGGAAGGCTCCGACGGCGGCTGAGACCTGGAGTTGTTGTGCGATGCCGGCGACGAGGAGTGTGAGGCCGAGGACTTTGAGGAGGAGGACTTCTTCGCTGGGGGAGGCGACGAAGCGCTGGACGAGGGTTCCGTGGCGGAGTGCGATGTAGAGGATGGCGGTGATGGTGGCGGCGGCGATGCCGAGTGCGGCGGCGCCGCCGAGGAGTCCGGCGCCGGCGAGGAGGGCGGTGAGGATGGGGAGGTAGGCGGCCATGGCGAGGTCTTCGAAGACGAGGATGGACAGGACGGCGGGTGTTTCCTTGTTGCCGAGCCAGCCGAGGTCGCCGATGACTTTGGCGGTGATGCCGGAGGAGGTGACGTAGGTGATGCCGCCCATGGCGACGGCGGCGACGGGTCCCCAGCCGAGCAGGAGTGCGGCGGCGACGCCGGGGGTGGCGTTGAGGGCGAGGTCGGCGAGGCCGACGGGTGCGGAGGTGCGCAGTGTGCCGACGAGTTCGTCGGCGGTGTATTCGAGACCGAGGGTGAACAGCAGGAGGATGACGCCGACTTCGGCGCCGATGGAGACGAATTCTTCGCTGTCGGTGAGGGGGAGGATGCCGCCGGAGCCGAAGGCGAGGCCGGCGATGAGGTAGAGGGGGATGGGGGAGATGGAGAAGCGGACGGACACGGCGCCGAGGAGGCCGAGGGCCAGGATGATCGCGCCGAGTTCGATGAGTTGAACGGCCGACTGCATGCGGGGGTCAGCCGTTGGCGAGGATTTGGGCGACCGCGGCGGTTCCTTCGCCTGTTCCTACGACGACGACGATGTCTCCGGCGGTGAAGGTGAAGTCGGGGCGGGGGCTGGCGATGACCTTGCCTTCGCGGACGACGGCGACGATGGAGGCGCCGGTGCGGGTGCGGGAGCGGGTGTCGCCGAGGGGGCGTCCGTCGTAGGGGGATCCGCCTGCGATGGGGATTTGTTCGGTGACGAGGCCTTCGACCTGGCGGTGGAGTTCGGCGAGGTGTTCGATGATGCGGCCGGTGCCGAGGAGTTCGGCGATGGCGCTGGCTTCGTCGCCGGACAGCGCGACGGTGGCGATGCAGCTGTCGGGGTCTTCTTTGTCGTAGATGACCAGGTCGCGTCGGCCGGTGCGGTGGGAGATGACGCCGAGTTGGCGGCCGCGTGCGGTGGTCATGACGTGCTGTAGGCCGATGCCGGGCAAAGCGGTCCGTTCGACGTCCACGGTGCTTCGTCCTCCGTCTGTGTGTTGCGTGGTCGTCCATGACCGTACATGGGGTACGCCGGGTTTGTGTCGCCGGGTGCGGTGTGTGATCGTCGCAGTTCGGGGGCGGGTCAGCCGTGGAGGGCGTACTGCATGGCGCGGAATTTGGTGCGGGCTTCGGCGAGTTCGGCGTCGGGGTCGGAGTCGGCGACGATGCCGCAGCCGGCGAACAGGCGTGCGCGGGTGCCGTCGATTTCGGCGCAGCGCAGGGCGATGCCCCATTCGCCGTCGCCGCGGGCGTCGACCCAGCCGACGGGGCCGGCGTAGCGGCCGCGGTCCATGCCTTCGAGTTCGCGGATGAGGTCCATGGCGATGTCGGTGGGGGTGCCGCAGACGGCGGGGGTGGGGTGGAGGGCGGCGACGACGTCGAGGACGGAGCGGTCGGTGTCGAGGTGTCCGCGGACGGGTGAGGCGAGGTGGGTGAGGTTGGGCAGGGTGAGCAGTTCGGGTTCGGTGGGGATGGTGAGGTCGGCGCAGAGGGGGGTGAGGGCGTCGCGGACCATGTCTGCGGCGTAGCGGTGTTCTTCGCGGTCTTTGGCGGAGGTGAACAGGTGCTGGGCGCGGGCGTGGTCGTCGGCGGGGCCGGTGCCGCGGGCGGTGGTGCCGGCCAGGACGAGGGATTCGATGTGTTCGCCGGTGCGGCGGATGAGGAGTTCGGGGGTGGCGCCGACGAGGCCGGCGCAGGAGAAGGTGTAGCAGCCGGGGAAGCGGGTGGCGAGGCGGTGCAGGAGGGTGCGGGCGTCGATGGGGGTGTCGGCGCGGGCGTTGAGGTCGCGTGCGAGGACGACTTTGCCGAGGTGGCCTTGCCTGATGCGGTGGACGGCGGCGGCGACGGTGTTCTTCC
Organism: Spirillospora sp. NPDC048824; assembly: GCF_043198455.1. NCBI lineage: Bacteria > Bacillati > Actinomycetota > Actinomycetes > Streptosporangiales > Thermomonosporaceae > Spirillospora > Spirillospora sp. NPDC048824. The sequence continues at coordinate 158,915 of NZ_JBICUS010000013.1, read as the reverse complement.
AGGCGTGTTCGGGGAGTGCGCCGTCGGTCCATTGGAGGTGGGCGGGGGTGTGCGGGGGGTTGGTGTGGGTGTGGGGGTCGGTGTCGCCGCCGATGGTGGTGAGCCATGCGGTGCCGTTGCGGCGGCCGAGGATGCGGCGGGGGATGATGAGGGTGGAGTCGGGGGATTTTGGGTCGAATCCGAAGGAGCCGAAGGCGACGGGGCCGGTGCCGGGGAGGGCGATGGGGTCGTCGACGGCGGCGGCGGCGAACAGTTCGCGGAGGTGGTGTTCGGCGGCGGCGAAGCGGTCGGTTCCGCCGGGGAGGGTGAGGCGGGCGGCTTCGCCCCAGCCGACGATGCCTTCGCCGTGGCGGATCCAGGCCAGTGCGGCGGGGTGGGGAAGCCGCGCGATGAGGTCGCCCGGGTCGGGGACCGGGACGGTGCGGACGGACAGGCGGTCCGGTGCTGTCACGGCGAGCTTCACGCATGCCACTGTACGACAGATTTGAACCTGTTCAAACGGGCGGGGCGGGGGTGTGCGTGAGGTGTGCGCCACACGGGCCGTGCCCGGTGGTGCGCGGCTGGCGGCTGCCTGCGCTCGTCGGCTTGGCGGGGTGGCGGTCCGGTGTGCCCATGCCCGCCCGTTCCCGGGGCATGCGCGGGGCGCGGGTGCGGGTCGGGCGGGCATGGGCGGGGGGGGGTGCGGGTCAGCGGCCGCGGGCTGCTCCGGTGAGTTTCCACGCGGCGGGCAGCAGGCCCGCCGCCAGGAGGACCTTCAGTGCGTCGCCGGCCAGGAAGGGGGTGACGCCGAGGTCGAGGGCGCGGCCGAGGTCGATGTGCAGGGACGCCATGAGGTAGGGGACGCCGGCGGCGTACATGATGGCGGTTCCGGCGAGCATCGTGGCGATGGTGCGCAGGGGGGTGCGGTCGCCGCCGCGCTGTGCGAGGGCGCCGACGGCGGCCGCGGCGGCGGCGAATCCGATGACGTAGCCGAGGGTCGGGGCGCCGGTGCCGGATCCGGCGTCGGTGAACCAGGGCACGCCCGCCATCCCGGCCAGCAGGTAGACGATCATGGCGAGGCCGGCGCGGCCGAAGCCGAGCGCGGCGCCGGACAGCAGGACCGCGAAGGTCTGCCCGGTGACCGGGACCGGTGTGCCGGGCAGCGGCATCGCGAGTTGCGCGGCGGCGCCGACGAACGCGGCGGCGCCGGCGACGAGGGCGGCGTCGCGGGCCAGGGAACCGGGCAGCAGGTCGCCCAGGACGGCGGGGCGCCGCTGGGCTGCGTGGGCAGTAGCCACAGATCCTCCCAAATAGGTGTTGTCAGCCCGAAACCTAGCGAATGGGGTTTACGGTTCGGTTCAGCCGGGTCACCGAACGGGCCGGAACGGGGGCGCGGTGGTGCGGGCCGGTGGTGCGGGCCGGGGACGGGCCGGTGGTGTCAGGGCGCGGCGGGGCGGGGCCCGGACGCGAGGTAGACGATGTCGGGTTCGCCGCGCGGGACGGGGACGGGCCGGGCCCGGACGCGGGTGAACCGGCTGCGCAGCAGCGTCTCGAACGCCGGTGCCGCGTTCGCGCTCCACACTGCGAGGGTGCCGCGCGGGGTGAGGCGCCCGGTGATCAGGTCCAGGCCGGCGGGGGCGTACAGGCGGGCGTTGCCGGGTGTGACCGTCCAGTCGGGGCCGTTGTCGATGTCCAGGCACAGTGCGTCGAACCGGCCGCCGCGGGGGGAGGCGAGGTAGTCGAGCAGGTCGGCGTGTTCGACGGTGACGCGGGGGTCGTCGAGGGCGCCGCGCGACCAGGGCCGCAGTTCGGCGGCGTGCCAGGCGATCACCTTGGGTTCGCGTTCGACGACGGTGACGTGTGCGATGCCGGGGAGGGTGAGGGCCTCGGCGAGGGAGAACCCGACGCCGAGGCCGCCGATGAGCAGCCGCGCCGGGCCGTCCAGGCCGTCGGCCGCGGCGCGGACCAGGAGCCGTTCGGACGCGCCGCCGCGGGTGTCCATGAGGAACACGCCGTTGCTGATGATCTCGTAGTGGGCGCCTGCGCGGCGCAGCACCAGTTCGCCTCCGGCGCCGTCGGCGCGTTCGATCACCACCGGTTCACCGGTCGTCCCCGCGGCGCTGCCCATGCCCGCACCCTAGCCGCCGCCGCGGGGCCGCCGTGCCGCGTCGCCGATCTTGGGTCTGGGCGGGTGCGGGGGGTGTCGGCTACGGTGCCGGTCATGCCCGATTCTCCCTCGTCCGGTGGCCTGCTGCCGGGGCGCCGCATCCTGGTCGTCGGCGCGGGGACGAGTCCCAGCGACGATCCGTCGGCGCCGGTCGGCAACGGCCGTGCCATCGCGATCACGGCGGCGCGGGAGGGCGCCCGGGTCGCGTGCGCCGACGTCGACGCCGGCGCCGCCGGGCGGACCGCCGCGATGATCGCCGACGGGGGCGGGGACGCGTGCGTCGTGGTCGCCGACGTCACCGACCCCGTGTCGTGCGACCGGGTGGTGACGCAGGCGGCCGAGGGGCTCGGGGGGCTGGACGGGGTGGTGTTCAACGCCGGGATCGGTGCCGGGTACGGGCTGGCGGGCACGGCGCTGGCCGACTGGGACCGTGTCCTGCACGTCAACCTGCGGGCCCCGTTCCTGGTCGGGAAGGCGGCGATGCCGGCGCTGGAGGCGGGCGCGGCGATGGTGTTCATCGGGTCGCTGGCGGGGACGAAGCCGGGGTCGCGGTCGCCGTCCTATGACGCGTCCAAGGCGGGCCTGGCGGGGCTGGTGCGGCACATCGCGGCCGAGGGCGCGCCGCGCGGTGTGCGCGCCAACGTCGTGGCGCCCGGCCTCATCGACACCGTGATGGGTCGTGCCGCGTCGGCGGGCAACGAGGGCCGCGACCGTGCCGCCGGGCTGATCCCGATGCGGCGGCAGGGGACCGCGTGGGAGGTCGCCGACGTGGCGGTGTTCCTGATGTCGGACCGCGCGTCCTATGTCACCGGCCAGGTCGTCCACGTCGACGGCGGCCTGTCCACCCTGCGCTGAGCCCCCCGGCGGCGGCGCCTGGCCGGGCGCGGCGGGAACACCTCTTCTCCTTCGGTGGTTACCGTGTAACGATGTAATCATCCGGGAGGTGCGATGATCCCCGACCCCCAGGACGGCGGTCCGCCGCTGGACGCCTACTCCCGTGTCGTGTCCGCCGTCGCCCGCGAGCTGACCCCGCGCGTGGCCGCGCTGCGCGTGCGGCACCGCCGCGGTGAGGGCAGCGGATCGGCCGTGGCGTTCACCGGCGACGGGTTCCTGATCACCAACGCCCACGTCGTCGGGGCCGCGGCCGGCGGGCAGGCCGCGTTCGCCGGCGGCGCGGCCGGCGCGTTCACCGTCGTCGGCACCGACCCCCTGTCGGACCTGGCCGTCGTCCGCGCCGACGGCCCCGTCCCCGATCCGGTCACCCTCGGCGACAGCGACGCCCTGGTCGTCGGGCAGCTCGTCGTCGCCGTCGGCAACCCCCTCGGCCTCACCGGATCGGTCACCGCCGGGGTGGTGTCGGCCCTGGGCCGGTCCCTGCCCGCCTCGCAGCCCACCCGCAACGGGACCGCCGTCCGCGTCATCGAGGACGTCATCCAGACCGACGCCGCCCTCAACCCGGGCAACTCCGGCGGCGCGCTCGCCGACGCCCACGGCCGCGTCGTCGGCGTCAGCACCGCCGTCGCCGGGATCGGCCTCGGCCTGGCCGTCCCCATCAACGCCATCACCCGCCGCATCATCGGCGCCCTCATCCGCGACGGCCGCGTCCGCCGCGCGTTCCTCGGCCTGGCCGCCGCGCCCGTCCCCGTCCCGGCGGCGCTGCGGGCCCGCACCGGGCAGGACGCGGCGCTGCGCGTCGCCGAGGTCGTGCCCGCCAGCCCCGCCGACCGGGCGGGGCTGCGCCGCGGCGACCTGGTCCTGACCGCCGGCGGGAACCCGGTCGCGCACGCCCAGTCCCTGCAGAAGCTCATGTTCGCCGAGGCGATCGGGCGTCCCCTGCCCATCACCGTGCTGCGCAACGGCGCCATGGTCGACGTCATCGCCGAACCCGTCGAACTCGACGCCGAGTACACCTAGCCGCGCGGGCGGGCGCGCGGCCGGCGTCGCCGCCTCCCCGGCCGAGGTGAGCACGTCACCCTCGTCGGCGTAGGAGCCGCCCTCGACGAGTGCCTGCGCGCCCTGCCCACCGCGGCGCCCCTGCCGTACCGCGCCGAACTCGGCGGCGACTACGACGCCGACCTGGTCCTGCGCGTCGTTTCGTACGCAGCATCCCGTCGCGTGGGTGAGAATGGGCGCGCTATGTGGCGATCCAAGATCCGAATTGCGGCGGCGGCACTCACGGCGGCGATGTCGGCGGGGGCGCTGGCCGGCTGCGGCATCCCCGCCCTCGGCGGCACCGACGAACGCGGCGACGCCGCCCGCGCACCCGTCCCCGCCGGCGCCGACGCCGAATGCGCCGGCGTGCCCGCACCGGACGGCGGCAAGGGGCGGCAGCTGCGCGGCATGTGGATCGCCACCGTCGGCGGCATCGACTGGCCCAAGGACACCGGCGACTCCGCCGCCGAGCAGAAGAAGCGGTTCACCCGGCTGCTGGACACCGCCCGGCAGATGAACATGAACGCGGTGTTCGTGCAGATCCGCCCCAATTCCGACGCGTTCTACGACTCGCCCCTCGAGCCGTGGTCGCAGTGGATCACCGGGACGCAGGGCAAGGACCCCGGCTACGACGTCCTGGCGTTCATGCTCAAGGAGGCGCACGCCCGCAACCTGGAGTTCCACGCCTGGTTCAACCCCTACCGCGTCTCCCGCGACGACGACCTGAGGAAACTGTCGCCCAAGAGCCCCGCGCGGCAGCACCCCGAATGGGTCCGCGAGTACGGCGACGGCCTGTGGTACGACCCGGGCATCCCGCAGGTGCGGGAACTGGCCACCAAGGCCGTCATGGACGTCGTCGGCAAGTACGACATCGACGCCGTCCACTTCGACGACTACTTCTACCCCTACCCCGAGGACGGCGAGTTCCCCGACCAGGCCACCTACAAGGCCCACGGCGGCGGCATGGACAAGGACGACTGGCGGCGCCGCAACGTCGACCTCCTCGTCGAGGACCTGTCCCGCCGCATCCACCAGGCCAAGCCGTGGGTGCGGTTCGGCATCAGCCCGTTCGGGGTGTGGCGCAACAAGTCCAGCGACCCCGCCGGATCCGGCACCCGCGCCCTGCAGAGCTACGACGACATCTACGCCGACACCCGCAAATGGATCACCAAGGGGTGGCTCGACTACGTCACCCCCCAGCTGTACTGGCCCATCGGCGACCCCCGCGCCGACTACGCCGAACTCGTCGCCTGGTGGGCCCGGCAGGTCGAGGGCACCGACGTGCACCTGACCATCGGGCAGGGCGCCTACCGCGTCGGCGCCGACTCCGCCTGGAAGGACCCCGCCGAACTGTCGCGCCACCTCACCCTCAACGCCAGATACCCGCAGGTGGACGGCGACGTGTTCTTCAGCGCCTCCGACATCGCCGAGAACCGCCGCGGATTCGCCCAGCGGCTCCGCGACGACCACTACGCCCGCCCCGCCCTGCGGCCCGCCGCCGCCGGAGGCAAGGCGCCCCCGCCCGTCCAGGACACCACCGCCGCCCCGCACGGCGACGACGGCGTGAAGGTCACCTGGCGGCCGTCCGAGGGCGCCGCCGTCTACGCCGTCTACCGCGTGGACGGCGAACGCGCCGCCTGCGCGCCCGTCGACCCCGCGCACCTCGTCGCCGGCGTCCGCGGCGGCGGCATCATCGACCCGTCCGCCGAACCCGGCCGCACCTACACCTACTACGTCACCGCACTGGACCGCCTCCACCACCAGAGCGCCCCCGCACGCGGCGTGACCGTCACCACCCCCAAGGGATAATGATCATGCTCCGTGGGGAAGAACCAGACACCTGACCCCCCGGAGGTATGAGCATGGCGCTGTCGATGGAGGAGCAGCGGATCCTCACGCAGATCGAGGTCCGCCTGAGCGAGGACGACCCGCGGCTGGCCCATCGCCTCGCACGGCTCGGCGCACCCCGCCGCCGCCGCGCCCGCACCGTCGCATTCGCCGCGGCCGCCGTCATCATCGTCCTCGCCGCGATCGGCGCCGCGATCGCGGCGGCCGCACTATGAACCCGCCACCGTGACACCCCCACCGTGACACCGTCCCGGCCCCCCGCCCCGGACACCGACGGGACACCGCCGCCGCGCACCCGGCGGCCCCCGGCCCGGGGCGCGGCGACCGGGGCGCGGCCCCGCCCGCCCGGACACGACGTCCCGCAGACGCGCGAACGCCGAGGCCCCGACGAGATGAACCTCGCCGGGGCCTCGGCGTTCAGGCCGGTGTGGTGGTCGCCTCACGGCGAAAGGCACAACGAAGCTCCAGCCCGGACCGCATGGGACCGGCGGTATTCCCCGAAGGCATCAGGTAGAGCCCGGGGGACACATGCCACACCGACCCACCCACTGTAACGGCTCCCCGCGAGTGCCCCCGCCCGGGTCACGCCTGCAGAGGGCAGCGGTCCACGATCCACACCTCCTCGCCGGCGCCGCCCGGCGGCGCCGGCGGCGGCCCATCGGCCAGGCGGTCCAGATGCCACTCGATGTGGGCGAGGGGGCCGCGCCACCCCGCCAGCAGGTCCGCCAGCGGACGCGGAGGCCCCGGCGGGCCGTAGGGGCGCGGGTCGGGCAGCTCGGCCTCCCACAGCGCGTCGTCGCAGCCCGCCGCCCAGTGCCCCACCGACTCCAGCACCTCCTGCAGATCGCGCGCCAGCTCGCCCAGGGACCGCAGCGCCATCGCGTCCTGGATCATCCGCTCCCGCGCGTCGAAGGGCATCTCCCGGCCGAACCCCTCCGGGAACCGCGGGGGCCGCCCGGACAGGACCGGCTCCTCACCCGTCGCCGCCGCCCGGATCGCCGCCGCCTGCCACCGCGTCCACTCCGCCAGATGCCCCAGCACGCACCGCAGCGCGGCACCGCCCGTCCCGCCGCGGACCTCCGCCGCCGCGTCCCGCAGCCGGGACCGCACGAACTGCAGCCGGTCCAGCGTCCACGCCCGCGCCCGCGCCGCACCCGCCGGGCCGCGCGGCCCCGGCTCGGCCGGGGGACGCGGCACCGGCACCCGCAGCGCCGCCAGCAGCGCGTCCAGATCGCGGACCTCCGCGGCCCGCCCCGACAGGAACGCCGCGCCGATCCGGTCCAGCCGGAACATCCGCGGCCCGTCGCGCATCCGGCACCACCCCACCAGGTACTCCGCGTAGGGGGCGACGACCAGGCCGTGCGCCTCCACGTCGCGGAAGCTGCGCGACCCCGCCTGGTCGGTGTAGGCGAGCCGGACGACGCGGCGGCCCCGGACGGCCTCGGCCAGGGTGTCGTGCACCGGGCCCGTCAGCGACCCCGCCTCGCTCAGCGCGTCCGGCGCCGGCGCGTCCGGCAGCACCACCCCTCGGCCCTTCACCGGCCGCACCGGCAGCCCGCCGTGCGTCAGCAGCTCCAGATCGCGGCGGACGGTCCGCTCGCTGACCCGCAGCCGCCCCGCCAGCGCGGCCGGGTCCAGAGGCTCGGGGGAGGCCGCACGCAACTCGGCGACGAGCGCCAGCAGCCGGTCAACGCGATCCACACCCCCATCGTGACCCCGCCCACCGACATTCCGCCGCCGCACGGGGGCCCAGATCGCCTGCGGGCAAGGCGAATCGAGCCCCCGAGACCACCCCGTACCGGCCGGGGCCGCGGCCGAGCACGGACACGGCAGGTGCACGGCAAGGACGGTGCCGGGCACGGACACGGCCGGGCACCGGCCGATCGAGGCGCGCGCGTCCGGGGACGGCGCCGTCAGCGGCCCGACAGCTCCGCGGCCAGGCCCTCGAAATCGGCCGCCGTCAGCGACAGCGCGCTCCCGATCGCCTGCGTGGCCTCCGCACTGCCCAGATGCCGTGTCGCGGCCCGGTCCAGATAGGCCTCCACCAGCCGTGCGCCGGTCAGCCGCCCCCGCGCACGCAGCGTTCCCACGTCGCGGTTCACCACCGTCCAGGCGTCCGGGCCCAGCCGCAGGCGGCGTTCCTCGGCCAGCAGCCCCACCAGCGCCGAACGCGCCTCGGGGACGTCAAGGTCCGGCAGCCGCACGGCCCGCAGATCGGTCACCAGCTCCGGCGACGCCGCCGACAGCTCCCCGACCCGGTCCGGCTCGCACGTCGCCAGCAGCGCGGTGTCGTTGACGCCCTCCAGCCGCGCCCGGTACAGCACCGACGCGTACGCCGGGCCCTGCGCCTCGTCGAGGATCAGGCCGTCCAGGCCGTCCAGGAGAAGGACATGGCCCGCGTGCTCGTCCAGCACCGCGCGCAGCCCGTCGGGGCCGTGCTCGCGCAGGTCTTCGGCGTGGGCGCTGTGGACCTCGCCGCTGGAGGCCTCCACCTCCGCCAGCGCCGCCGCGGCCATCCGCGCCAGCCGCCGCTGCCCGCTGGACGGCGACCCGATCAGCAGCAGCGCCGGCGCCGACGCGCTGGACACCTCCTGCCCCCGCAGCCGCCGCGCCCACTTGCCGCGCCGCCGCACCTCGGTCACCACGCGCTCGATGTCGTCGGCGCCGCACAGGAACCGGATCCCGTACGCCTCGGCGATCTGCGGGCTGTGCTCAGGGACGGGCGCCGGAGGCATCGGCGGCGGCGGCTCGGGAACCGGCGCCGGAGGCGGAGGCAGATCCGCCTGCGGAGCGGGACCCGGCGGCGGCGCCGAAACCGCGGGGGCGTCGGCGCCGGGCCACGCGGGACCCGGGTCGAGCTGGGTCCGGAACGCGTCGGTGTCCAGCTGCGTCCGCTGCGGTTCCGGCGGCCACACCGGCTCCGCCGGCGGCTGAGACTCCGCCGGAGCAGGCGGAGGCGGGGGCGGGGGCGGGGGCGGGGGCATGGGCGGCGGGGCCGGGGGCGCGGCGTCGGCGGTCGTCGCGTCGGGCGGCGGCCACTCCGGCGCGGGCGGCTCGGGAACGGGCGGCTCGGGAACGGGCGCCGGAGGCGGCGCCGGTGAAGAGGGCGGTGAAGAGGGCGGTGAAGAGTGGGGCGCCCCCGGCTCGAACGGATCCGACAGAGACGGGGAGGACGAGGGGGGCGGGGGAGCGGGCGGGGGCGGGGGCGGCGCGGGCTGCTCGTGACGGGCCGGCGGTCCCGGGAAGGGCGGCGGGGAGACCGGCGGCGCAGGCGGCGGCACCGGCGATGCGGGTGCGGGCGGTTCCGGTGCGGCCGGGGGCGGCACCGGCGCGCCGGGGGGCGGGGCAGGCGCCACCGCGGGCGGCGGGCCCGGCGCGTCCGTCGCCGGCTCGGGCACCGGCGCCACCGGGCGGTCGGCGCGCTCGGCGGCCATGTGGGCGCGGGCGGCCTTGATGATGTCCCACGCCGACAGCTCGTCGGTGGACGGCGGGGTGTGCATCGCCGGGGACGTCAGCTCCGCCGCGACCGCCTGCGGCACAGCGAAACCCGCCGCCGGCGGCGCGACCTGCGCCAGCCGGCACCACGTCAGCCCCAGCGTGTAGGTCGTGGACAGCAGCGCCGCCAGCGCGTCGGCGTCGTCGGTGCGCAGTGCGTCCGGCAGCCGCCCGTCGCGCGGCCACAGCGACCGCAGCGGGTTGGCCGGGTCGCCCAGCACCGCCTGCAGGGTGCGGGAGCTGTCGGGGTCCAGCCACCGCTGCAGCGCCGGCAGCGCGCCCGGCGCGGCCTGCAGGTCGGCGGCCAGCACCGCGATCCCGGCGCGGCGGACCTCGTCGTGGCCGCGGCCGGGCGCCGCGGGGCGGGGGCCGGTCAGCCCGGCGACGATCTGCTGCAGGTCGTACAGGGCCAGGCGCAGGTACTCGCCGGGCGCGGTGTCGCGGACCATCGGCGTGGCGAACTCGGCGGGGCAGCGGCGCCGCCATTCCTGCAGGATCGCCTCGGGCCCGTACCGGACGGTGGCCATGTCCTGGTTGACCATCCGCAGCGACGCCGCCGTCACCGCCGCGAGGGCGTCGGCGCCGGGACGGAACCGGGGGTCGGCCTGCAGCCCGGCGGCGACCTCGTACATGACGCGGGCGATGTGGGCGGCGCCGCCGCCGTCGCCGGCGCCCAGGCGGTGGATGTAGTAGCCGGCCAGGGTGGCGAAGTCGGGCGGCATCATCCAGTGCAGCCGGTCCGCCGAGGTGGTCAGGAACGGGATGAACGACTCGATCAGCGGATGCTCGGTCAGCACCACCGGGGACCCGGCGCACCACAGCAGCGCGCCCCACGCGGCGGCGACGGTGCTGGGCGTCCCGGGCTGGAACATGGGGTCGCGCTGGGCGAACTGCTGCGGGTTGACCGCCAGCGCGGTGGTGAGGGCCTGGGAGATGCGCGCCACGACCGCGGTGTCGGGGACCGGGCCGAGGAACCCCAGCGGCGCGACGCGCCCGGCGGACAGGTCCGGGCCGGTGGGGTACAGCTGCGGCGGGACGGGCGGGATCCCCGCGCCGGGCGGTGCGGGCACCGCGACGCGGCGGTCCTCGAACGCCTCGGGCGGGGGGCAGGGGTGCCAGGCGCCGTCCAGGCCGCACCGGTACCAGCGGCCCCACGCCCCGTACAGCCACCATTCGCCCGCGCCCCACAGCATCCGCGCGGCGATCTGGCCGGCGCGGTCGGCGGGCTGGGCGGTCTGCCACCAGGGGGACGCCACCAGCTCGCGCACGTTGCCCTCGACCGCCGCGAACAGGTCCCCGCTCGGCCCGCCTCCGGTTCCACCGGGCCCCGCCCCGGCCGCCTGCCAGCTCATTCGGCGAATAGTAGTCCCACCGGGCGGCGCGTCCGGCATCACCGCAGTCACGGCCCGGTATCCCTCCGGGCGGGCGTGCTCCCCGCCATCGACGTGTAAGGAGCGTTATGGCACCATGCTCATTAGCCCTTGCGGGCGGGTGAACGGACGGACGCACGGTGCGGCGCGGGGGTGGGCGGTGGGGGCGGCGGACGGCGCGGCGCGGACGCGCGCCTGGGGCGTGGGCCTGGTGCTGGTGTCGTCGGTGTGCTTCGGCGCGTCCGGGCCGTTCGGCAAGGCCCTCATCGAGGCCGGGCTCGGCCCGCTGCAGGCGGTGTGGCTGCGGATCGCGACCGCCGCGGTGGTGCTGGTGCCGGTCGCGGTCGTCCTGCGGGGACGGTCGGCGGCGCGCGGCCTGCGCCCCCACCTGGGCCGCCTGGCCGTCTACGGGCTGACGGGCGTCGCGGGCTGCCAGGCGTGCTACTTCGTGGCCGCGTCGCGGCTGCCGGTCGGCGTGGCGATCCTGCTGGAGTTCAGCGGCCCGGTGATCGTGCTGGCGTGGCTGCGGCTGGTACGCCGCGTCCCGGTGCACCGCACCGCCGCCGCCGGCGTCGCGGTCGCCATGGCCGGGCTGGCGATGGTCGTGCAGGTGTGGGCGGGCCTGTCGCTGGACCCGCTCGGCCTGGCCGCCGGGTTCGGCGCCGCCGCCTGCCAGGCCGCCTACTTCCTCATCGTCGACCGCCTCGCCGGGCAGGTCGACCCGCTGGTCATCACCGCGTCCGGCACCGCCGTCGCGGCCGTCGCGCTCACCGCCCTCGCCGCGCCCTGGGCGCTGCCGTGGGACGTGCTGCCCGCGCCGGTCCCCGTCGCGGGGTTCGCCGCGCCCGGCTGGACGCTCGTCGCCTGGATCGGCGTCGTCAGCACCGTGGTGGCCTACCTCACCGGCGTCGCCGGGCTGCAGCGGCTCCCGGCGCAGGTCGGCGGCGCGATCTGCTACACCGAGGCCGTCGCGGCCGCCCTCATCGCCTGGGCCGTGCTCGGCGAACGCCTCACCCCCGCGCAGATGCTCGGCGGCGCCATCGTGCTGACCGGCGCCTACCTCGCCCAGCGCGCCGCCGCCCGCCCCGCCGGCCTGCCCGCCGAACCGCCCGCCGAACGGCGCGGCGGCGCCGTGCCGGACGCGGCACGGACGTCCTCGCCGCCGAGCAGGCGGGCGCCCGACACCACCGGCGCCCCCTCCGCGACCGCCGCCGAAGCGTAGCGGCGGCACCGGGCCGGTCGGGGCGGGGCGGGGAAAATGAGTGTCGAGACCGCCACGTCGGCGCCGCCGCCGCGCAGTTCCCCCGCTTCGAGGGGACCGTCGCGCTCGTCCTGGACGCCTCGGCGTCCATGCGCGGCTACGGCGACCGTGAATGGGCGGTGCTGTCGCAGGCCGCCGCGCTGCGGATGGTGCTGTCGCAGGTGTGCGCGCGGCCGGCCCGCCGATCCCGGGCGCCGCGCCCCCTGTTCGCCCGCTGAACCCCGCGGGGCCGCCCGGAAAAGGGTTGCCCCGGGGGTGCGGCGCCCAGTTGAATCACCCGTGCGGGAACTGTGCCGGGCACCTCAGGCGGAACCCGATTCCAGATCGGGATGCGCGCGATGTCGGAGACGTCGTCAAGGCGATTGAGCGCCCGACGCCGCGCCGGCCGCCTGTCCCGCCCCGTCCGGGCCCGCCCCTTCCACATAGGGCTCCAGGGCCGCCCTGACCTCCGGCGGCATCTCCCGCTTGGCCTTGGACGCCGGGTCGATGAACACATGCCGCACCTCCCCGTCAGCGATGACCCGCTCACCCACCCGGAACACCGGCCGCACCACCATGCTCGTCACCCCCAGGCGCGCCACCGGCATCGACACCTCCACCAGCTCGTCGAACCGGGCGCCCTCCCGGAACCGGATCCGGGACTCGGCCACCACCAGGTCGTAGCCGTCCTGCACCATCTGCCCGTACTCGCCGATCAGCGCCCGCCACATCTCCGTCAGCGCCACGTCGTAGAAGAACAGGTAATGGCCGTTGAACACCACGCCCTGCTGGTCGCACTCGCTGTACCGCACCCGCAGCCGATGCGCGAAAACATCACCCATACCGGGCATCCTGCCGCATCGCGGTGAGGTGGTCGGCGCGGCCCCGCAGATACCGCCGCTCGGGCACGCTGGTGGTCGGGCGCCAGCAGCCCCGCGACCTCCCCGGTCAGCTCGGCGCGCCGCAGATCCGGGCCCGAACCGGCCGTGCACCCCTCATTGAAGATCAGGTACAGCACGTGCAGGACGGCGCGCATCCGCGCGTCCCGCTCACCCGCGGGCGGCAGCCGGAACCGGCCGCCCGCCGCCCTGATGCGCTGCACATGGCGCGGCTGATGCGCTGCGCCATCGTCGCCTCCGGCACCGGGAACGCCCGCGCGATCTCCGCCGTGGTCAGCCCCCCGCCGCCCGCGGCGCCAGCGCGACCAGCTCGTCCGGCGGAGTCCGCGCCGCCGCGCCCGCACCGTGGCACGATCACGGCATGGCCGAAGTGCTGCTGTTCCACCACGTGCAGGGGCTGACGCACGGTGTGCGCGGCTTCGCCGACGCGCTGCGGCGGGCTGGCCACACCGTCCACGCCCCCGACGCCGCCCGCGCCCTCGTCTCCGAAACCGCCGGCGCCGAGCTGTTCCTCTACCCCGGCGACCGGCACCTGTTCACCGACAGCAGCCTGCCCTCCTACGACGGGCAGGCGTGCGCGCTGCTCCTGCGGCGGTTCGCCGCGTTCCTCGCCGCCCTGCCCTGACCCGGCCCCACCGGGCCCGGGGGCACCCACCGGGGCCCGGTGGGTGGGCGGCACCGGACCCGCCGTCCCCGGACCCGCCGTCCCCGGCCGCGCAGGCGCCCGTGAGCGCCGGACGCTCTCACGAATGTCAGGCGTCCATGCGCGCCAGATGTCCGGGCAGGTCGGTGAGCCGCTCGATGCGCGGTACCGCCCGGTCCGCCGCCGGTGACGGCCCGCCGGTGACGAAGTCGACGCCGCGGTCCAGCCAGACGCCGGTGAGCCCCGCGAGGGCGGCCGCGTGCACGTCGCTCTCCAGCATGTCGCCCACGTTGACCGCCCGCCCGGGGTCGGTCCGCATCCACCGGCAGGCGGCGGCGTAGGCGCCGGGCTTGGCCGCGCCGAGCTCGGACGGGGTCAGGACCGCCTCGAAGTACTCCAGCAGGCCGAAGCGGGCGAGCTTGGCGCGCTGCTGCCCTGGGTCCCCGTTGGTGAGAACGGCCAGACGCGGCCCCCGCGGAAGCCGCTTCAGGCTCTCCAGGCAGGGCCGCACATCGGGATAGGACCGCCAGGACTCCTCGAACGCGGTGAGGTAGCGCTCGGCCATCCAGGCGTCCAGACGGCCGGGATCCTCGGGAACCGGCTCGCCGAGCGCGGGCAGGAAAGAGCGGAGCCTGCGCCGGTGGTGCTCGGCGAAGGAGCACCGGCCGGCCAGGTACTCCCGCATGTGGCGCCCCTCCAGCGTCCACCACAGCGCCACCAGCTCCTCCGGCGGAGCCGTCGCGTCCGGCGCGGCCCGGACGATCTGGCCGATCGCGTCCCACACCGCGCCCCGGTGATCGACCAGGGTGCCGTCCAAATCGAAGAAGACCACATCCGCCACGGGCCGATCCTCTCAGGCGCGACCCGCGGACCGCCGAGGGGATCGCCGAGACCGAAGGCCGCCGCCTGCGCCGCTGGGGCCCCGGGAGCACTGACGGAGCCTCGGCCGGAAAACCGTTTGAAGGCTCCCTCCGCGTTCCCGTACGTTGCCTGCGGCCGATCGCAGTGAAGACAAAGGACGAGACCGCGTGACCCCGCCTGCCCTTCAGACCTGACACCTTCTTCCGCTCACCTGTAGCCGGCGCCCCCGCCGGCTCTGCCGGGCTGCCCTGGCGCGCCCGGTCGTACAGCGTTCGAGGCCGCGCGTAATCGGCCTCGTGTCAGGTCTAGAGAGCTCATGTCTTCACAACCTCATACCGTGCTGCCCTGGGTCGTCCGCCGGACCAGGCTGCCCCTGCTGTCGCTGCGGTGCGCGCACTGCCGCGCCGAGTCGGCCACCACCGGCCGGGGACGGTTCCGCGTCAACGCCAACGGCAGGCGGCTGGACGTCTGGCTGCTGGTCGCCTGCGTGTCCTGCGATCGGACGAGCAAGCTCACCGTGCACGAGCGAGCGCCGGTCAGATCCATCGATCCGGCCGAGCTCCACGGCTACCGCGTCAACGACCCGGAACTGGTGGCGGTCACGCTGCTGGACCCGCTGTTCGCCCGCCGCAACCGCATCGCCCTGGACTGGACGGGCGCCTGGCGGCTGGACGCCCCGCCGGCCCGGCCCGACGACGCGTGGCCGTTCCGGGTCGAGGTCGCCTTCGACGACCCGGTGCCGGTGCGCCCGGAACGGCTCATCGCGCAAGGGCTCGGCCTCACCCGCAACCAGGTACGGCGCCGGATCAAGTGCGGCATCCCGCTGCACCGCCCCACGAGCGCCGGCTTCACCTTCACCGTGATGGCCGGGGACTAGCGGGATGCGGCCGCGGCGCGCGCGTTCCCCTCCGCGCGAGACACGCCTCGTCCAAGAGGCCGCATGCGGGCCCGCCCGCATGCGGCCTCGACCGCCCTACCGCGCTGCGACGAACTCGGGCTGGTCCAGGACCCGCAGCCAGCTCCCGTCGCGCTGGCGCCGCGCGACCTGCGCGCGGGCACCGGCCCCGTCCCTCGGCGGCGTCGAAGTGAGCGCGACGTCACCGTTGACCAGGGTCGGCAGCGGCTCCTCCGGCTCGAAACGCGGGCGGCCGGCCAGCACCTTCTCCCACAGCTCGCGGATCGCGTCCCGGCCCACCGTCTGCGAACCAGGCGGGTAGGCCATCACCGCGTCCTTCTCGTAGAGGGCCGCGACGCCCTCCGCGTCACCGGCGTTGGACCGCTCGACGAACAGCCGCGTGATGTCCTCCGGCCGCATGGCCTTCTCGTACTCCGTCATGAACTCCCCCTTGTGCCGGACGCCGTCACCTCCATCGTCGGCACCGCCCATCCAGAAGTCAAAGACATGGTCCTTCTGAATGCCAGAAGTAGAAGTTATGGTCGGCGGGGGCGCCGCCGGGTCAGCGCCCGTCAGGAACTCAGCGCCCGTCAGGAAGCCGGCCTCTTGTCCCGGCGGCGCTTGTCGCGGACGTAGATGATGCCCGGCTTCCCGTCGCCCGGGCTGCGGCGGTCCAGCTCGAACAGCGTCGTCGCCGCGATCAGCTCGCTGAGCTTGGCGAAGCCGTAGTTGCGGGAGTCGAACTCGGGGCGCTGGTTGGTGATGATGTGGCCGACCCCCGCCAGCGCCGCCCACCCGTCCTCGTCGGAGGCGCCCTCCACGGCGTTGCGCAGAAGGTTCACCAGCGCCGTGTCCTGCTTGAGCGTCGCGGCCGACGAAGAGGGCGCCGGCTGCAGCGCCGCGGCGGCGGGCGCGGCCGAGACCTGGTCGTAGGCGAGGTTCTCGATGTAGATGAACTTGTCGCACGCCGCCACGAAAGGCTTGGGCGTCTTGCGCTCCCCGAACCCGTACACGGTCAGGCCCGACTCGCGGATCCGCGCGGCCAGGCGGGTGAAGTCGCTGTCGCTGGAGACCAGGCAGAACCCGTCGAACCGGTCCGAATACAGCAGGTCCATCGCGTCGATGACCATCGCCGCGTCCGTGGCGTTCTTGCCCGTCGTATAGGCGAACTGCTGGATCGGCTGGATCGACTGCTCCAGCAGCCGCTCCTTCCAGCCGCGCAGGCTCGTCCCGGTCCAGTCGCCGTAGGCGCGCTTGACATGGGCGGTGCCGTACTTGGCGACCTCCGCCAGCAGCCCCTCGATGATCGTGGGCTGGGCGTTGTCGGCGTCGATGAGCACCGCCAGCCTGTCGGCGTTGTCGCTGACCATCCCACTCCTTCACCGCGATCCGCCCGGAGGCCGCGCCGATCCGCTCATCACACGCCCTGACGCGCCTCCCGTCCGGCCGTAGCCTATGGGGTGGGAAGCCGATGAGGCGGCACGCGCGCACGAGGAGTCCACCATCGGGTCCCGGCAAGGGGGCGGCGCCGGTTGTCGGTGCCGGGTGCCATCCTGGGACGATGATGCATTTCGCGGACGCCGCCCAGTGGGAGGCGTGGCTGGCCGCCAACCACGACGGCGAAGGCGGCGCCTGGCTGAAGATCGCCAAGAAGGGGGCGGACGCCACCTCGGTCACCATCGCCGAGGCGCTGGACGTCGCCCTGTGCTACGGCTGGATCGACAGCCGGCGCAAGTCCTGCGACGAGACCTTCTACCTGCAGCGGTACTCGCGCCGCCGCAAGGGCAGCCCCTGGTCGCGGGTGAACGTCGAGAAGGTGGAGGCGCTCACCGCCGCCGGGCGGATGCGCCCGCCCGGCCTCGCCGAGGTCGCCGCCGCCCGGGCCGACGGCCGCTGGGACGCCGCCTACACCGCCCAGCGCAACGCCACCGTCCCGCCCGACCTGGCCGAGGCACTGGCCGCCCACCCCGGCGCCGCCGCCCGGTTCGAGGCCCTCGACAAGACCGCCCGCTACCTGGTGATCCTTCCGCTGCTGAAGGCCAGGACCCCGGCCGGGCGCCGGGCCCGGCTCGACAGGGCGATCTCCGACCTGTCGAACCCCCTGAACACCGCCGGTAACGCGCCCGGCTGAAATCTCGGCAAAGATCGGCCCCGCGGCGGGGCGGGACGCCCGAAACGGGCGGCGGGACACGGTTAGCGTGCGGGCATGTCGCAGACGCCCGGCGACAGGCCCGCCTACGCGCCCGCCGACGTCCCGCCCGACGCCCCCGCCGAACCGCCCGCCGGGCGGCCCGCAGCCGGCGACGCGCACGCGATGCCGCCCTGGCTGCCGAAGGCGTTCGTGCTCGCCGGCGCCGTCGTCCTGGCGTTCATGGCGGCGATGTGGCTGCTGCAGCGGCTGCGGGACCTGCTGCTGCTCCTGCTGATCTCGCTGTTCCTGGCGTTCGCGATCGAACCGGCCGTCAACTTCCTGGCCCGGCACGGGTGGCGGCGCGGCCCCGCCACCGCCGCGATGTTCCTGGTCGTCGCCGTCCTGACCGGCGGGTTCCTCAGCGGCATCGGATCGCTGCTGGCCACCCAGGCCGCGGGCCTCGTCGAAGGGTTCCCCGGATACGTCGACCAGGTCATCGGATGGGTCAACGCCACCTTCGGGACCGGCCTGTCGCAGGACACCCTGTTCCAGCGGCTCCCCACCGTCACCGGGGCCCTGTCGCGGCATCTGTCGTCCCTGGCGACCAACGTGTGGGGGATCGGCGCCACCGCGTTCGGCGTCGTGTTCAAGGCCCTCGGCGTGGTGCTGTTCACTTTCTACCTGTCGGCCGAGGGCCCGCGGTTCCGCCGGACGGTGTGCTCCCTGCTGCCGCCCCTCCACCAGCGGCAGGCGCTGCGGGCCTGGGAGATCGCCGTCGACAAGACCGGCGGCTACCTCTACTCGCGCGGGCTGCTGGCCCTGGTCTCCGGGATCGCGCACTACATCGCCATGGTCGGGCTCGGGGTCCCCTACGCCGCGGTCCTGGCTCTGTGGGTGGGGGTGGTGTCGCAGTTCATCCCCGCCGTCGGCACCTACCTGGCCGGCGCGGTGCCCGTCCTGATCGCGCTGACCGTGGCGCCGTCGACCGCGCTGTGGATGCTGCTGTTCGTCCTCGCCTACCAGCAGCTGGAGAACTACCTGCTGCACCCCCGCATCACCGCCCGCACCGTCGACGTGCACCCCGCCGTCGCGTTCGGGCTCATCCTGGCCGGCGCCGCCGTCGCCGGGCCCGCCGGGGTGCTGCTGGCGGTGCCGCTCGGCGCCAGCGTGCAGGCGTTCGCGAGCGCCTACGTCCGCCGCTACCGCGTCGAGGACCATCCGCTGACCGAACCGGACCCGCCCGGCGGTCACTGGTGGCGGTGGCTGCGCCGCAACTGACGCGCCCCCGGCCGCGGCGTCGTCGACCCTTGCCGTGGACGGCGCCGCCGCCCGGGGCTAGCGTGCGAGAAAGACCTTGATCATCCGAAGTTCGGGGGCCGGAGGGAGCCGTCATGTACCGTCCCCGCACGCGCCGCCGCCGGTGGCTCGCCGGCCTTACCGCCGGTGCTCTCGCCGTCACCGGCCTCACCGCCATGATGACGCCCGCCGCGCACGCCGCGCCGCCCGGCGGCGGAAACGGCGGCGGCCACGGAAAGAACCCGGAGCTCATGCGCATCCTGCGGTCGATGACACTGGAGGAGAAGGCCGCCCAGCTGTTCGTCCTGCAGATCCACGGCAAGAGCGCCGACACCACCGACCCCGCCGACGTCGCCGCCAACCGCAGGCTGTACGGGGCCGGCAACGCCGCGCAGGTCATGGCCCGGTACCGGCCCGGCGGATTCATCTACTACGGCAACAACATCGACGACCCCCACCAGGTCGCCGCGTTCTCCAACGGCATCCAGCGCGCCGCGATGGCCGGGCCCCACCGGATCCCCGCGACGATCGCCACCGACCAGGAGGGCGGCATCGTCGCCCGCATCCAGCCGCCCGCGACGCAGTCGCCCGGCGCCATGGCCCTGGCCGCCGGCCGCCGCACCGGCGACGCCCGCGCCCTGGCCCGCATCACCGGACGGGAACTGCGCGCCATCGGCATCAACCAGGACTACGCCCCCGACGCCGACGTCAACGTCAACCCCGCCAACCCCGTCATCGGCGTCCGGTCCTTCGGCTCCGACCCCGGCCTGGTGTCGGACATGGTCACCGCGCAGATCCGCGGATACCGGTCCGGCGGCGTCACCGCGACCGCCAAGCACTTCCCCGGCCACGGCGACACCACCACCGACAGCCACAGCGGCGTCCCCGAGATCGACCACACCCGCCGGGAATGGGAACGGCTCGACCTGCCGCCCTTCCGCGCAGCCATCGCCGCCGGCGTCGACTCGATCATGACCGCGCACATCGTCGTGCCGTCGCTGGACCCGTCCGGCGACCCCGCGACCCTGTCGCGGCCCATCCTCACCGGCATCCTGCGCGACCGGCTCGGCTACCGCGGCGTCGTCGTCACCGACGCCCTCGACATGCAGGGTGTCCGCGACAAGTACGGCGACGAGCGCATCCCCGTCCTCGCCCTCAAGGCCGGCGCCGACGTGCTGCTCAAACCGCCCGTGGACGACGACGGCGCCGGCGTGTTCCCCCGGCAGCTCGCCGCCGTCGTCGCCGCCGTCGAGTCCGGTGAGCTGACCGAGGAGCGCATCGACGCGTCGGTCTACCGGATCCTCGAGCTCAAGCACGAGCGCGGCCTGTTCCGCGACCCCTACACCGACGAGTCCCGGGTCGGCGAGGTGGTCGGGACGCCCGCGCACCTGGCCGCCGCGCAGCGCGCCGCCGACCGCACCACCACCCTGGTCGAGAACGACGCCGGCGTCCTGCCGCTGCGGCCCGGCGCCCGCGACGTCCTGGTCACCGGATGGGGCGTGTCCACCACCGCCGCCCTCGGCACCGAGATCGCCCGGCGCGGCGCCACCGCCACCATCCGGCAGACCGGCATCAGGCCCACCCGGGCGCAGATCGACGAGGCCGCCGAAGCCGCGCGCGGCCAGGACCTCGTCGTCGCCGTCACCAACCGCGCCTGGGACGTCGAAGACGAGCCCGGCCACAACGGCCCCGGGCAGATGAACCTCGTCAAGGCCCTCGCCGCCACCGGCACGCCCGTCGTCGTCATCGCCGTCCGCGACCCCTACGACATCGCCTGGTTCCCCGAGGCCACCACCTACCTGGCCACCTACTCCTACACCGCCGAGGCGCTGCGGTCGGCCGCCAAGACCCTGTTCGGCGAGCTGAACCCGCGCGGGCGGCTGCCGGTCGCCATCCCCGTCCGGGACGAGCCCGGCACCGCCCTGTACCGCTTCGGCCACGGCCTCGGCTACCGCCGCTGACAGGGCGGCCCGGTTCCGGGACGGCAGCCGCAGCCGCCACGGAACCGGGCCGGGCCGGGATCATCACACGGGCCCGTGGCACGCGCCGGTCACACGGGCCGGTCACACGGGCCGGTCACACGGGCCGGGCGGTGTCAGAACTTCCGGGCGCCGATCGACTCCATCAGCGACGGCCAGATGAAGCCCGCCTCGCGGATCCACGCGGGCCAGTTGTGCCGGCCGTCACCGTAGATGTGCGCCGTGTGGGGGATGCCCAGCTCGTCCAGGCGCTTCTTGAACTCCTTGGTGTTCGCGCCGATCGCGATCTCGCTGAGCAGGCCGATGTCCCACGGCGCGACGCCCGGGTCACCGGGACCGGGACGCCCCGTCGTGCCGGCGGAGAAGAACAGGCCGGTGCCGCGCAGCTTCGGCGCCAGCGAGTACGGGTCGTGCGCCGCCCAGTTGGCGTCGTCGGCCCACGGGATCCCCCAGATCGCGAACGGGTCCTGGCCGTTGCCGGCGTTGGTGAACATCAGCATCGCCGGCATGCCGATCGACCGCATCGACAGGATGCCGCTCAGCGACGCCGCGTACTTGAACAGCCCCGGGTGCCGGGCCGCGTAGCTCATCGCGCCCGCGCCGCCCGAGGAGTTGCCGATGGCCGCGCGCAGCGCGCCCGCGCCGTAGTTGCGCTCCAGCAGCTGGCGCACCTCCGCGGTGTGGAAGGTCTCCCACTTGGGCGTCCCGCCCTTGCCGTAGTTGTACCAGTCGGTGTAGGAGCCGTTGGCGCCCTCGGGCATGACGACGATGACGTTGTACTTGAGCGCCCACGCCTCGATGTCGGTGTTCCTGGCCC
The DNA here is from genome assembly GCF_043198455.1 of Spirillospora sp. NPDC048824. Classification (NCBI taxonomy): domain Bacteria; kingdom Bacillati; phylum Actinomycetota; class Actinomycetes; order Streptosporangiales; family Thermomonosporaceae; genus Spirillospora; species Spirillospora sp. NPDC048824. The sequence continues at coordinate 137,363 of NZ_JBICUS010000013.1, read as the reverse complement.
AGGACGTGTAGTCATCCTGGCCGCCGTGGAAGGCGTACAGGACCGGCCACGTCGCCTGCGCGCCGCGCTGCCAGTCCCTCGGCAGCAGGATGCGGGCGTTCACCGACGTGCCCAGCGACGGCGAGTCGATCGTGATGTCGACCGCGTGCTCGCCGACCTTCTTCTCCGCGGTGATGCGCGCCCCGCTGTCGGCCGCGACCGGCGCCGCGAGAGTCCGAGCGGGCGCGGCCTGCGCGGCGCCCGCACCCACCGCACCGAGCCCGGCGACGAGGACGACGGCGACCGAGCCGGCGGCGAGCGAGCGCTTCCACTGTCCCTGGAGTGGCCGACGGCGAACGGACGTTGTCATCTGCGCTCCTCACGGAAACGGCCCGACCCCCGTGGCCGCGCGACCACGCCGAGTTTCCTCGCCTCCACCGGATCGATCTACAGGGGCCTTTGACAAGAAATGCGCCGCGGGCTGTGAAGAAGTGAGTCATCCGGACCCGCCCGGCCACACCGCCACCGCGCACGGTCACGACCGCCCGGCGGGCTCCAGGGCCGACACCTCGCCGAGGAGCGCGGCGAGGTCGCGCGGCCGGGAGAACATCGGCCAGTGGCCGGTCGGCAGCTCCCGGTAGGTCCAGCCGGGCCCGGTCATCATCGAGAAGACCGGGTGGCCCTGCTCGCCCATCGCCTTCACCGCCGCGAGCGGGATCGTGTTCGCGATCAGCGTGCGCGGCGTCGCGGGCAGGGGATCGGGACGCGTCAGCGCCTGCGTCGCCGTGCCGAACGGCTGCGGTGTGCCGTGCTCGCGCATCACGGCGAGCTGCTCGGCGGACAGGCCGGCGAGGTTGTCCGGGTCGGACTCCGGGTCGAACGGCGGAACCGGGATCTTCCACCCCTCGCCCTGCTCGGCGACCTGCTTCTCCAGCTCCGCACGGGCCTGCGGGTCGTGGAAGTCGATGCCGGCCATGCCCGGCGGCATCGGCCCGGTGTCGACGTACACGATCCGCGCGATCCGCCCGGGGATCCGGTCCGACGCCCCCGTGGCGGCCATGTTCGCGCCGCTGTGCGCGACGAGCACGACCCGCTCCAGGGCGCCGCCCTCGATGACCGACACGATGTCGGCGATGTGGGTGTCGACGTCGACGCCGGGCGCGGCCTCGCCGGCGCGCTCGGCCTGCCCGGCCGGTGTCACCGCGTGGACGTCGTGGCCCGCGGTACGCAGCTCGGCCGCCACCTCGTCCCACGCCCAGGCGCCGAGCCAGTAGCCGGGGACCAGGACGAACGTAGCCATGTCAGCCGTCCCTTCTCCGTGGATGTGACCTCACGCTACGGTCAATACCGGACAGAAACCGCCCGGATTTGGTGAGTGACCCGTGTCATACCCCGCACCGTCGCATCCGACGACCCGCGTCCTGGCGATGCTGGAGCTGCTTCAGGCGCACCACCACCGCCACGCTCACCGAGACCGCCGGGGGAGTGGTCATGATCACCCGGGCGGAGCGGCTGGACGGGATGCCGCGGATGCTGGCCGGGCTCGGCCTCCCGTTCGTCATCCGCCGCCCCGCCGAGCTGCGCGGCCACGTCCGCGACCTCGCCCGCACCCTGGACGAGCAGGCGGGCCGCTGACCGGTCAGCAGATCGGGGGCGGGTTCAGCGCCCGGAGCGGGCGTCCCACTCGTGCCGCAGCATCGCGTAGACGACCTCGTCGGACCATTCGCCCTTGACCATCTCGTTCTGCACCAGGCGCGCCTCGCGGCGCATCCCGAGCCGCTCCAGCACCCGCGCGGACGCGGTGTTGCGGCCGTCCAGCCGCCCCACCACGCGGTGCAGGTCGAGCCCCTCGAAACCCAGCCGCAGCACGACCTCGGCGGCCTCGGTCGCGAACCCCTTGCCGTGGTAGGCGGGATGGAAGATGTACCCGATCTCGCCCTGCCGGTGCTCCCGGCTGCGCCACTGCAGGTTCACCTCGCCCATCAGGTCGCCGGTCTGGCGCCACACCACCGCCAGGACGAGCCAGTCGCCCTCCTTCTCCACGGTGGACGCGGACATCTTCTGCTTCAGGAACGCGCGGGACTCCTCCAGGTTCCGGGGTTCCCAGTACAGGAAGCGAGCCACCTCGGGCAGGGACTGGTAGGCGTACAGGTCCTCGAGGTCGTTCGGACAGAACGGCCGCAGGGTCAGCCGCTCGGTCTCGATCGGATAGGCCGGACGGAGCATGCGATGATCCTATTCGCCGTGTTCGGCCTTATGCGACCCGTGATTGCCCGGGAAAGCGCCTGGCCCCGCCGCGCGAGCGGGGCCGGGAGCGGCCTCCGGGGGCGGCTTTCTAGGGGCGGCCGCCGCCCGGCCGTCCCCGGCGGGGGGCCGGTGCCGCCTCGGCCTCGGCGCGTCGGGCGCCGCCGTCCGGGTGGCCGTCCTCGCCGTCCGCCGACTCGCCGGCACCGGTCTCGCGGCGTTCTTCGTCGTCGAACGCGCGGGTGTCGCGGAACTCCACGTACGGCTCCGCCTCGGCGTCGTGTCCGCCGGCGATGGCGCGGCCGCGTTCCAGCTCGGCGTTCAGTTCGGCGCCCAGCAGGATCGCCAGGTTCGTGATCCACAGCCACACCAGGAAGATGATGATCCCGGCGATGCTGCCGTAGGTCTTGTTGTAGGAGGCGAAGTTCGCCACGTACAGCGCGAACAGGCCCGAGGCCGCCAGCCACAGCAGGACCGCGACCAGCCCGCCCGGCGTGACCCACTGGAAGCCCCGCTTGGCGTTGGGCGAGGCCCAGTACAGCAGCGAGAACAGGAAGCTGATCACCAGCAGCATCACCGGCCACTTGGCGATGCTCCAGATGGTGACGGCCTGGGAGCCCAGGCCGAGGACGTCGCCGATCTCGCGGGCCAGCGGCCCCGACACCACCACCGCGATCACCGACGCCGCCAGCACCGCCAGCGCCAGCAGCGTCACGGCGATCCGGATGGGGACCGTCTTCCAGATCGGCCGCCCCTCGGGAATGTCGTAGACGATGTTGGAGGCCTTCATGAACCCCCCGACATACCCCGACGCCGACCACACGGCGCCGGCCAGGCTCAGCAGGGCGATGACGCCGGCGCCTCCGCCGCTGCCCTGCAGCTGGTTGATCGAGCTGATGAGCAGGTCGCCGACCGCCCCGGGGGCCAGGTCGCTGACGCTGGAGATCAGGTCGTCGGTGGCCGACTGGCCGGCCAGGCCGACCAGGGACACCACCACCAGGATCGCCGGGAAGATCGACAGAATGGCGTAGTAGGTGAGCGCGGCGGCCCAGGAGGTCAGGTTGTCCCTCTTGAACTCCCCGATCGTGCGCTTGAGCGCCTGTTTCCACGACGTGGCGCGCAGCGCGGTGGGTCCACCCGGTTCGGTCATGACCGAACTCTCCTCACAGCAGCGTGCGGCGACGGCGGCGCACGCGGACGGCCTGCCTCTGGCCGGTGCGGAACACCACACGCACCGGGGCGTTGCGGCCCCGCCCGCGCCCCGGGCGCAGCCGTGCCTTGGGTGAGCGGCGCCGGCGCATCCACACCGCCGCGAGCGCGACCGCGCCCGCCGACGCGACGACGGCGCCGCCCCGCTTGGCCTGGTCCGCCGCGCCGGCGCCCTTGACCCGCGCGGTGACCTCCCGCGCCGACGCGGCCGACTCCCGCATCCTGCTCTTGGCGTCGGCGGCCTTCTGCCTGGCCATGGCCTTCACATCGGCCTTGGCGGCGAGCTGCTCCACCGTCTCGCCCAGATCGTGGCGCGCCCGGTCGACCTCCTGCCGAAGCTCCTCGGTCCCCGTCCCGGCGCCCTGCTTGCCCTGCGTGGTCATCGGTGCGTCGCCCTCTCCTTCAGCTCCGCCACGGTCTGCTTCGCCCCGTCCATGGCCTTCTCGGGTTTGGCCGGTGTGGCGCGCTTGGCCTGCGACCGGCCGAGCAGGGCCAGGACGCCCGCGACCAGCATGAGGAACCCGCCGATGATGAGGGCGGCCGCCCACACCGGCAGGACCAGCGCGATCGCGGCGACCGCCGCCGCGAGCAGCACGGCCACCGCGTACAGCGCCACCAGGGCCGCGCCGCCGAACATTCCGGCGCCGGTCCCGGCGTGGCGGCCCTTGTCCTTCAGCTCGGCCACCGCGAGACGCAGCTCGGCGCGCATCAACTCCGACGCCTGCCGCGTCGCCTGCCTGACCAGCTCGCCCGTCCCCGCTTCGTGGTCCGCGCCGTGGAATTCGGGGGCGCGCCCGTAATCGTGCCGGTGCACCCCCCCGGTCCCCGTTTCGGTCCGGGTCCCGGCCTCGGTTCTGCCGTCCTGTGCCGGCCGCGCGATGCTCATGGCTCCGGCCTCCTCCACGTCCTCGTTACGAAGCCCGGGTACAGCCGTTCCCCCAGGTCGCGGACTAAACGTGGCGGCGGCCCCGGCCGCGCGCGGCCGGGCCGCCGGCGGGGACGCGCGGCCGCAGGTCAGCCGGTCGTCAGCCAGTCGACCCGGTGGGCCTCGGTCGGATCGGGGATCTCCCAGCGGCGGACGAGACGGTCGATGACCGCGTCCGGGACGGGGGAGCGCCGGCCGCGGTTGCGGTCGCGGAGCACGCCGGGCGGCGCCTCCAGCGCCACGACCTCGACCCGGCCCCGGTAGCGGGCGATGAGGCCGGTGCACAGATCACGCTGCGTCCGCGACACGTTGGTGGCGTTCCACACGAACGACCGCCCGGCGCGCAGATGCCCGCGGGCCGCCTCGTGCGCGGCGGCGGCCACGGCGCGCTGGTCGCCGGCGGGGGACACGCCCATCTCTCCGCGCAGCCGGTCGAGGCTGACGACGGGCACGCCCGGCCGGTTGGCGGCGATCCAGTGGTCCTTGCCGGCGCCCGGCAGGCCGGACAGGACGGTCGCGGTCAGGCGCGTGTCGTCGTAGGCGGCGTAGCCGGGGTCGCGGCCGGGCTTGCGGAAGTACCAGAACCGGGCGTGGTCGGACGGGAACACGCGCGGGACGTCCAGGCACTCCTGCTCGGCGCAGTACTCCCCGTACAAGGCGACGTTGTCCAGCAGCTCCTCGGTGTCGGGGCAGATCCGGCCGAGGATGTCGGCCGACGCCAGCAGCACCAGGTCGTCGTTGCGGGCCAGCAGGCTGACACGGAACACGATCTGCTGCAGGTCGGGGCGTTCCAGCGCCCAGAACGGCACCTGGTGGTGGCGGATCAGCGCGGCGACGTGCTCGCGCCAGGCGGGCGGCGCGCCCATCTCCCACAGGATCCGCCGCACCATCAGGTCACCGCGCCGCGAATGGCCGCGCGCGGTGATGCGGCCGTCGCCGTCGATGCTCGTGCAGTGCGGCTTGGCGATGTCGTGCATCAGCACGGCCGTGAACAGCCGCACCCGCTCGGCGTGCGGGCGCGCCCGCCACTGCGGCAGCGACGCCAGCGCCTCGCACGCCATCCGGGTGTGGATCTCGACGTCGCCCTCGCCGTGGAACACCGCGTCCTGCGGGACGCCGGCCATGTCGCGGACCCAGCCGAACGCGTCCCGGATCCGCTCCCACGGGACGGTCCAGTGCGGCGGCGCCGGGCACAGGTCATCGAACACCCGCATACAGCACCTCCGGGTCGGCCAGGCCGTTGGCGACGATCGGGCGCTCCTGCCAGTGGGTGCCCGAGTCCAGGATCGCGGTCAGGAAACTCGGCCGCACCCACTTGTAGCGGTCGACGGTCTTCCCGCCCTCCTCCACCTTGATGTAGAGGCCCTCCATGTCGTCGGAGGTGTCGGTCTCCTCGGCGACGCGGCCGGGATCGGCGCCGCCCGCCCGCGCCGCGGCGCGCAGCGCGTCCCGCCACCGCGGGGTTCGGCACGTGGACGGCCCCGCGAACGCGGTCAGCGCCGCCACGTCCCGCAGCGGACCCTCGTGCAGCACGGGCACCGGCACCACCGGCGTGCCCGCGAGCAGCTCACGGCGCCGCCCGGTCGAGAGGAACGTCCCGTCGGACCGGTCGAGGACGTCGAACTCGCAGAAATAGTGCGGCAGCGAATCGTAGAAGACGGTGTGCTTGGCGTACAGCCACTCCCCGTACAGGACGTACCGGTCCTCAAGCCGTTCCCTCAGGACGTGCTGGACGGACGCCGCCCACGCCTTCAGCGGCCCGAACTGGCGTTCCCGGGGCCCGCCCGTCAGGTAGTGGCCGCGGCTCTGCAGCCGCAGCTCCCCACCGGAGGTGAAGCTGATGCCGGCGTTGGCGCCGTCGAGTTTCTCCTCCACCACCAGATACCGCCCGGCGATCGCGGTGAACGGCACCGAGGCGAGGTCGTGGTCGCCCGGCTGGAGCCGGGACCCCTCGATGTGCCGGGTCCGGGGATATTTGCGGAGCATGCCGACCGTTGTAGTGAACGGCGCCGATCATGCCAACCGGTTTTCCGTCCCGGGCGCGTGTGAACCGGAGGGGAAACGGAGGTCGAGCCGGTGGGTCAGGCGGCGGTGACGCGGGCGAGCGCCCCGGTCTCCAGCGCCACCCACAGCGCGCCGTCCGGGCCGAGCGCGATGCCGTGCGGCTCGCATCCGGGGGTCGGCAGCGGGTGCTCGTCGATGCGGCCCCGGGGCGTGATGCGGCCGATGTGCGCGGTGCCCCACTCGGTGAACCACAGGTCCCCGCCGGGGCCGGCGACGATGGCGTGCGGGCGGGCGGCGGGGTCGGGCAGCGGGTACTCGGTGACCTTCCCGTCGGTGGTGATCCGGCCGATGTGCCCGGTGCCGATCTCGGTGAACCACAGCGCGCCGTCGGGCCCGGCGGTGATGCCGACCGGCGCGGACCCTTCGGTGGGCAGCGGGTGGACGGCCAGGTCCCCGTCCGGCGCGATCCTGCCGACCGCGTTGCCCTGGTTGAGGGTGAACCACATCGCCTCGTCCGGGCCCGCCGTGATCATCGAGGGCATGGCGTCCGGGACGGGCAGCGGGTGCTCGGTGACGCGCCCGCCGGTGGTGATCCGGCCGATGCGGCCGGTGTGCATCTGGGTGAACCACAGGGCGCCGTCGGGCCCGGCCGCGATCCCGCACGGGCCGCAGCCCTCCGGGACGGCGAACCGCGCGACGTCGCCGCCGGTGGTGATCCGGCCGATCGCGTCGCCGCGGAAGGCGGTGAACCACAGCGCGCCGTCCGGGCCCGCCGTGATGATCATCGGCCCGCCGGGGAGGGGATCGGGGGGGTGCAGGGTGAGCCGCCCGTCCGGTTCCATCCGGCCCACGCGGCCCTCGTGGACCAGCGTGAACCACAGGGCGCCGTCGGGCCCGGCGGTGATGCCGTACGGGCCCGAGTCCGGTCCGCAGACCGTGAACTCCCTGATCGTGGCGTACGAACCCTGCGTCATGACGTGTCCCCCCTCGTCCTCAACTGCTGTTTCCTCGCGGAGGCGAGGTTAACGCAACGGTTGTTGCGTTACGATGTTCGCGTGGAAAACCGCCGCCCGTACCGCCGATCTCCCCGGGACGGCGCTTGACCGCCCCCGCCCCCGGGCCCGGGACCGTCCGCCCCGGAGGCCGCACCGCGCGGGTGCGCGACGCCGTCCGGGAGGCCACCCTCGCCGAGCTGGCCGAACACGGCTACCCGGGGCTCACCGTCGACGGCGTCGCCGCCCGCTCCGGCGTCCACAAGACCACCGTCTACCGGCGCTGGGGAAACGCCGACGGACTCATCGCCGACGCACTGGACCTCGCCGCCGGGGAACCGTGGCCGGTCCCCGACACCGGCACCCTCGCCGGTGACCTGCGCGCGATCGCCCGGCTCGTCCTGACCGGCTTCACCGACCCCGGGCAGGGACCCGTCGCCCGCGCGTTCGTGCTGGCCGCCGCGCACAGCCCCGGCGCCGCCCGCGCCCTGCACGCCTTCTTCGCGCGGCGGCACGAGCAGTCCGCGGCCGTCGTCGAGCGCGCGGTCGGACGCGGCGAGGCGCCCGCCGGGACCGACGCCGCCGACGTCGTCCGGGTCGCGGTCGCGCCGCTGTACTACCGGCTGTTCGTCACCGGCGAGGCGGTCGACGAGGCCGCCGCCGACCGCGCCGCCGCGGCCGCCGCCGCGGCCGCCCGCGCCGGAACGTTCGTCACCCCTTGACCTGCGGCGCCACCGGAGACGTCGGAGCCGCCGCCCCCCGTCCGACACCTTCACAGGATCGCACCCGGCCATCGAGCGCGTCCGAGCCGAGGCCGGATTCGGAGAGCCGCCCTCCGCGGCCCGGCCCTCAGACGAGACCGGCGTCGTGGGCCAGCAGGGCTATCTGCGTGCGGTTGCCCATGTCCAGCTTGGTCAGGACGCTGGACACGTGCGCCTTGACCGTGGCCACGCTCATGAACAACTCCGCGGCGATCTCGGCGTTGGAGCATCCCCGGGCGATCGCCAGGACCACCTCGCCCTCGCGCGGGCTGAGGCCCTCCAGCGCCGCGCGGGCCCGCTGGTAGGCGCCGGCCTCCACGGCGGCGCGGTCCATGAGCCGGCGGGTGATCCGCGGCGACAGGATCGGGTCCCCGGCCGCGACCTGCCGGACCGCCTGGACGATCTGGTCCGGCGGGGTGTCCTTGAGCAGGAACCCGCTGGCGCCGGCGCGCAGCGCGCGCAGGATGTTCTCGTCGGAGTCGAACGTCGTCAGCACGATCACCTCGGGCGGGTTCGCCCGGGCCCGCAGCCTGCGGGTCGCGGTGATGCCGTCCACCCGCGGCATCCGCAGATCCATGAGCACGACGTCGGGGGCGTGCAGGTCGGCGGCCGCGGGCACCTCGTCGCCGTCGGCGGCCTCCCCGGCCACCGCGATGCCGCCCGTCCCGTCCAGCATCATCGACAGCCCCGCGCGGACGAGCGCGTCGTCGTCGACGATCAGCACGCGCAGGGGACGGGTCACGCCGGCCATGGTAGCCAGGCGCGCAGCCGGAACTCGCCCGCGGTGGTCTCGTGGTCGAGCCGCCCGCCGGCCAGCCGCACCCGCTCGGTCAGCCCGACCAGCCCCGTCCCGCTGCCGGGCGCGGCGGGCCCGGCGCCGGCGGCGGGCAGCGGATTGCGGATGTCGATCACCAGCCGGGTGCCGGGCCGGCCCTCCAGCGCCACCGTGACGGGCCGGCCCGCGGCGTGCTTGCGGGCATTGGTCAGGCCCTCCTGGACCACCCGGTACGCGGTCCGCCCGGCCGCCGCGGGCAGGGCGCCCGGGTCGGCCACCTCATCGCGCAGCTCCACCGTCCCGCCGGCGTCGCGGGACTCCCGCACCAGGTGCGACACGTCGGCCAGGACGGGCTGCGGACGGCCCTCCTCGGCCGCGTCCTCGCCGCGCAGCAGCAGGATCACCTCCCGCAGCTCGTCGAGGGCCTGGTGCACCCCGGCGCGGACCACCCCCGCGGCCTGCGACAGCTTCTCGGGCGGCGCGTCGGGCCGGTACTCCAGCGCCCCCGCGTAGGTGGCCAGCAGCGACAGCCGGTGCGCCAGCACGTCGTGCATCTCCCGGGCGATCCGCGTCCGCTCGGCCATGCGTGCCTCGGCGACCCTGCGGCCCTGCTCGGCCTCCGCGCGGCGGGCGCGTTCGCTCAGCGACACCAGCAGCGCGCGGCGCGCCCGGGCCAGCGCGCCCCAGCCGACCAGCGCGCCGTAGCCGGCCGCGATCAGCAGCAGCCACCACCCGAACGAGATCCCGCCGGGCGGCTGCCACAGCCCCTGGACGACGTGCGCGCCGATCCCCGCCGCGCCGACCCCCGCCGCGACGGGGAACGGCCGCCGCTGCGCCACCTGCAGCGCGGCGATCGTCGCCGCCGGCGTCGCGGCCGGTGACACCGCCGCCAGCGCGGTGAGCACCAGCGCCACCGGGACCGGACGCCACAGCAGCGCGGGCGACAGCAGCAAGGCCGCCGCGCCGACCGCGAGGTCCAGGGCCGGCGTCCCGCCGGCCGCGCCGGCGTCGTGGCGGGCCCAGACCGTCACCCCGGTCAGGACCCCGGCCACGGCGAACACCATCGCCGCAGCGGCCCCGCGGCCCCGCCACCACGGGCCGGTCCCGGCCCGCCCGCGGGTCTCCTCGTGCGCCGGCTCGTCCATCGGCCAAAGGCTAGCTCCGCACGTCACGGCGCCGACACCGACCAAAGTCGGTGCCCGCCCCCACGGCGGTCGGACCCGTCCTGGCCCCGCGCCCGATGCGGTCGCCGCGGCGCCGCGGCGACGCTGAGGCCATGAACAGAGCAGCCATGAAGGCACCGGCCGTGAACCCGCCGGCATCGAAGGAGAATCACAAGCCGAACGGCGGCCCCGCCCGCAGAACACTGACCGTCGCGGGCGCCACGGCCGCCGCGCTCCTCCTGTGGACCCTGGCCGGCCCGGTGGCCGGGCACGCGCCGTCCGCCGCGACCGGCGGCGACGCCCAACCCGTCGGCGCGGTCCCGGTCGCCGTCGCGGGCCTGCTCGCGGGGCTGGCCGCCTGGGCCCTGCTCGCGCTGCTGGAACGGACCGTCGGCCGGCCAGGACGGGTCTGGACGATCGCCGCCGTCGCTGTGCTCGCCCTGTCGATGACCGGGCCGCTCGGCAGTGCCGCCGACACCGCGAGCGCGGCGATCCTGGCCGCGATGCACCTGCTCGTCGCCGCCGTCCTCATCCCCGGCCTCGGTCTCACGGCACGCGGGCGGTGACCGTCCCGCACGGCGGCCGGTCGCGGGCCGCGCGCGGCGCGTCCACCCCCGCCGCACCGTGCGCGGACCGCCGAGGGGGCGGTCAGGAGTCGCGGGCGGCGAGTTCGGCGACGATGGCGCGTTCGCGCTGGGCGCCCGCCTCGGTGCGGGCGGCGTCGCGCTCGCGGGCCAGCTCGGCGGAACGCGCCTGTTCGGCGCGCAGGTCGAGGCGGGCCTCGCCGAGTTCCTCACGCAGCCGCTCGGCCAGCGCACGCGCGTCCGACGCCTCCGCGCGGGCGCCCTCGGCCCGGACGTGCGCCTCGTCCGCGCTCTGGCGGCGGCGTCCGATTTCGGCGCGGGCGGCCTCCAGCGCGGCGACCGCCTCCGCGCGTTCGCGCTGCGCCGCGTCGGCGCGCTGGTCGGCGCGCTCGCGGGCCTGCCCGGCCGCCTGGGCGCGTGCCTCCTCGGCCGCCCGCACCCCCTCGGCACGGGACTGCGCCTCGCGGGCGCCGACCGCCTCCGCCCGGGCCTGCTCCGCGTCGCGCCGGGCGGCCTCGGCGGTGCGGCCGGCCTCGGCGGCCAGTGACCGCGCGTCCTGGGCGTCCAGCCGGGCCTGCTCGGCCTGCGCGTGCGCCTCGGCGGTGGCGCGGTCGGCGTCCAGGCGGGCCTGCCGGACGCGCTGATCCGCTTCCGCGCGCACGGCCTGGACCGTCCGCTCGGCTTCGTCATGGGCGGCCTGCACGGCCGCGTCGGCCTCGGACCGGGCCTGCTCCGCCGCCTGGACGGCGTCGTCGCGTTCCCGTCCGGCCCGCCGGCCGTCCTCGCGGGCGGCTCGGGCGGCCTCCCGCGCCTTCTCCGCGGCCTCCTCGGCGCGGGAGGCCCGCCCGGCGGCGTCCTCCCGGTCGGCCAGCGCGGCGGCCACGGTCCGCTGCGCCTCGGCGCGGACGGCGCTGATGCGCGCCTCCACCCCGCGCGGGGACAGTTCCGCGTCCAGGGCCTCGGCCAGCGGCGCCAGCGCCGCGGCGAGGCCCTGCTCCATGCGTTCGTACAGGTCCTCGGCCCGCGCCAGAGCGCCCTCCAGACCGGGGGTGGCGCGCCGCAGCTCCCGTTCCCGCTTGGCGCGGGACTGGCAGCCGCCGTCCAGGCAGTACTCGCGCGGGCGCCCGCGCCCCTCGCGCTGCGGGACGGGCCGGCCGCAATACCGGCAGGCGCGCTCGGCCGCCTGCACGGGCTGTTCACTCATGGTCACACACGTATCCTAGCTTTTTCTGTATTCCTATTTCCAGAAAATAGGAACACCTGGAAAACCAGGACGTCTAACTGACGACAATGCACGTTCTCAGAAGCCAGCCGCTAGGCTGCCGCCATGGACGATCTCCAGCCGGTCGCCGGTGCCCCCGAGGTGCGCCCCGCGCCGTCCACGCGCAACACCTTCCACGTCTACGTCGCCTCGCTGGAGAGCCCCAGGTCGCGGCGGGCGATGGGCGCGTGCCTGCACCGCCTCGCCGCGATGCTGCACACGGCGTCGGGACACGAGCCGGGCCCGGCGCCGGGGGAGAGGTTCGCGTGGGAGCGGATGCGGGCCGAGCACACGGCCGGCCTGCGGGCGCTGATCGGCCGGCAGACCACGCAGGGCCCGGCCGGGGAACAGGTGCCGTGGTCGCCCTCCTACCGCAACCTGCATCTGTCGGCGCTGCGGGGGGTGCTGCGCACGGCGTGGCGGCTGGGCGAGATGTCCACCGACGACTACCAGCGGGCCAGGGCGGTCGCGAACTTCCGCGGGACGCGGCTGCCCGCCGGGCGCAGCGTCCACGCCGCCGAGTTCACCGCGCTGCTGCGGGCCTGCGCCGCCGACCGGTCACCGGCGGGCACACGCGACGCCGCGCTCCTGGCCGTCCTCTACACGACCGGCGCGCGCCGCGCCGAGGTCGCCGCCCTGCGCCGCGAGGACTACGACCCGGGCGAGCGGTCGCTGCGGATCTCCGGCAAGGGCGACAAGCAGCGGCTGGAATACGTCCACGAGGGCGCCGCCGCGCTGCTGGGCGCGTGGCTGGCGGCCGACGACCGCCCGTCCGGGCCGCTGTTCAAGCCGGTGCACAGGTCGGGCGCGGTCCAGCACCGCCCGATGACCGACGCGGCGGTGCGCAACGCGGTCGTCAAACGCCGCAGGCAGGCCGCCCTGCCGCCGATGACCCCGCACGACTTCCGGCGGACGTTCATCGGCGACCTCCTCGACCAGGGCGTCGACCTCTCCACCGTCCAGCAGCTGGTCGGGCACGCTTCCCCGGCCACCACCGCCCGCTACGACCGCCGCCCCGAACGCCGCCGCCGCGGCGCCGTCGACCGCCTCCCCTTCCCCGCCCCCGAGGACATCGGCGAGAGCGGCTGAGGCACAGACCGGACGCGGTTCCCGGCTGCGACGCAGACGGCGACCGGCTGAGGTTCGCTCTGCAGTTGACCACCGCCAGGTATCTGGCCGCGGCCGGCCTCGGTACCGGCCTCGGCCGTGATTTCGCAAGCGTCTGTGGGATGTGACACCATCCGCCGATGATCTCGGCTTCTCGCTTTGCCGAACTCGTCCGTGAACGACTGCCGTCCGCCACGGCGGAGACCTGCGGACGTGGACGCGTTCGCCTCGGGGATGTGGCGGAAGATCCTCAAGGACCCGGCCCGGCCGGTGATGCTGGTGCGCCGCCATCTGGAGGTGTGCGTGTTCTCCTACCTCGGCGCGCCGGCCCCCGTGGAGAATTCCCACAAGCCGGCCATGGTCATCCCGGGTGACTTGAATGCGGAGGTGGACAGCGGGCACGTCGTGTGACCCTGCGCCAGGGGGCCCTACTCTTCATCCAAGTCTTCGAGAAACTCGCGCACTTCGATGACTTCGGTCGGGACGTCTTCCGTGGGCCAGCTCGCGGCGAGGGCCTGGAGCATCCGACGGTGCTCTTCGAATGTCTCATCCCGTATGAGGACCAGGGCGGCGGCCGCCTGGATCTCCAACTCGGGGCAGCGGGTCGCGCTCAAGAGGACGTCGATGGAGTTGTCGCTCCGGAACTCCCCCAGCAGATGCAAGGCCTGGCTGCGCTCGCTCGTTGGGACGGCTTCGTCGCACACGATGTCCCCGAGAGCCTGGACGAGCCGGGGGTGGGAGTGGTCGACGGACCAGAGCACGTCTCTGATGGTGTCGAGGATCTGGTCGCGAAGCGAGCCGGCGCTCTCGAGCGAGTCGGCGAGCACGGACAGGTCGTCCTTCGCGGCGATCCTCAGCGCCGACAGGGCGGTGAGGTGGGCGGCGCGGGGGCCGTAGTCGCGGCTGAGCTCGGGCGGGGACGGCGGGTCCCGCAGGATCTCCTGGATCAGCGTGAGGACGAGCGCCCTCGCCGGTTGCCGTGCCTCTTCGCCACCTCGTGCGAGGGCGCCTTCCGGGTCCCACCAATGGTCCAGGGCGATGCCGACGGCGGCCACGTCGCCGCTTACGAGCATCGTGCGCATGGCGTCGTGGTATGCCTCGTCCGCCGTGGGGAGGCGTAGCCTTCTGTGCGCGCGGTGCAGGTCCGGGTCCTGCAGCCGGTGCCCCTCCCAGTGAACGCTGTGCGGCTTTCCGAAGACCAGGTCGATGGGGCTCTGGCCCCGGAAGCGCACCGGAGGATGCTCCTCCCAGCTTTCGGCCAGGTCTTCCATGACCGCACGGTGGCGGTCCAGGCCGCCGGTCTTCACCAGGTAGGAGACCGCGTGCACCTGCACGTCCGGCTCTCCCTCGCGAATCGCACGCAGAAGGACGTCGTCGGCGCCCGCGCCGAGCCCGTCGGCCAGGATCCGGATCGCCGTCTCCTTGGTGCCGTGGGAGGCGGAGGACGGGTCGAAGATCACACCGCTCACCGCCTCGACGAGCCGGGTGTCTGCGGTCTCGGCCTCGCCGAAGAGCCCGTACGCCATCCAGATGGCCTCATGCCGGACCGTGTCGGAATCCGTCCGGCCGAGGATGTCCACCAGCAGGTCGGCGTCACCCGGTTTCGCGTGCTGCGCCCCGATCATGTTCAGCGCGCTCACCTCGGCGGGCGAGATCGGACGACGGAGCACCTCGCGGGCGCGCTCCAGAACCTCGGGCAGATAGGCGTCCGCCAGGGCGGAGTCATCCAGGACGTGCCGCAGCCCTTCCCAGTGTTCGTAGTGGTCGAGCGCGATGCCCACGGCGACCGGGTCGTCGCTGCGCAGCAGCGTGGTGAACGCCTCCAGGCACGTCTGGTCGGTCAGCGGGAACCGCAGCTCGTCGTGAGCGTTCCGGAGGGCCGGGTCGTCCAGGTGGGCGTCCTTCCAGTACGTGCTGTGGAAGCCCACGAGCGCATCACGAACGTTCCTGGAAAAGGGGCCGGCGTCCTCTGGCCAGGAGTCGAAGAGCTGCTGGAGCAGCTCGCGGTGCACACGAACCTTCTTGGGCGACGATGTCAGCTGTCCGGCGGCGCTGACCTGGACCTTGAGGTCACCGGACTCGGTGAGGCGAATGAAGAGGGCCTCCACCTCGGGCATGTCGAGGTCGCTCAGGGCATGGATGATGGAGCAGCGATCCCGCGCGTCCAGGCTCTCGTCGAGGGCGATCGCGCGAACGGCCGCCAGGAGCCGAGGGTTCGGCTCCTCCGCGTCCCCGAGAGCGGTGGACGCGGCCATCACCGCTTCCTCCCGCAGCCTGGGGTCCGAGGTGGTTTCCAGAATCTCGGCGATCCGGTCGGCGTCCGCGTCTTCGCCGAGGTGCCACACCATGGTGAGCGACCAGGAGAGCGCCCGATGCCGGTTCTCGTCATCGAGCCTGGACGACCGGTCCAGGAGGTCGCGGGCGATGAAAAGCACCTCGTTGTTCAGTGGCCAGTACGGGTTATCCACTCCCCACCTGGTGTCCGCCTGCGCCTGCTGTATAATCGCTCAGCGCATCGCACACGACACCCAGGTCACCGCTGTGCAGCCGCTGACTGAACGCCCCGAGAAACGACGCGTCATCTCCGTCCGGCATAGGGCCTCCTCCATGATCGGCTCGCCAGACTGGCACACCCGTCCGCCCCAGGTCCTCCCATTTCAAGGCTCCCTTCGCCCAGCGTCCAGCGCCTACACGGCGCAGCGGGCGATGGAGGCCACATGGTTCACTCCAGCCGACTCCAAAGTCCTCACCACACCCTGATCTGGACGCCGGACGCTGCAGATGTGCGGCGCCGTAGGCAGAGGCTAGGTGGTCGTTCGCGACCGGACCTCGGCGGCCCAGTGGGGGGCGTTCCACCGGTCGGCGATGGCGGCGGCCTGAGCGAAGTGGGCGGCGGCCTGGTGGTCGCGGCCGAGGAAGACGGCCAGCTCGCCGAGGGTGTGAGCGACCGGGCGCAGCGCCACCGACAGGCTCGTCGCGCCCGCCGGGGGGCCGTCGCGGTGCGGAAGCAGCGTCGCGTAGATCTCCTCGGCGGCGGCGCAATCGTTCAAGGCGACGATGGCCATCGCCCGCAACGTTGCGAAGAAGGTGAAGAAGAAGTCGGGGCGGATCGGGCTGGGTGACGCGCGGACCGCGCGGGCTTCGGCGTCCAGGCCGTTGGCGTGGAGGGCGAGCGCGAGCAGGTCGGAGGTCATGGGGCCGAGCGCGGCGTGGAGTGCGCGCACGTCGTCCAGGTGCGCGCCGAGCGTGCCGTCGTTCAGCCAGATCGTGGCCAGGGCGAGTTGCAGAAAGCCCGTGGCGTGCACCGACCCGATGCGCCGCATGCCCTCGTCGACCTTGAGGTAGAGGAGTTCGGCGTCGGCGAGCCGGCCTTCGATGAGCGCCAGGGTCGCCAGCGTGATCTCGGCGACGGCGATCGCCTCGGGCACCCGGTAGGCGCGCGCGAGTTCCAGGGCCTCGGTGATCACCTGGTGCATGGTCACCGGGTCGTTGGCTTCGGCGGCGGCACAGGCATGGTTGAGCAGCCCGGTGATGCGGTAGACCGGCAGATCGTGCTCGGTGCCGATCTCCACGAGCTCCCGGCAGAGCTCGGCGTCGCCGTGGAC
Source organism: Spirillospora sp. NPDC048824 (assembly GCF_043198455.1). Classification (NCBI taxonomy): domain Bacteria; kingdom Bacillati; phylum Actinomycetota; class Actinomycetes; order Streptosporangiales; family Thermomonosporaceae; genus Spirillospora; species Spirillospora sp. NPDC048824. Next base: position 120,754 of record NZ_JBICUS010000013.1, on the reverse strand, counting down.
CCCGACCAGGATCTCGAGTGCCGCGGCCCGCAGCCGGGGTCCGGTGGCGAGGTCGAGTGCCTCCCGCGCTGCCTCCAGGACGGTCGGGTCGTCCTCGCCGACCAGTTCGTTCGCGTACACCGTCAGGAGCCGGGACCGCACCGAAGGGGGCAGGTCGCGCTCCAGCAGGCGGCTCAGGCGGTCGACGATGGGCCGGTCCACCGTGCCATACGTACGGACCTGCCAGACGGTCGGCTCTGTCCACGCGGTGAAAGCTGCGATCATCAGGTCGTCGCGGCCCAGTGACTCCGCGTACTCCACGGCTTCACGGCGGGTCTCGCGGGCGGCTCCGACGGCTCCAGCCCGGATCTGTGCGCGCAGCAGCCTGCCGAGCAGTTCGACGCGTTCGTCCGGTCCGGTCGAGTTGGTGACGGCGTCGGTGAGGAGGTCGGCCGCCACGTCGTGGGCGTAGCGGGCCTCAGCAAGCTCGGTGGCCCGGACGCAGTAGCCGACGGCCTTCGGTGAGCCGGCGCGCGCGTAGTGGTGGGCCAGCGCCGCGATGTCGTCGGTGCCTTCAAGAGCGGCGGCGATCCGGGCGTGCATCCGGGTGGCACGCAACCTGCTGACGTCGGCGACGAGCGTGTCCCTGACGAGGGCGTGGACGAAGCGGATGTGGCCCGGGCCGGGCTCGTCGAGGAGCCCGGCGATGACGCCAGCGTCCAGCGCGTCCAGCACACCGTCCTCGTCGGTGTCGGCGGCCTTGACCAGGACGTCAACTGAGCTTTCCCGGCCTGCGACCGCGGCGAGCCGGAGGATGGACACGCCGCCTTCGGGCAGCCGTGCGAGCCGGCGGCGGAGGACGTCCCGTACGCCCTCGGGGACCTCGGAGAGGGCGACCAGCGCGCCTTCGCCGTTCAGCAGCCGGGCGCTTTCGCGCACGTAGAACGGGTTGCCGCCGGTGCGCTCGGCGATCCCGGCGATGGTCTCCTCGTCGGCCTCGCATTCGGTCCGTACGAGCTCCGCGACGGCCTCGTCGTTCAGCCCCGGCAGCGCCAGGCGGAGGGGCGTGGCGCGCGCGAGGGAGGCCAGCGTTTGGGTGAGGTGCCCGCTCTCGTCCGCGCGGTACGCGGCGACGACCAGGATCGGGGCCCGCGTGCCGAGGCCGCCGCCGAGCAGTTCCAGCGTGGCGGCGTCCGCCCAGTGCAGGTCGTCCAGCACGAGGGCGACCGGGCGTTCCGCGGCGACCGCCGCGAGCCACTTCCACACGGCTTGGCGAAGCCGGAACCGTCCCGCGGTGGCGTCGTCGTTCACCGGTCCGGTGTCGGTGAGCAGCGGCGCGAGGTCGTCTGCGAACTCGCCCGGGGACATGGTCGCGGCGACGGCTCTGAGCGCCTCGGTCCAGGCCCACGCGGGCGGCGCGCTGTCGACCTCGGGGCAGTGCCCGGCGGCGACCAGCCATCCGTCACGTTCGAGCCGCCTGCCGAGGTGTTCCAGCAGCGTCGACTTGCCGAGCCCGGCCTCGCCGGTGACAAGGGCGATGCGGGCGCCGTCGGTAGTGGCCTGGGCGGCGGCCGTGACCAGTGCCGACAGCTGTGCCTCGCGTCCGACGAACGGCGCCTCGATGATCGGAGCCGGCCGCGGCAGCGGTGCGGTCGGCGGTGGCGGTGGCACGGTCTCGCGCATGACGTCCGTGCGCTGGGTGAGGATCGCCTCCTCCAACGCCGTCAGGTCCGGGCCAGGGTCGAGCCCGAGCTCCTCGGCGAGGATGCCGCGGGCGCGGCGGAGCGTCGCCAGGGCGTCGGCCTGGCGGCCGCTGCTCCACAGTGCCAGGGCGTGCAGCCGCCAGCCCTCCTCGCGCAGCGGCTCGTCGCGGGTGAGCCGCTCGGCATCGGGCACCACCGCGGCGGAGTCGCCGATTCGCAGACCCGCCGCGACGTGCAGTTCGGTGGCGACCAGGCGCAGCTCGTTCAGCCGGGCCGTCTCGGCGGCGGCCCACGGCTCGTCGGCGACCTCGGCGAACGCCGGGCCCTGCCACAGTCCGAGCGCCTCGGCGAGCCGAGCCTGGGCGGCGCGCGGGTCGGTGTCCGTACGGGCCTGGTCGAGCAGGTCCTCGAACCGCCACGCGTCCACCGACTCCGGCGGCAGCCGCAGCGCATAACCGGGCGACGCGCTCACCAGCAGCCGGGCCGGCGTGCGCGGCGGACGCCCGGGCTCCACCAGCCGGCGCAGGTTGGACACGTACGCCTGCAGGGACGTCAGCGCCCGCGCGGGCGGCTCCCCGCGCCACAGGTCCTCGATCATCCGCTCGACCGGCACGACCTGCCCACGCGCCGCCACCAGCAACGCCAGCACGGCCCGCTGCCGCGGCCCGCCCAGGTGCACGGACTCACCGTTCACCTCGGTCGCGAACGCGCCCAGCACCCGGATGAAGACCATGATCCGCACATCGTACGTGGACGGTTCCAAGTCGGCTCCAAGTCCCCTCCAAACACCCGGGAGCAGCCTGAACATGTCGCAACCGATGAAGGGCGGGAACAGATGAGCGTCGACACCCGGGAGATGGAGATCGTCCACCGCGTGCTCCGCCGTGAGTCACGGCTGCTGGTGGAGCTCGTCGCGGCCGTCACCCCGGGTGACACCGCTCGCGCCAAGGTGATCGCCGACCATTTCCGCGTCTACCGGCTGGGCCTGCACAACCATCACGAGGGCGAGGACGAGCTGCTGTGGCCTCCGCTGCTTTCCCGGGTGGACCTGGAGGCCGACATCGTCCTGCGCATGCAGGCCCAGCACGAACGCATCGCGGCCACCCTGACCCGGCTGGACGCCGCGTTCCCCGCCTGGGAGACCACCGCCGGCGCCGACGAACGCGACACCCTCGTGGCCGCCCTCACCGAGCACCGCGCGGTCCTGCTGGAACACCTCGACGACGAGGAGGCCACCCTCCTCCCGCTCGCGGCCAAGCACATCACCGAACAGGAGTGGGCCTCCCTGGGCGACCACCTGGTGAACAACGCCCCCAAGCTCACCCTGCTCACGCTCTTCGGCGCCGTCCTGGAAGACGCGAACCCGGCCGAGCGCGCCATCGTCCTCAGCGGCCTCCCCGGCCCGGTCCGCGTCATCTGGCACGTCATCGGCCGCCCCCGCTACGCCCGCCACATCCGCCGCGTCCGCGGCTGAACCCACCCCGACCCGTCTGAACGTCAAAGGGAAGAACCATGTCGCTGAAGAACATCAACACCGTCCTGGCCACCGCCAGCGTCCTGTTCAGCCTCTACCTGGGAATGTCCTTCATCCTGACCCCCGAGACGTCCGCCCCGGGCTTCGGCCTGCCGACCTGGCCCTCTGGCGACGGCGGCGGTTTCCTCAACGTGAAGGGCAACCGCGAACTCGCGATGGGCCTGGCCATGGGCGTCCTGCTGGTGACAGGCCAACGCCGCGCCCTGGGCTGGGTCCTGCTGATGGTGGCCGTCGCCCCGTTCGGCGACATGATCACCGTACTGGCCCACCACGGCTCCATGGCCGCCGCGTTCGGCATCCACGGCCTGACCTCGGCGCTGATCGCGGTCAGCGGCCTGCTGATCCTCCGCGAGACCAGCAAGGCCCGCAAGGCCCAGGAGGCCACCGCCCCAGCGTCCGCCGCGCAGCCCGCCTGACGTCTGCACGCCCGAAGGGGTTCACGGTGTTCCTTCGCATTCTCTGAGAACTCGAAAGGGAGACGACAATGACGATCAACGATCTGCGCGGTGTCCTCAAGGGGCGCGTGCTCCTGCCCGATGACGACGGCTTTGAACAGGCGGCCACCGCGTGGAATCTGACCGCCAGGCAGCCCGTGGCGGCCGTGGCGGAGGGGAACGAGGTGGAGGTACGCGCGGAGGAGCGCGTGGTCCGGGTGGGCGCGGGCGTGAAGTGGGGGCAGGTGCTGGCGGCGGCCGGACCGCTGGGTCTGACCGGCCTGTCCGGCAGCGCGCCGGGGGTCAGCGTGACCGGCTACACCCTGGGCGGTGGGGTGGTGGAGGATGAGGAGGGAGTTTAAACGCGCTGACTTACGGCCTCGGACGCCGGCCCAACACAGTGGATGGGTCGGGGGCGCTTCGCGGCTAAAGTCCGTGGGATGATCCTTCCGTTTGGAAACGCGCGCCGTACCGGCGAACACCTCGGCGCGGCGATCTCCGGTGCTCCCGAGACGGCCTGGGTCTTCCGGGGCGAGGCGAAACTGACCGGGTCGCCCGCCTGGGACGGCGACCTCGTCGTGGTCCTCGACGTGGACGGCGGCGTGCACGGGCTTGAAGCTGGAACCGGGGAGCCCAGGTGGTCCCACCAGAACGAGTGGGGCCCCGCGTCGCCCTCCGGCTCGGCGGTCATCACGGCGACCGGAGTTCTGCACCTCCACGAAGAAGAGATCGTCGAGCTCGACCGCCGGACCGGCGAGGTGAACGGTGTCTGGGACTGGGGTGGCCAGCACATCACGGCGTTCGACGGCGTCCTGCTCGTGGACGGCGCGTATGCGGTGGATCTGGCCACCCGCACCGGCCTGTGGGAGGCTCCGGGGGCGAGCCTGCTCGCGCCACCGGCCACGCATGACGGCATCATGGTCGTGACGGACGGTTTCGAGGGCCATCACGTCCACGGCGGGGTGCACGCCTTCCGCTATGGGACCGGCGAGCGGCTCTGGTCGATCGGCGACCGGCAGAACGCCGAATGCGTCGCTCCCGCCCGAAACATGGGCGACAACACGGGCGACTGGGAGGTACCCGGCCTGACCCATCCGGTGATCGCTGAGGGCCGGGTGTGGTTCACCCGGCTGCGTGGCCACGAGGATGGTGCGTGGCCGCATGTCTGGCCGTGGGACGCCATGGAGTTCGTCGGATGCGACCTCAAGACCGGGACCGAGGAGTGGACCTGGACTCCCTTCCCCAGGCGGTACCACTTCCAGCCGTTCAAGGCTCCGGCGTACACGGACAGGCTGCTGCTGTGCGTCACGGCGACCGCGGAGCTGGACGCCGCCGACGGATCGCCCCTTGAGCCCGGCGAGTCCCGGCTGACCGCGGTGAACACCCGGACGGCCGAGCCGGCCTGGAGCAGTCCCCTGGACGGCTTCCCAGTCGGCTCACCGGCCCTGGCAGGCGGCGTCGTCCACGTCGTCACCCGTGACGGCACGATCGTCGCGCTGGAGTCCACGACCGGCGAGGCCCGGTGGACCTACACCTGCGGCGAGCCGCTCGGCGTCACCGACGACGATCTCGCGGATACGGCTCCCTACGAAGAGGAGCCCGCGCGTCTCGTCCCCGGTGACGGCTCCGTACTGGTCCAGACCGCGCGAAGCGTCCGGCTCCTGCGCTGAGCCGGAAATCATGGTGAGCGGATGAGCCGCAAGTGACCATGGGTGTGGTGTTCCGTAAAGAGGCCGCGCGCCCGTACAGTCGAACGGGTGGCTTTGTTCACGTCGCACAGCAACGTGTCGATAGCAGTTCGGGAGGCAGCACCCCGGGAGCCACCAGGCACGACGTCAGCTTCGTTCGAGGTCCCACACGAGTACCCGGCCGTCCCGCCCCGCCGTGATGGCGACCGTGCGACCGTCCCAATCAGCGACGCGGACGCCGACAACCTCCCTGCCGTGGTGTTCGTCGAACGGCCCATGGACGAGGCGGCGCTCCGCCAGCGACCACACGCACACCCGCCCGTCCTTCGAACCGGTCACCGCGACCGGACGGCCGCCCACGACGCCGACATCCATGCAGGAAACAGAGTCCTCCTCCTCTTCGGCGAACTCTGTGTCAAACTCGATCGAATCCTCGTCGATCGGCCCTTCCCACTCCCATGCCCCGGTGTCGGGGTCCCCCAGGATCACCCGGTCCCCGCTGGCCGCCACCACCCGAAGGCGGCCGTCCACCGTCGCCAGACCGACGTCCGCCACGGGCACGGGACAGGGAAACTTTCTGACGGCGCTCTGGGTGTCGACGTCCCACACCACCACACTGTCGTCGTCGCAGCCGAAGATCGCGACCGGGCGGCCGTTCAGCGTGCCGGCCGCGATCCCGGTGACGGTGTCCCGGTCTCCGTAGAGCACGGCTGGTTCGACGTCCGTGGCACCGTTGGTGTCTGTACGTGCCGCATCCCACATGTATGTACGCTCGCTACAGCTGATGAAGAACGGTCGCCCGTTCAGCCGCACCGTCGCCACTTTCCCCGTACCGCCGTGGTTGAGACGCGCGTGCACGCGGACAGCTCCGCTGGCCAGATCCCACTGCGCGAAGGACTCTCGGTACTCGGCCCCACCGACCACGATTCGACCGTCCACGACGGCGGCGCAGACTCTGGTGAACAGCTCGGCGGCCTTGTCATTGTCGGACGGGAGGTGCCCGACCATCGCGCGGAAGTCGTCGGGGCGGTACGGCATGTCCAGCCGGTACCGCGTCCATCGGTCCTCGGACGGCTCCCAGACCCACGCTTCCGGCTCGACGGCGCAGACGACGAGGAGACGACCGTCGACGGTGACAAGGTCGAGGTCCCAGAGGCGCCCGGCCGGGAGTTGGCTGGAGAGAGCAAGTGCAGTCATGCGCCCGGAGTGTAGGGGCGAGGTCTGACAGGCCCCCCACCTGAGGCCGCCTGACCGCGGCGTGGCACGTCTACCGCATGGCGACAGCCTCGATTATCCGCAGCCCGCCTCGGCGGCCGGAGTTCTAAGTTCATTGCCCGCACAGGTTGCGCCTGACCACCGCACCTGCTGGCCGAGCTACGCCGGATCCCCCTGGAGCGCCGCGGCTCAGCGCACGGCGATGATCCCCGCCTGAGTTCGCACGTAGAGCACGCCGTTGGCCGGGATGATCACCTGTCCGTCCTCTTCAAAGGCGCATTCCACGTCGAAGTAACCCATCTCCTCCTTGTCGAGGATCCGTTCGCCGAGGTCGACCTCCCAGCGGACGTCCCCGGACCCGGCGTCGAGTGCGAGCACCCGCCCGTCCCGCACGGCCATGTAGACGAAGCCGTCCGCGATGACGGGAGTGCCCGCACCCGTATCGGGCAGCGGGCGCGTCCACCGCACTACCCGGTCGGTGATGCCGATCGCCGTCACGGACTTGGCGAACGACGGTTCGCCGTGGCCCCCGTCGCCCGGACCGTTCACCGCGGCGATCACCGTCCCATCCACCACCGTCACCGCGCCGGCCGGGGTCTCCGGCATCCGGTGGATCCAGCGGACCTCCCCAGTGCGCGGATCCCGGCCGGTGATCGCCCCGTCGAACGGGGGGTCCTCCCCGGACCGCAGCCGGTCGGCCGGCAACCACACCAGCCCCTCGGCCGCCACGGCGTGGACGGCCTTCGTCACATCCCAGCCCTCGTACTCCGCGTCCTCGCCCTCGCCTTCGCCTTGGTCTTCATCGAACTCGGTGACTTCGCCGGTGAGCGGGTCCAGGCGTATCACGCCGCCGTGGGTCTTGTTGCCCTCGAAGCCCCCCGGTAGATAGAGGGCACCGTCCGGGCCGACCGCCGGGACGGTCTGCACGCGCCCCTCCGCGTCCTTTGCATGCCAGAGCGGCCCCAGGCCCGGCAGTTCGAACGCCCGGACCCCGTCGTTCAGGCCGTACAACAACAACGTGTCACCAACGACGGCCGGGTACCCGCCGCCTGGAACTGCCCCGATCCGCTCACCCGTGGCCAGATCGTGGATGCGCACTTCGCTGTCGGAGTCCTCGTAGTGCTCGAACTGGTCCGAGTCGGCCTCCGCGACGAACGCCCGGTCGCGCCAGACCGCCACCGCCATCGTGACCGGGTCCAGCCACTCGCCGTCCTCGTCCCGCACCACGAGGCCAGGGTCGTCCTCCTCAGGCACGCGCCAGCGCAGCTCACCTGTGCCCGCGTCGAACACGTACACGGTGCCGACCATGTCCGCGACGACCAGGACGCCGCCGGCCAGAATTGGCGAACACAGCACGGGCGCCGACGTCCGAGCGACCCAGTCCACCCGCCCCGGCCCGAATGGCCCGGCCACCGGGTACGCCCCGCTGCGCCTCTCGTCCCCGTAACCCATCACGATCATGCCGAGAGACTGTAGCCGAACGCGTCCAACAGAGGCTGGCCCCGAAGATGCCGGCCTGGTGGCGGTCACAACCGCATCACCGAATCGGTTTCACCGGCGCGGGCCCGAGCCGATTCAGCACAGCGCCTGAAGCCCGGCCATGCAGAGATCCAGCGCCTACACGGCGCAGCGGGCGATGGAGGCCGGGCTGCTGGACGAGGTGCGGGTCCATCTGGTCCCGGTGCTGTTCGGGCGGTCGCCGGCGGTTGTTCGACGGCTCGCGGCCGACCACGAGACCCCGAACGGAAGCAACGGACGCCTCCGCACCACATGGTTCACTCCGGCCAACTCTCAGGGCGGCCCGCCGTAGCGGGTGGCGATCATGGCGGCGCGGTCGCGCAGGGAGGTGCGCAACCACTGCGGGGCCAGGGCCTCCGCGTTCGTGGCGAGCTGCCACAGCGCCCATTCGGCGTGCCTCGGATCTTGGAAGGACACCTCCAGCCGCAGCCAGCCGTCCGCGTCGGCCTCTTCGGCGCGGACGGCCAGCGCGGTGCCCACCAGGTCCTCCCGCCGCGCCGGGTTCACCCGTACCAGCACGGTGACCTGGTCGCCGCCGGTCCGGAACCGCGTGCTGCGCTCCTGCCAGGCCCGGTCCAGATCGACCCGGTCGGGTCGCTGTGCGGGTTCGGCGAGTTCCTCGGCGGCCAAGACCCGCGACAGCCGGTAGGTGCGGTCCGCGCCGGCCCTCGTGGCCAGCAGGTAGCCCTGGTCGCGTACGGTGACCAGCCCGATCGGGTCCACCGTGCGCCACTGCGGCGCCTTGTCCTTGGCCGCGTAGCGGATGCGCAGCTTGTGCCCGGCGAACACCGCGCGCCGGACCTCGGCCACGATGGCGTCGGGCACCTCCTCGGTGACCAGCCGGCGCGAGAGGAGGTCGGTCTCCGGGTCGATGAGCAACCGCTCGGCCGCGCCGGCCGCGGTGTCCCGATAGCTTTCGGGTAGGGCGTCGACCACCTTGAGCATGGCCGAAGCGAGCGCCGACCCGAGACCGAACGCCTGCGCGCCGCGCCGCGATCCGGCGACCAGCAGGGCAAGCGCCTCGTCGTGGTTCAGTCCGGTGAGCTCGGTCCGGAAACCGGGCAGCAGCGCGAACCCGCCGTGCCGGCCGCGTTCGGCGTAGACCGGGACGCCGGCCGCGGACAGCGCCTCGATGTCGCGCAGCACGGTGCGGGTGGACACCTCGAGCTCGCGGGCCAGCGCGGCGGCGGGCAGCCGGCCGTGCTGCCGCAGCAGCAGCACCAGCGAGACCAGCCGGTCGGCGCGCATCCGAAAACCCTACCAGGATACATGACACGGGATGTCGTGATTTGCCGGGAGGGTTATCGGCATGTCGAAGAAGACCGCGGCTACCGAGCCGATGGACGTACGTGATGTCGACGATTCGAATGGAGCTGGTGCGGATATGGAGCGGACGGCGGTCAACCCGTGGGCCTGGTCTGCGGAGATGGGATACAACCAGGGTGAGATCGTCTCCGGGCACACCAGGACCCTGTACTGCGCCGGGCAGACCGCGATGAGCGGCGACGGCAAGCCCCAGCATGCCGGTGACATGGCGGCGCAGCTGGCGCTGAGCCTCGACAACCTGGAGGCCGTGCTCGGCGAGGCCGGCATGTCCCTCGCCGACCTGGTCCGGCTCAACGTCTACACCACCGACGTCGACCGGCTCTTCGAGCACTACGGCGTGCTGGCGTCACGGCTGGGCGCCGCCGGGGTCGCGCCGTCCACCACGATGCTCGGGGTGACGCGGCTGGCGATCCCCACCCTGATGGTCGAGCTTGAGGGGACCGCCGTCGCATGATGCGACCGTGCCGCCTCCGGCAGCCCCGCCGGAGGCGGCACGGGCGGGAGGCGGGTGGGGGATCTCCGGCGCTCAACTCGCGCGACACGAGCGGGACCGCGTTCTCAACCGGCGTTCCGTGTCCGGGGTCAAGTGCGGCGGGCGGCCCAGACGGTGCGCTCGGTGCGTACCGTCAGGTCGTCGCGGCGCAGGATGCCGTGCGGGCCGCCGGGGTCGGGGAGCCGGTCGAGCGCGGTGAGGTCCTCGGGGGAGAGCGTTTCGGCGACGGCGCCGCGGATGCGCTGGAGGATGCCGTGGGCGTAGCGGCCGATGGAGGCGGTGTGTTCGGCGAGGACCTCGGCGTCCGTGTCGAGGATCTTCGCCTGGCCGTCCGTTCCGTCAAAAGCTCACCGCTGCGCGGGCCGTCGCGGGGCATGCGCCGTCACTCGGGAGCGCCCTGGGCGTCGTCGCCGTAGCCATCGCGCTGGTGGCCGCGCCGGGCGTCGCGGTCGAAGATGCCCAGGATCTCGCAGGGCCCGCCCTCGGCGCCGATCGCGTGCGGCATCATCGTGGGGAACTCGGCGGCCTGATTGGTCTCGAGGCGGAAGCGGCGGTGGCCGAGCATCAGGACCGCGGTGCCCGACAGGACGACGAGCCATTCGCGGCCCGGGTGGGCACGCATGCGCGCCGGGTTCTCGGGCGGCGGCTCGGTCATGCGCTGGCGCACCTCGATGCGGCTCAGTGACGACTGGCTGAGGTGGGCGCGGGTCGCCAGTTCCTCCAGCGACCAGCGCAGACCGCTCCCCACCCGGGTCAGGCGTCCTGACGCTCGTCCCGCTGCCGGATCAGTTCCTCGACCGCGCTCGGCAGGGTCGTCTCGAAGTCGATCAGCTTCGCCCACGTCGGGGTCACCACGATCCGGACCATGCCGTCGTAGAGCGAACGCACCCCCGCCTCCCATTCGACCCGCTGCTCGGGCGTCATCTGATAGGAGCCGTTCATCTCGAGATACTCGTCCGGAATGCCTTCGACGACGTCCAGTTCCGCCCGGCCGCGGATGAGCAGGATCTTCGGCGGGTGCACCTCTGTGTCGATCGTCAGGGCGACCGCCGGGTTCTCCCGCAGGGACGTGAGTTTCGGCGCGTTCTTCGCCGTGCACATGACGATCTGCGAGCCGTTCCAGGAGAACCCGATCGGGACATTGCGGGGTGTTCCGTCCTTGGCGACGTAGGCCAGGCGGGTCAGGTCGCGGGCCAGCATCTCCTGGCTGAGCGGCCGGTTCAGAACTTCGGTGATCTCGTTCGGTTGCACGGTCTTCCCCTTCGCTGCCGTTCTGCGGCCTCTTCGAGCCCGAGGCCGCCTGTGTCCCTGGGACGGAGCCGGCGCCGCGTTCTCGACATCCGCGGGCACGCCGATTTCCAGGACGCGGTCCGTCCTCGGGCCGTGCAGCCGGGTGTACCCGCTGCCGAAGGGGCGTCAAGGTCCGGTCTCAGCGGCTCAGCGCGGTCTCCCGCTCCACACGCGAGAGCTTCTGGGGATTGCGTACGACGTAGAGGCCGGTGACGAGGCCGTCCTCGACCCGCACCGCCACGACTCCGGCGATCCGGCCGTTGAACCGCAGGATGAGACCCGGGTGGCCGTTGACCTGGACCGGCTCGGCCGACGTCACGGCGCGGAACCGGTTCAACCCGCCGGCCAGCAGGCGGGCCACCTTGCCGGACCCCACGATGGGCCGCGGCACGGCCCGCCTGAGTCCGCCACCGTCGCTCAACATGACGACGTCCGGCGCGAGGACGTCCAGCAGGTCCTGCAGGTCGCCCGTTTCGACCGCCCGCTGGAAGGCCGCGATCGCGGCTCGGGTCTCGGCCGGGGAGACGACGTCGCGCGGCCGGCGCGCGGCGACGTGCGCCCGTGCCCGGTGGGCGATCTGGCGGACCGCGACGGGACTCTTGTCGACGGCCTCGGCGATCTCGTCGTACCCGAGGTCGAACACCTCGCGCAGCACGAACACGGCCCGCTCGGTCGGTGCGAGCGTCTCCATCACCAGCAGCATCGCCATCGAGACGCTCTCGGCCAGCTCGACGTCCTCGGCCACGTCGGGTGCGGTCAGCAGCGGCTCGGGCAGCCACGTGCCGACATAGGACTCCTTGCGCCGGCCGAGCGTGCGCAGCCGGGTGAGCGCCTGCCGCGTGGTGATCCGGACCAGGTACGCGCGCCGGTCCCGCACCGCGGCCAGGTCGACGCCCGCCCACCGCAGCCAGGTCTCCTGCAGGACGTCCTCGGCGTCGGCGGCCGAGCCGAGCATCTCGTAGGCGACGGTGAACAGCAGGTTGCGGTGGGCGACGAACGCCTCGGTGGCGGGGTCCGCGCCGTCGCCATGAGCCGGCGGCCCGCCCGTGTCCGTGGTTCGCTCGCTCATCGCCGTCCCCCGTCCGTTCGCTCTCGATTCCCTGCGCGCACAAGACGCCGTCCGGCGCCGCCGTGTGACATCCGCGCGCGGTGGCGCACGTCATAGGGCGGCGCCGTCACAGGGAGCGGGCCGCCGGCATCTCGTGTTCGTCAGGTCCGCGCGAACGATCCGCGCGGCACAACTCCACGAGTGAGGACGACGTCATGGCAACCACGAAGGCGCAGGCCGAGGGGGCAACCTCGCGCCGCTGGGCTGCGCTGCTCTTCATCGGCCTGGCCCAGCTCATGATCGTTCTGGATGCGACGGTCGTGAACATCGCGCTGCCGTCGCTCCAGCGGGACCTGGGGATCTCCGACGGCGACCGGCAGTGGATCATCACCGCGTACATGCTGGCGTTCGGCAGCCTGCTGCTGCTCGGCGGCCGGATCGCCGACTACACCGGCCGCAAGCGGACCTTTCTGATCGCGCTGGCCGGCTTCACCGGCGCGTCGGCGCTCGGCGGCGCGGCCGCCGACTTCGAGATGCTGCTGACCGCCCGTGCCCTGCAGGGCGCGTTCGGTGCGCTGCTCGGGCCGTCCGCGCTGTCGCTGCTGACGGTGACGTTCACCCGGCCCAAGGAGCGCGCCAAGGCGTTCGGGATCTGGGGCGCCATCTCCGCCGCGGGCGGCGCGCTCGGGCTGCTGGCGGGCGGGGCGCTGACCGACTACCTGGACTGGCGCTGGTGCCTGTACGTCAACATCCCCATCGCCCTGATCGCGGCGATCGGCGGGTACGCGGTGCTGACCGAGTCGCGGCACGCGGGCAGGGCCCGGTTCGACGTCCCCGGTGTGCTGCTGGTGACCGGCGGGCTGGTCGCGGTCGTGTACGCCACCAGCCGGGCCGAGTCCCAAGGCTGGGGTTCGGTGCAGGTCGCGGGCCTGCTGGCCGCCGGCGCGGTGCTGCTCGCCGCGTTCATCCTCGTGGAGAGCCGGGTGCCGCAGCCGCTGCTGCCGCTGCGCGTGATCGCCGACCGCACCCGCGGCGGCGCCTACCTGACCGTCGGCCTGGCCGTCATCGGAATGTTCGGGGCGTTCCTCTTCCTGACCTACTACATGCAGGTCGTCAAGGGATACTCGCCGGTCAAGACGGGCGTGGCCTTCCTCCCGATGGTCACGGCGGTCCTGGTCTCGGCCGGCGGGCTCTCCACCCGGCTGCTGCCCAAGGTCGCGCCGCGGACGCTGGCCGTCCCCGGCATGCTGATCAGCGCGTCCGGCATGCTGTGGATGCGGACCCTGGAGACCGGCACCGGCTACGCCGCCGGCGTGCTCGTCGCGCAGCTCCTGCTCGGCTTCGGAGCGGGCATGATCATGCCGGTCGCGCTCAACTACGCCACCCACGACGTCGGCCAGGACGACTCGGGCGTGGCCTCGGCCAGCGTCAACACCGCGCAGCAGATCGGCGGCTCGATCGGCACGGCGCTGCTCAACACCATCGCCACCGGCGCGACCGCGGACTACCTGGCCTCGCACGCCTCCCAGGTCGGGAGCCCCGCCGTCGCCAAGCAGGCGGTGGTGGAGGGCTTCGGCGTGGCCGGCACCTGGGCCGCGGGGATCCTCCTGGCCGGCGCGCTGATCATCGCCGTTCTGATGAACACCCCGCGCCCCGGGCACCTGGACGACGCCGACGCCACCGACGCCGCCGACGAGAACTCGCCCCGGCTGGAAAAGGCGGTCAGAGGGTAGTGCCGCCCCGCCGTGCCCGGACGGGGCGGGGCCGTGCCGCGCCCGGGAGGAGTCCCTGACACCTCTCGGGCCGGTCAGGGCAGGATCTCGATGTACCCCTCCGTCCCGTGCACGCGGATGCGCTGCCCGTCCCGGATCAGCCGGGTGGCGTTCCCCACTCCCACGACGGCCGGCAGGCCGTACTCCCGTGCGATCACCGCGCCGTGGGTCATCAGGCCGCCCACCTCCGTCACCAGGCCCTTGATCCCGACGAACAGGGGGGTCCAGCTGGGGTCGGTGTAGGCGGTGACCAGGATGTCGTCGGTGCCGAGATCGGCCCGCGCCATGTCCGCGATGACGCGGGCCCGTCCCTCGACGGTCCCGGCGGAGACCGGCAGGCCGGCCAGCGCCCCGGACGGGATGCCGTCGCGCCGGTAGGCACCCTGGACGACCTCCCCGTCCGAGGTGAGCACCCGAGGCGGCGTCAGCGCCTGATAGGACCTGAACGCCTCCTTTCTCTCGCGGATGAGTCCGTCGTCCACGCGGTGCGTGCGCGCGACGTCGTGGAGCTCGTCGAACCTGAGGTAGAAGATGTCCTCGGTCTCGCGCAGGACGCGGGCCCGCACGAGGCGTTCGGCTTCTGCGAGCAGGGCCTGCTTGTACTCGAAGTAGCGGCTGACCATGCGGTACTTGGGGTATTCCCGGTACCCGGAGAAGGTGCGGACGCGGTCGATCATCCGCTTGGTCTCATCGGCCTTGCGCCGCCCGTCCGGCAGGGCCCGCAGGCGCGTCAGCAGCTCCTTCTCCTTCGCCCGGGCCTGCCGCCGTCCTTGCTCGAAGCGCCGCTCGCCGGCGCCCGCCTCGAAGTTCTTGATGTTGCTGAGGATCGTGGGCACGAGCATGGCGGGGCGCTCGCTCCAGCGCGGCCTGGTGATGTCGATCTCGCCGGCGCAGCGCATGCCGTACTTGCCGAGGAAGGCCCGCAGGGCGTCTCGTGCCTCTCGGCCGCCCGCGACCTTCGCGAGGTCGTCCAGGAAACCGTCGTCCAGAAAACCGTCGTCCTTGCCGCCCGCGTCCTCGGCGTGCTGCAGGAACGCCACCACGTCACGGTGCGGGCGCATCACGTCCGCGACGTCGAGCAGCGCCAGCCCCATCTCCGAGGTGACGTTGTGAGGAACGGACTGCGTGAGCGTGTCGGCCGCGTTCTTCACGCCCAGCCACTGCCGGAGGTGGTCGTTGAGCCACCAGGCCGCCTCCATCGCCGCGGTGATCACCTGAAGGCCCCGGGGGTCGAACAGGGTCCTCCTCAGCTCGCCGATGTCGGCCAGGATGAAGTCGAACAGCGCCGGTCCGGACTTGGTGCGGATGTCGCGCTCCAAGGCGGCGAGGGAGGCCTCGCCGCGCTCGATGATCTCGGTGACGACGGCCGGGTCGGTCTCGATCGCGGCCGTCGCACCGCTCGGCGCGGGCGCCGCCGGGGTACCGGCGCTGACGTCGTCGGGCAGTGTGCGGATGAAGTCGCCGCGTTCGAGAACGGTCTGCAGCGCGTCCTTGATCAGCGGATCGGACCTGCCGGCGCCCTCCATGATGCCCGCGCGGCCGACCGGCGAGGCCAGCGCCCGGGCGACGTCGACGAACAGCCTCCCGCCGGCCTCGGCCATCGGCCGGGGGGTCGTCAGCTGCCACAGGGAAAGGCCGAGGGGTTTCATCGCGTCGGTCATCATCTGCTGGTGACCGACGGAGATGTAGACGTGGTCGTCCCGGTCGGCGGTCTCCGGGACGGGGAACAGCGTGGTGATCGGCCGGCTCTGGACGATGTGGAAGTCTTCGCCGGCCAGGCACCATTCGATGTCCTGGGGATGACCGGCGTGCGCCTCGATCCTCCGGCCGAGGCGCACCAGCCGCACGGCCTGCGCGTCCGTCAGCACCGGCTGTTCCCGCCGTTCCGGCTCGACCGTCCGCTCCCGTGTCCCGCCCTCGGCCGCCGCGTGGACGGCACGCTGCTTGGTGGCGACCGTCCTGGCGACGACCTCGTCGTCGCGCACGGTGTAGAGGTCCCCGTTGACCAGGCCGGACGCCAGGGCTTCGCCGAGGCCCCAGGCGGCGTCCACGGTGGCGGTCCTCCGGTTCGAGGTCACCGGGTCCGCCGTGAACAGGATCCCGGCCGCCTGCGGGAACACCATCTGCTGCACGACCACGGCCATGTGGACCCTTCTGTGGTCGAAGCCGTTGCGCAGGCGGTAGGTCACCGCCCGCTCGGTGAACAGCGAGGCCCAGCACCGCCTGACGTGCTGGAGGACCGCAGCCTCGCCGACGATGTTCAGGTACGAGTCCTGCTGGCCCGCGAAGGACGCGGTCGGCAGGTCCTCCGCCGTCGCGCTGGATCGGACCGCGTAGGCGGCGTGCTCGCCGAGCCGGGCGAGCGGGCCGCCGATCGCCGCCACCAGGTCGCGGGGGAGCGGGATCGCCTCGATCATCCGGCGGATCTCCGCGCTCACCGTGCCGATCGCTTCGCGGTCGTCGGGCTCGAGGCGCGCCAGCCGATCGAGCAGATCATCGATCGCCGGCGCTCCGGCCATGATCCGCCGGAAGGCGTCCGTCGTCACGCAGAAGCCGTCCGGCACCCGGACGCCTTCGATCCGCGAGAGCTCCCCCAGGTGAGCCCCTTTGCCGCCGACGGCGGCGACATGCGTCCGGCCGACCTCGTCGAGTCCCAACACGTAGCCCATTCCCGCGGCTCCATTCCGATTGGTTCCGGGTTGCGACAGGCGATTATGGAACATGAATCCGAGCCTCATGAGGGTCCCGAATCCTGTGTAAAATGAAAGCAACGGCAAGCGGCGTTCCATATCTCCGGCCGCTGCTCATTCGGACTCGGCGGGCGCTGCCGCCCGGAAGGGGCTGATTCCCTCGCAGCGCTCTTCGGGGACAAGGCAGAGGGACCCGATCTCGCCGTCCCGATGAACACCGCGCGGCCCCGAGCAGGGCGGCGCAGGACGCCTACGGCGCCGAGCCGCTTCTCACCCGCACCTGATCCTGCGGCGGATCCACCACTGGCGTGACGGTACGTCCACAGCGGACGGGAGTGGGGGCGGGGGAGAGGAGAGGCAAGGAGGAGAACCCACCCCTTGCCACTCTCAACGTATAGCGCACCGGGGGGCTTGCGGCAAGACCCCGGTCGTGCCGCAGAATCGTCCGCCGAGGCCAGAACCTGCGGAAATGCGGGACGCGGCGACGCATGCGCCGCCGCGGAGGCGCGGGAGGCGCGCCGCCGGACCGCGTGGGGGCCGGGCGAAGCGCCATCAGGACGAAGGGGGATCTCATGATCGACGTGATCGTGGCCGGCGGTGGACCGACCGGCATGATGCTGGCCTGCGAGTTGCGGCTGCACGGCGTGCGGGTGCTCGTGCTGGAGAAGGAGGCGGAGCCGGCCAGGTATGTCCGTTCGCTCGGCCTGCACGTGCGCAGCATCGAGGTGATGGACCAGCGCGGCCTGCTGGAGCGGTTCCTCGCGCACGGCGAGCGGCACCCGGTCGCCGGCTTCTTCGCCGCCATCGCCAAGCCCGCGCCCGACCGGCTGGACACCGCGCATTCCTACGTCCTCGGCATCCCGCAGACCACCACCGATCGCCTGCTGGCCGAGCGCGCCGCCGAGCTCGGCGCCGAGATCCGGCGCGGCTGCGAGGTGGTCGGGCTGAACCAGGACGAGGACGGCGTGACCGTTGAGCTGGCGGGCGGCGCGCGGCTGCGCTCGCGCTACCTCGTCGGCTGCGACGGCGGCCGCAGCACGGTGCGCAAGCTGCTCGGCGTCGGCTTCCCCGGCGAGCCCTCCAGGGTCGAGACGCTGCTGGGCGAGATGGAGGTGCCCGAGGACCCGGCGACGGTCGCCGCGGTCGTCGCCGAGGTCCGCAAGACCCAGCTGCGGTTCGGCGTCGGGCCCTTCCAGGACGGGGTGTACCGCGTCGTCGTTCCCGCCGAGGGGGTCGCCGAGGACCGTGCGGCCCCGCCGACCCTGGAGGAGTTCAAGCGGCAGCTGCGGCGGTTCGCCGGCACCGACTTCGGCGTGCACTCACCGCGCTGGCTGTCGCGGTTCGGCGACGCCACCCGGCTGGCCGAGCGGTACCGGGCCGGCCGGGCGCTGCTGGCGGGCGACGCGGCGCACATCCACCCGCCGACCGGCGGGCAGGGGCTCAACCTCGGGATCCAGGACGCGTTCAACCTCGGCTGGAAACTGGCAGCCGAGGTCGGCGGCTGGGCGCCGGAGGGGCTGCTGGACAGCTACCACGCCGAACGGCGCCCGGTGGCCGCCGACGTCCTGGACAACACCCGCGCGCAGATGCAGCTGATGACGCCCGAGCCGGGTCCGCGGGCGGTGCGCCGGCTGGTGTCGGAACTGATGGACTTCGAGGAGGTGAACCGGCACCTGATCGAGAAGATCACTGCGATCGGCGTCCGCTACGACTTCGGTGAGGGCCACGAACTGCTCGGCCGGCGGATGCGGGACGTGGAGCTGAAGCAGGGCCGCCTCTACGAGCTGATGCGCACCGGCCGCGGGCTGCTCCTCGACCAGACCGGCGGGCTCTCGGTGGCGGGCTGGGCCGACCGGGTCGACCACGTCGCCGACGTCGGCGAGGGGCTGGACGCACCCGCCGTGCTGCTGCGGCCGGACGGCCACGTGGCCTGGGCCGGTGAAGATCAGCAAGATCTCCTCGGCGGGCTGTCCAGATGGTTCGGCGCCGCCACCGGCTGACCGCGCCGGGTCGCCGCCCGGACGGGCCCGCCTTGCGCCGCGTGCGGCGGGGGGCCGGCGGACGCCCGGAAGGGTCCGCCGGCCCCGGGCTCACCTCTGGTAGAGCGACAGGCACACCATGTCGGGTTCGAAACCCAGGGTCTGCCAGAACCGGTGGTCGTCGTGGGCGTCGGCGCACGACAGGTACCGGATGCTGCGGGCGCCGCGGGTACGCAGCCACCCGACGGCCGCTTCGGCGAGGGCGTGGCTGATTCCCTTGCCGCGCTCTTCGGGGACGACGTAGAGGGAGTCGATCTCGCCGTCCACACAGGGCAGCAGCCCGTCCTCGGCGGTGACGCGGCCGTTCACGAACCCGGCGATGCGGGCGTCGCGGTCTGCGGCGACGAGGCAGAACGCGTCGCGGTGGAACGCCGAGACCGGCCACCCTAACCGCACCGCCGCGCCGGGTCACGAGGCCGACAGGCCGGCCGGGGTATCCGGCGCCCGGAGCGTTCCTCTGATTGATAATCTCAACGTTGAGATGATCCTGGAGGGGCGATGGCGGATGCGGTGGACGCGATCCTGGCGCAGTGGGCGCGTGAGCGTCCCGACATGGACGCCTCGCCGATGGGCGTCGTCGGGCGGATCTCGCGGGCGCAGCAGCTGCTGGGCCGGGAGCTGAAGGAGTTCTTCGCCGAGCGGGGCCTGGAGACCTGGGAGTTCGACGTCCTGGCGACGCTGCGCCGCCACGGCGCCCCCTACGAGCTGACGGCCGGCGCGCTGCTGAAGGCCGCGATGGTCACCTCCGGTGCGATCACCAACCGGATCGACCGGCTGGAAACCAAGGGCCTGGTCGAGCGGGTCCGCGACGCGGGGGACCGGCGGTCGGTCCGGATCCGGCTGACCTCGCGGGGCCTGGCCGTCGTGGACGAGATGGTGGGCCTGCACGCCGCCAACGAGGAGCGGCTGCTGGCCGCGCTGGGCCCGGCCGAACGCGAGCGTCTCGCCGGTGCGCTGCGCACCCTCCTGGAGTCGCTGGGTGACACGTCCCTCGGCTGAGGGTGCGGCGCGCACGGCCGGTCAGGGGGTGAAGGCCCGGACGGCGCGGGTGGCGCGGCCGGCGATGGCGGCCAGGTGGGCGGCGAGTTCGGGCGGGTCGAGCAGGGTGTAGTCGACGGTCAGCAGGGTGATGCGGTAGGCCAGGAACCGCAGCGAGTCGGACCGGGTGTGCAGGCGGCAGGTGTGGTCGTCGACCGGCTCCAGGACGCCCTGCCAGGCGGTGACGTGCTCGGCGGCCTCCTCGATCGGGACGTGCAGCAGCAGCCGCGCCCGGATCGTCCCGGACCCGCCGGCGAGGGCGTCCATGGCCCAGGCGGCGGCGTCGGCGCCGCCGGGCAGTTCGCGTTCGGGGCCGCGCATGCCGGTGCGGTGCGGACCGGTGATCCGGTCGGCGCGGAAGGTGCGCCAGTCCCCGCGGTCCTCGTCGTAGGCGACCAGGTACCAGCGGCGGCCCACGGTGACCAGGCGGTGCGGCTGCGCGAGGCGCCGCGTCTCCCGGCCGCCGGCGGCGGAGTAGGCGAAGCGGACCTTCTCGCGGGTGACGCAGGCGCCGGCGAGCAGGGCCAGGACGCCGGGGTCGGCGGGCGGCGGGGCGCCCTCCTGCGGCGGGAGGGACACCGCCGCCTCGGTCAGCGCGGCCACGCGGTTGCGCAGCCGGTGCGGAAGGACCTGCTCCAGCTTGGCCAGGGCGCGCAGGGAGGTGTCCTCGATGCCGGTGACGGCGCCGGCGGCGGCGGTGCGCAGCCCGATCGCGATGGCGATCGCCTCGTCGTCGTCCAGCAGGAGCGGCGGCATGGCGGCGCCGGCGGTGAGCCGGTACCCGCCGGTGCTGCCGTGCGTGGCGTGGACGGGGTAGCCCAGCTCGCGGAGCCGGTCGACGTCGCGGCGGATGGTGCGTGCGGTGACGCCGAGGCGGCCGCCGAGTTCGGCGCCCGACCACTCGCGGGGCGTCTGCAGCAGGGACAGCAGGCGGAGGAGTCGTGCGGAGGGGTCGCGCATGTTCTCCATCCTGCCGCCGCAGTAGGACGTTCGCTGACCTATTGGGGTCCTACCGTGGTGAATGCAGGGCCGGGGACGATCGCCGGCCCCCGTGAACGGAGGCACGACATGCTGCGAGGATTCGCCACCATCTCCTTCTGGGCCGACGATGTGGAGGCCGCCAAGGACTGGTACGCCGAGCTGCTGGGCACGCAGCCGTACTTCAGCGTCCCGGGGCCGGACGGCCGCGCCGGGTACTACGAGTTCCGGATCGGGGACTACCAGCACGAGCTGGGCCTGATCGACAACCGGTTCCGTCCCGGCGGCGCGGACGCCCGCCCGGGCGGCGCGGTGATGTACTGGCACGTCGACGATCTGGAGGCGGCCGTGGAGCGGCTGCTGTCGATGGGCGCCACCGCGCACGAGAAGATCACCGAGCGGGGCGAGGGGACGGGGTTCGTCACCGCGTCGGTCGTCGACCCGTTCGGCAACATCCTGGGCGTGATGACCAACCCGCACTACCTGGAGGTCCTGGCCGCCGGTCCGCGCGGCTGACCGCGCCGCGCGCGTCTACCTGGACGCCGTCCGCCGGCTGAAAGCCCCGGGCTACCCGGGGCGGAAGGATCCGGCGAACCGGGCCCGGGGGGTCTGGGGCTCACCGGAGAGGGGCCGCGTTCACGGTTTGTGGGTTACCCAGAGCATTTCTGCCGGCCAGTGGTGTGCCCAGTCGGGCGGGTCGGTTTTGTTGTAGCCGTTGGGTGTTCCGGGTTCGGGCCGCGGTTCGACGAGGTCGTCGATGATGAGGCCCGCGCCGCGAAGGGTCTTGATCCAGTCGCCGTAGGTGAGCTGATAGCTGGTCGCGTCGTGGCCTTCGGTGATGGTGTCCAGCCCGAAGTAGTCGTGGTGCAGCGTGGTGGTCACGCGGCTTGCGGTGTCGTCGTAGCAGGCTTCGAACCATGGGCTGGCGGCGTTGAACACCAGGCGCCCGCCGCGGCGCAGGACGCGTGCGGCCTGCGGGACGGCCAGGCGCGGGGGCGCCCAGCTGAGCCCGCCGTGGTCGCAGAACACCAGGTCGAAGCTGTCGGCGGCGAACGGGAGCAGTTCGGCGGCGCCTTGCACCAGCGGGTAGCGGGCTGCTCCCATCGCGCGGGCCGCAGCGGCGAGCTGGGCTTCGGACAGGTCGAGCCCGACCACGGTGGCGCCCTCGGCGGCGAGTGACCTGGACCACTGGCCGGCGCCGCAGCCGAGTTCGAGGACGCGCTTGCCGGTGACGTCGCCCAGGGCGTGCAGGTGCGCGTCGGGGATGGCGTACATGCCCCACAGCCGGGGCGCGGCGCCGATCTGCGGGTCGTGCTCGTGCTGGTAGGCGCTGCTGATCTGGTTCCAGAACCGCCGGTTGGCGGGGATGCCGTCCACGTGCCGACTCCAGCACTGCCTGCCGAGGGCGGTCAACACGATTTCGGCGCGGGCCGGGATCATCGCAGGCCGGGATCATCGCAGGGCGGCCCCGGCGCGTCAGCCCGCCTGCGGGCCTGGCGCCGGGATAGGAGGACGGCCACCGTGGCGCTCAGGCGCCGGCGGTGTAGTCGCGCAGGTGGCGGGCGGTGCGGGTGGCGGCGCCGGCGACCAGGTCGGCGGGGGTGCCGGTGAACACGATCTCGCCGCCGTCGGCGCCCGCGCCGGGGCCGAGGTCGATGATCCAGTCGGCGTGCGCCATGACGGCCTGGTGGTGCTCGATGACGATGGCGGTGCCGCCGTCGTCGACGAGCCGGTCCAGCAGCGCCAGGAGCCGGTCGACGTCGGCGAGGTGCAGGCCGGTGGTGGGCTCGTCCAGGACGTAGACGGCGGCCTTGCCGGCCATGTGGATGGCGAGCTTGAGGCGCTGGCGCTCGCCGCCGGACAGGGTGGTGAGCGGCTGGCCGAGGCCGAGGTAGCCCAGGCCGACGTCGGCGAGGCGGTCCAGGACGGCGCGGGCCTGCCCGGTGGTGAAGAACTCGCGGGCCTCGGCGACGGGCATGGCCAGGACCTGGCTGATGTCCTTGCCGCGCAGGGTGTGGCCGAGGACCTCGGCGGTGTAGCGGCGTCCCTCGCATTCCTCGCACACCGAGGCGACGCCGGCCATCATCGCCAGGTCGGTGTAGATCAGGCCGATGCCCTTGCAGGCGGGGCAGGCGCCTTCGGAGTTGGCGCTGAACAGGGCCGGCCTGACGCCGTTGGCTTTGGCGAACGCGGTGCGGATCGCGTCCAGCAGGCCGGTGTAGGTGGCGGGGTTGCTGCGGCGGGACCCGCGGATGGGGGACTGGTCGACCACGACGACGCCGTCGCGTCCGGGCAGGGACCCGTGGATGAGGGAGCTCTTGCCCGAGCCGGCGACGCCGGTGACGACGGTGAGGACGCCGAGGGGGATCTCGACGTCGACGTTCTTGAGGTTGTGCAGGTCCGCGCCCTTGATCGCCATGTGCCCGGACGGCCGGCGGAGCGTGTCGCGCAGCCGGGCGCGGTGGCCGAGGTGGCGTCCGGTGGGGGTGCCGGAGGCGCGCAGCCCGGCGACGCCGCCGGTGAAGCAGACCCGTCCGCCGGCGGCGCCGGCGCCCGGGCCGAGGTCGACGATGTGGTCGGCGATCGCGATGGTCTCGGGCTTGTGCTCGACGACCAGGACGGTGTTGCCCTTGTCGCGCAGGCGCAGCAGCAGGTCGTTCATGCGGGCGATGTCGTGGGGGTGCAGCCCGGCGGTGGGCTCGTCGAAGACGTAGGTGACGTCGGTGAGGCTGGAGCCCAGGTGGCGGACCATCTTCACGCGCTGGGCCTCGCCGCCCGACAGGGTGGTGGACTCGCGGTCCAGGCTGAGGTAGCCCAGGCCGATCTCGACCAGGGAGTCGAGGGTGCCCTGCAGGGTGGCCGCCGGCGGCGCGACCGACGGGTCGCCGATGCCGCGGACGAACTCGGCCAGGTCGCTGATCTGCATGGCGGCGCAGTCGGCGATGTTGCGCCCGCCGATCCGGCTGGCGAGGGCGGCGGGGTTGAGGCGGGCGCCGCCGCAGGCGCGGCAGGCGCTGAAGGCGACGGCGCGGTCGACGAACGCGCGGATGTGCGGCTGCAGGGACTCGGTGTCCTTGCCGAGGTAGAGGCGCCGCACCTTGACCAGCAGCCCCTCGTAGGTGGTGTTGATCCCGCTGCTCTTGATCTTCGTGGCGGGTTTGTGGAGCAGGTCGTCCCACTGCCCGGCGGTGTAGTCGCGCAGCTTGACGGCGGGGTCGACCAGGCCGGACTCGGCGATGACCTTCCAGTACCAGGACCCGACTCCGAAGCCGGGCACGGTGATGGCGCCCTCGTCCAGCGACAGGTCCCGGTCGAGGAGTTCGCCGAGGTCGATCCGGGAGGCGCGGCCGAGGCCCTCGCATTCGGGGCACATGCCCTCGGCGTTGTTGAAGCTGAACGCCGAGGAGGTGCCGGCGTGCGGCTCGCCGAGCCGGCTGAAGATGATCCGCAGCATGGCGTGGGCGTCGGTGGCGGTCCCGACGGTGGAGCGGGAGTTGGCGCCCATCGGCTCCTGGCCGACGATGATCGCGGCGCTGAGATTGCGCAGCGTGTCGACGTCGGGGCGGCCGGCGCTCGGCATGAACCCCTGCACGAACGCGGTGTAGGTCTCGTTGATCAGCCGCTGCGACTCGGCCGCGATGGTGCCGAACACCAGCGACGACTTGCCCGAGCCGGACACCCCGGTGAAGACGGTCAGGCGCCGCTTGGGGACGTCCACGTCGATGCCGGCGAGGTTGTTCTCCCGCGCGCCGCGGACCTCGATGACGTCGTGGGCGTCGGCGGCCGTGCGCCCGCCCGGCCCTGCTGGCGCCGGTGCGGTCGTGGTCGGGAGGGACATGCGGCTTCCTCGCTCACTTCAGGTGGTGAAGAGATGTCGGCAATTGGCGCTCGGCGCAACAGTTTACACCATAAAGAGTTACGGGGTGGTCGTGTCCGGTCGACAACCCATCGGTCAGTCAATGCCTTCGATGATGCGGAAGTCGCGCTCGACGCCGTCGGAGAGGGCGGCCAGCGCCTCCTGGTAGACCTTGCTCTCGCGGGCCGCGACGGCCTGCTCGAAGCTGTCGAACTCGACCAGCACGGTGCGCTCGGCGATTCCCGCGTCGTGGGCGACGACCCGGACACCGCGGGACAGGAGCCGCCCGCCCCCGGCTCGGACCGCGTGTGGCCGCCTGCGCCCGGTGGCCGGGCCCGGTCCGCGGGCGCCTCCGGGTCAGCCGAAGATCGCGGTGGGGTCGCCGGTGTACCAGAGGTTGTCGATGACGACGTTGCGCATGACCCATCGGTGGCCGTCGCGGACGAGTTCGGTGTCGTAGAGGTTCTTCAGCAGGGCGTGCACGCGGTGGTCGGCGGTGAGCAGGTGCTGGGCCTCGACCAGCGCGGTCAGGCGTGCGGTGCCGTCGGGCTGGATGTGGACGCGGGGGTTGGTGACCTGGTGGGTGGTGTCGACGCGCCCCTCGAACCCGCCGAGGATGGTGGCGACGATGGTGTCGCGTCCCGACATCGGCGGCGGCTCGGCGCCCCACGCGGCGGCTGCGGGGCGGAAGTCCAGGCCGGCGTCGGCGGCGAAGGCGGAGGCCAGCAGGCCGGGATCCTTGAGGTCCTGGCCGAGCCCGAACCGGTAGAGCGCGTCGATGATCTCGGTGCGGTCGTGCAGCGCGGCGGCGTCGGCGCCGGAGGACAGCGCGTGCGGGCGGGTGACGTACATGACAGGCTCCGATGCAGATCAGCGGGCATTTCCGGACATGTCCAGCGTCGCGGCGGACACCGTGGCGATCAACGCGGTCCCGTGCAAGGATCGTGAAGCCAGACTTAACGACGGGGGGCGGGCGGTGCTGGAGCGGCACGAGATCGAGGCGTTGCTGACGCTGTCCGAGGAACTGCACTTCGGCCGGACGGCGGAGCGGTTGCACGTGTCGACGGCCCGGGTGAGCCAGACGATCCGCAGGCTGGAGCGGCGGGTGGGGGTCCGGCTGTTCGACCGGACGTCGCGGCGGGTGGAGCCGACTCCGGCGGGGCGGCGGCTGGCGGACGAGATCGGGCCGGCGTGGGCGCGGATCGGCGCGGCGGTGGAGCGGGCGGTGCAGGAGGGCCGAGGGGTCACCGGCACGCTGGTGGCCGGGTTCACCGGCGCGGCGGCGGGGCAGCTGCTGGCCGGCGCCGCCGGGCTGCTGCGGTCGCGTGAGCCGGGCTGCCGGGTGCGGATCCGGGAGGTGCGGGCCGGTGACGTCGCGGCGTGGCTGCGCGACGGTGAGGTGGAGGTGTGCCTGGCGGCGTCGCCGGGGGCCGGGCCGGGTGTCGTGGCGGGGCCGGGTGTCGTGGACGAGGCGGGTGTCGTGGCCGGGCCGGTGCTGGTGCGGGAGGCGGCGATGCTGGCGGTGCCGTCCGGTCACCCGTTCGCGCGCCGCGCGTCGGTGCCGGTGGCGGATCTGGCCCGGGCGCGGGTGCTGGCGCCGGGGGCGACGCTGCTGGAGACGCTCACGCTGGTCGGCGCGGGCGAGGGCGTGTTCCGCGTGGGCGCGCATGTCCGCCGCTACCACGCGCGGCCCGATGTCGCCTTCGTCCTGCTGGAGGACGCGCCGCCCGTGGAGTGGGGGCTGCTGTGGCGGGCGGGCGGTGACAGCGCCCGCGTCCGCGCCTTCGCCGAGGCGGCGCGCGACCTGCTGCGCGGCCCCTGACCGCGAGGGCCGGGCGGGGGTGTGAAGTGTGTCTCTCCGGCCGCGCGGCCGTCACATCCGGGGGCGGGCCGGGGCTCTTATGTGCATGGGAACATTCGCGATTGAGCCGCGTGACGTGACCTGCCACACCCTCCTGTACGCCGCGCACGACGCGTTCCGCCGGGACCTGGACCGGCTCGCGGCGGCGGCTGCGGCCGGCAAGGGCGGGGCGGCGCACGTGCGCGCGGGCTGGGAGAACCTCAAGGACCAGATCCGCATCCATCACGATCTGGAGGACCGCCTGCTGTGGCCGCGGGTCCGGCGGGCGGTCGCGGGCCGCCGCGCCGAGCGGGCGGTGATGGAGGAGATGGGCGCCGAGCACGCCCGGATCGGGCCGCTGATCGGGCGGGTCGACGCGGTGATGCGCGACGGCGGGGACCTGCCGGCGGCGGTGCGGGAGCTGCGCGCGGCGGTGGAGGCGCATTTGCGGCACGAGGAGATGACCGCGCTGCCGCTGGCCGAGTCGGTGCTGGGCCCCGCGGACTGGCGGGAGCTCGCCGACGAGGCCGGGAGCGGCTGCGAGGCGGGCACGCCGCTGTTCGTCCCGTGGGTCGTGGACGGGATCGCGCCGGTCGAGCGGAGCCGGTTCCTGACGGCGCTGCCGGCGCCGGTCCGGGACCGCAACCGGGTGGCGTGGGAGCCCCGGTACCGCAAGCGGCGCCTGTGGAGCACCTGAGGGCCTGACCCGCCCGCCCGCACGCCTCGGGATGCGTCACCAGGGGACGGCGCGGGCGGTGATGTGGTGGTCGGCGGGGTCGTAGTACGACAGCAGCAGCGCGTCGCGGGTGCTGAGGCCGGGGTGGCCGATGAGGGCGCGGCACTGGTTGAGGCCCGACCCGCCCGAGCAGGGGACGGTGCCGTCCGCGGCGGGGGTCCAGGGGCCTTCGGGGGCCGGCGCGCGCCAGAGGCGGTACCGCCCGTCCAGGCCGCGCTGCTCGACCATGACCAGGCCCTTGCCGTGGGCGCTGTAGTCGGCGACGTGGACCAGGTAGGGCGCGGCGCCGCGCACGACGGTGCGGGCCTGGGCGGCGTCGGGGGTCCAGCCGCCGGGCGTCCAGTACCGGTAGGCGGCGGGGTCGCGCCAGGCGGCCGGGTCGGCGCGGACGCGGGCGAGGGTGACGCGCCCGCCGTGGCAGGCGCCGAACGCGGAGGTGTCGCACACCGAGGCGAACAGGTACAGGTGGCCGCGGGCGAACACCGGTGAGCCGAGGTTGTGCTGGAACGGCAGCCCGGCGGGGGAGTTGAACAGCCGGGCGCGGCCGGTGAGGGCGTGGCCGTCGGGCCGGTAGGTGACCAGGCCGAATCCCTGGGTGCTGATGGTGGTGCCGTGCACGCACACGTCGGTGTAGGCGATCAGGAGGGTGGCGGTGCCGGGCGGGCGGGCGGCGCCGGAGGCCCAGGAGGCGCCGTAGGCGGTGCCGGGGATGTGGCAGGCCCGGCCGCCGGGCAGGACGAGGCCGGGCGGCGCGCCGAGCATGCCCTGCGGGGGCCGCGCCCGCCCGGACGGTGACGGCCCGGTGGACGGGCCGGCGTCCGGTGTGGCGGGCGGGCTGGGTCCGCCGTCGGGGGTGGGCAGTTCGGTGAGGGGGGCGGGGACGCGGCCGGGGTCGGCGGGGCCGGTGGCGGCGGTGGTGCCCAGCCACAGGCCGGGGCGGGCGCCCTTCCAGACGGTGTCGCAGAACAGCCAGATACTGCGGCCGGGCCGGCCGGGCAGCGGGGCGCTGTAGCCGCAGTCGCGGTCGATGGTGTTGCCGGGGGCGGCGGTCTCGTAGGCCGACAGGACGCGGGCGGGCGGCGCGGTACCGGGCGGGCGGGGCGGGGAGGAGGAGATGCCGGCCGCGACGGCGATGACCGCGGCGAGCAGGGCGGCGACCGCGGCGGCCAGGCAGATGCGGGCACGGGGAAGGCGGCGGGTCAACGGTGCCCTCCTTCCCGGGCGCGGCGCGGTTGCGGGTGGGTTTCGGTGACGACGGCCCGCGCTCGGCTCGGGCCGGCGCGGGTCGGGCGGTGGTCGGGCCGGGCCGGTGGGTGCGGCTCGGCGGTGGGTCTCACAGAGTGGCCTGTCGCGGGGCCGGTGGGCAAACGGCGCCGCGAGTGCCGGTCCGGCGCGGGTGTCTCACAAGCGGGTGTCTCAGAAGCGGGCGGTGAGCGCGGCCGCGGCGATCGACAGCGGCATGAACCACCACCAGCCCGGGTCGAGGGCGGCGTGCCCGGTGACCGTCCGCCCGGCGTGCGGCCCGGACGGCGGCAGCCGGGCCCGCGGGTGGGCGGGCATGGCTTGCGCGTACCCGGAGGGGCGGATCCAACCGTCGCCGCCGTCGGCGGGCCGGGATGTTTGCCGCGGCCGGGCCGGGTAGGCCGGTGGTTTCAGGCCCCGTTCAGCGAGCCCGGAACGGGGCGGGGGAGGCGCCGGCGACCGGGTTCGGGCGCGGATCGGCCCGGCGCGGGACGGCCTCTTCGACTTCTACGCCGGTGAGGTGCCGCAGCGGTTGCGCGGCGGCCGACGCCGGCACGTCCCGGGGCGACGCCCCGGGCGGTACACCCCCCCGATGGAAGGACGGACATGAACACCTCCTCGGTGCCCGGTGACGGGCCCGGAAAGGCGAGCAGGAACGCGGCCGGCGCCGCGGGCAAGGCGGGAAAGGCGGGTGCGGGCAGGGCCGGCAAGGCCGGTGCGGGCACCGCGCAGAAGACCGCCGGAGGAGCCGCCAAGGGCGGCGCGGCGGCCGCCGGGCGCACCAAGGGCGCGGCCGAGGGCGGCGCGCAGGGAGCGGCCGGCGCGGCCCGGGGCACGGCGGCCGGCGTCCGCAAGGGCGCGGCGCAGGCCGGCGGCCGGGTGGCGGCGCTGCCGGGCCGGGTGGCGGGGCTGGCCAGGCTGATGACGCTGGCGCGGCTGCTGCGCGCCGTCCCGGTGGCGGTGGCAGGTGCCGCGGGCGTCGTCGTCGGGCGGCTCACGGCGCGGAAACGCTGACCCCCGGGCGCGGCCCCGCAGGCGCCCCCGGAGCGGCCGTCCCGGCCCTCCGGGGGCGCCTTCGCGTCCTTGACCGGCGGGTTACCGAATCGGGGCGGTCAGTTTAGGGAGATCAGTGCGGGTACAGGGGGGACGTGAACAACCGCCGAAACCCCCCCAAATAACACCAAACCCTCGACCCCCACAGGGAGTGAATGACATGACTGGGCCGATCGCCCAGCAGACCTCGGGCAGCAACTCCGTCCAGCGCGGCGGATCCGGCAGCAGCCTCGCCGACGTCGTCGACCTGATCCTGGAAAAGGGCCTGGTCATCGACATCTATGCCCGGGTCTCGCTCGTCGGCATCGAGATCCTCACCGTGGACGTGCGGATCGTCGTCGCCAGCGTCGACACCTACCTGCGCTTCGCCGAGGCCGTCAACCGCCTCGACATCGCCCACGACGGCACCTCACAGGGGCTGCCGCAGTTCGTGGAGGGCATGCAGGAGTCGGGCGCCAAGAAGAAGACCCGCGGCGCCCTCGAAGGCGCCCAGGAGCGGCTGAAGGAGACCTTCGGCGGCGACGACGACTCCGAGGACGACGACAGGCAGCCCGCACGGCGCCGCTCGTCCCGCAAGAAGGAGGACGAGGAGTCATGACCACGCCGCAACCCCCCGGCGCCCCCGCCCCCGGGGGCACCCCCCAGTACGTGTACGGGGTGACCCGATCGGGCGCGGCCCTGCCCGGCGACGTGCACGGCCTGGACGACCTGCCGGTCACCCTGGTCGAGGACGGCGGCGTGTGCGCCGCGCTCGTCAGCGACCTGCCACGCGACCGGGCGCTCGGCGAACGCGCCGACCTGGTCGCCCACCAGCGGGTCCTGAACGCGCTCGTCGACGCCGGGACCGTGGTCCTGCCGTTCCGGTTCGGCGCGGCGCTGGCCGACCGCGCCGCCGTGGAGAAGGAACTGCTCGCCGACAACTCCGAGCGGTTCGGGCACATCCTCGACCAGCTGGACGGCAGGATCGAACTGCGCCTGAAGGCCACCTACGTCCAGGACGCGGTGCTCCGCGAGATCATGGCGGCCGACCCGGAGATCGCCGAGCTGTCGCGGCGGCTGCGCGAGGTCTCACCCGACGTCGCCGACGCCGTCTACTACGACCGCATCCGGCTCGGCGAGCTGATCACCCAGTCGATGGAGCGGCTCCGCGACGCCGACGGCCGGGCGCTGCTGGACGGCGCCGCCCCCGCGGCCGAGGCCGTCGCCGCCAAGACGCCCGTCCGCGAGGAGGACGTCCTGGACGCCTCGTTCCTGGTCCACGCCGACCGGCGCGCCGAGTTCGAGCAGGCCGTCGACAAGCTGGCCCGCGACCACGCCGAGCGCGTCAAGGTCCGGCTGATCGGGCCGCTGCCGCCCTACGACTTCGTCCCGCAGGAGTAGGCGATGGGGCTGTTCACCGGGCTGGTGACGCTGCCGCTGGCGCCCGTGCGCGGCGTCATGTGGCTGGCCGAGACGCTCACCGAGCAGGCCGAGGCGCAGCTGTACGACCCGGGGCGGATCGCCGCGGAGATGCAGCAGGTCGCCGATGAGGCCGCCGCCGGCGAGATCACCGATGACGAGGCCGCCGAGCGCGAGGAGGACCTGATCCGCCGCCTGAACGAGGGCCGTGCCCGCGAGCAGGCCCGCCGCGAGCAGGCCGGCGGCTAGGGGGCACGTGATGATGTCCGCGTCCGAGGCCGCCAAGCGGGCGGCCGAACACGTCACCGCGATGACCGGCCGCAGCGCCGAATGCGTGGTGGGGGTGGAGCGCGCCGGCGAGGACGCCTGGCGCGTGCAGGTGGAGGTGGTGGAGACCCGCCGCATCCCCGACTCCGCCGACATCCTCGCGATCTACGAGACCGAGGTGGACGCGGACGGGGAGCTGGTCGGCTACCGCCGCGCCCGCCGCTATCCGCGCGGACGAGTCGAGAGGGACTAGAGCATTGAGTGAGACCTCCTGGAGCGGAACGCGGTCTCCCACACGGTCGATGGCCGGGGAGAAGACGTCGGCCAACCTGGCCGACCTGCTGGAACGCATCCTCGACAAGGGCATCGTGATCGTCGGGGACATCCGGGTCAACCTGCTCGACATCGAGCTGCTGACGATCAAGCTGCGGCTGCTGGTGGCATCGGTGGACCGGGCCAAGGAGATGGGCATCGACTGGTGGGAGCACGACCCGTCGCTGTCGTCCAAGGCCCGGCAGGCCGACCGGCGGGTGGAGGACGGCGGCGGAGACCGCGCCCTGCAGGAGGAGAACCGGCGGCTGCGCGAGCGGCTGGCCGCCCTGGAGGCCGGCGACGGCGCGGACGACAGGGCCGCCGCCGCGCCGGCGGCACGGCCCGGGCGGGGGAAGGAGCCCAGACCATGACCGGCACACCGTTCACCGGCGACACCGCCGTCTACCTGTACGGGGTCGCGCGGGACCTGAACCCCGCCGCGCTCGGCGACGCCGCCGGAGTGGCGGGCGCACCGGTCCGCGGCGTGGTCGCCGGCGGGCTGACCGCACTGGTCAGCACCGTGCGGCTGGAGGAGTACGGCGAAGCGGCACTGCGCGCCAACCTGGAGGACCTGGCGTGGCTGGAGGCCACCGCCCGCGCCCACCACGACGTCGTCGACCGCGCAGCGCACGCCGCGCCGACCGCCCCCGTCCGCATCGCCACCCTCTACCGCGACGACACCCGCGTCGCTGAGGTCCTCACCACACAGGGCGAGCGGTTCGACGCCGCCCTCGACCGCATCGCCGGCCGCTCGGAATGGGGCGTGAAGGCCTACGCCGACCCCGGGACGCTGCGCGGCGACGCACCCGCGGGCGGCCCCGCCCCCGCAGACCCCGGTGGGGGGCTCGCGCCCAGCGCCGAGCCCCTCACCGGCCCCCGGCCCGACGCCCCCTCCGGCGGCTCTTCCGGCGGCGTGGGGACCGCGTACCTGCGCCGCCGCCAGGACGAGCGCCGCCGCCGCGCCGACGCGGCACGCCGGACCGGCGAGCAGGCCGACGGCGTGCACGCCGAACTCGCCGACCACGCCGTGGCGTTCCGGCACCACCCGCCGCAGGACCCGGGCCTGTCGGGCCGCCGCGGAACCCAGATCCTCAATGTCGCCTACCTGCTGGACGAGGAGCAGGTCGAGGGGTTCCTGGCGGTGACCCGCGCGGCCGCCGAGCGGATGGCGGGCATCGAGGTGGAGGTGACGGGGCCGTGGCCGCCCTACTCCTTCATCGACACCGCCGACACCACGCCCGCGCCCGAGCCGGGGGACGCGACCCGGTGACGGCCGTCCTGGACCACGCCGGCGACGCGCCGATGGAGCGGATCGCGCTGGTCGACCTGCTCGACCGGCTGCTGGCCGGCGGCGTCGTCATCACCGGTGACCTGGTGATCTCCATCGCGGGCATCGACCTGGTGCAGGTGTCGCTGCGGGCGCTGATCACCAGCGTCCGCGACGAACTGCTGCCCGAGGAGGACCTGCCGTGACCCGACCGGACCACGCCCCCACCGGCCGCGAGCCCACCGGCCGCGAGCGCGAGCCGGTGACAGGGGAGGTGTCGGTGCGCGACCCCGCCGCCGGGGACCCCTTCACCGACGACATCCTGGCGGGCCGCACCGGCGGCTCATCAGCCCACGCCCCCGTCCGCGCCGCGCCCGCCCGCGGCCCCGACCGCGAGATGGGGCCGCGGGAACGCTCGTCCCGGACGATGCAGCGGCTGCGGTCCGACCCCGAGACCGTGGAACGCGACCTGGTCAAACTCGTCCTCACCCTGGTCGAGCTGATCCGCCAGCTGATGGAGCGCCAGGCGCTGCGCCGCGCCGAGGGCGGCGACCTGTCCGACGACCAGATCGAGGCGCTCGGGCTGGCGCTGATGCGGCTGGACGAGGCGATGACCCGCCTCAAGGACCACTTCGACCTCGACGACCACGACCTCAACCTCGACCTCGGCCCCCTCGGCCCGCTCCTGCCGCAAGACTGACCGCCGGCCGGCTCACACGGGCGGGTTGACGGCGACGGCCTTGAAGAACGTGTAGCAGAACGTCCCGTCCGGGCCGGCGGCGCGGCGCAGCCCGGCGACGCCGCGGTCCCAGCCGGCCCGCGTGGACAGCCCGGCCGCGACGGCCTCGTCCCCGACCGCCTCGACCATCGCGGTGAAAGTGTCCAGGGTGAACCCCCGCGCCAGCGCGGGGCGCCCCGGATCGGCGTACACGGTCCTGGGGGAGACGGTGACGCCGCCATATCCGGCGCCGGCCAGCAGCGGCCGCAGCCGCCGCCCGATGAGCGCGTCACCGCCCGCGGCGGCCTGCAGCGCGACCAGGTGGCCGATCACGGCGCGGGCATGGGCGCAGTCGGGATGAAAGAACGCCGACCCGTGGTCGCCCTCGATCACGGTGAGCGTCCCGCCGGGCCGCAGCACCCGCCGCAGCGCCGCCAGCGCGCCGCGCGGGTCGGGCAGGTGCTCCAGGACGAAGCACACGAACAGGTGATCGAACTCGCCGTCGCCGAACGGCAGGTCGTGCAGGTCGGCGTGCGCCCACGCGACACGTGCGCCCGGGACGGACGCGGCGACGCGGGCGCGGGCCTGCTCCAGGGAACCGCGGGACACATCGACGGCGGTCAGCAGCGCGCCGGGGGAGCGCGACACCAGATGCACCGTCTGCGCGCCGACCCCGCAGCCGGCCTCCAGCACCCGGCTCCCGGCCGGGTAGGACGTGCCGTCGTGCAGCAGCCCGGCGAGCGTGTCGGCCTGGTCGCCCAGCCGCCGCGCCTCACGACCTGAGTAGCCGTGCACGTAATCACCCGGCGCGTGATCAGCGGGACCGGTCGTCGTCGTTGTCTCCATGGCACCACCGTGGCCGCACAATGGCCTGATGAACAGATCCAAAGCCAACGAACCCGACCGGTCCATAACACGGGGCGCGGAACAGCCGGGCCCGCAACCGCGGGGGTCGGACTTCCTCCAGCTGGACCCGGCCGACGCGCCGCCGGGCGGCCTGTCGGACTGGCTCGCCCGGCGGCTGCGCGAGGCGATCGGCGACGGCCACCTGCCCGTCGGGTCCCGGCTGCCCGCCACCCGCGTCCTGGCGGCCGAGCTGCGCGTGTCCCGCGGCGTGGTCACCGAGGCCTACCACCGCCTGATCGACGACGGCCACCTCGCCGGCCGCGGCCGCGCCGGCACCGTCGTCGTCGCCGCCCCGCTCACCGCCCCGCCCACCCGGCCCGCCGCCCTGCCCGGCACCCGGCAGGACGCCCGGCCCGGCCTCGCGTTCCCCGGCGAACCGGCCGCCGACGTGTTCGACGTCCTGCGCGCCGCCCCCGCACGCGTCGACCTGTCACCCGGCCTCCCCGACCTGTCGGCGTTCCCCCGCGCCGCCTGGCAACGCGCACAACGCGCCGTCCTGCGCGACCTTCCCGCCCCCGCCCTCGGATACGGCGACCCGCGCGGAGCCCTCCCGCTGCGCGCCGCGGCCGCCGCCTGGCTCGCCCGCAACCGCGGCGTCCGCGCCGACCCCGCCGAGATCATCATCGTCGCCGGCACCGCGCAGGCCCTCGGCCTCATCGCCCGCGTCCTGGCCCGCGACGGCATCACCGCCGTCGCCGTCGAGGACCCCGGCTCCCTCGGCGTCCGCCAGCACCTGCGGCACTGGGGGATGGCCACCCCGCCCGTCCCCGTCGACGCCGGCGGCGTCCGCGTCGACCGCCTCCGCGACACCGGCGCACCCGCAGCCCTGCTCACCCCCGCCCACCAGTTCCCGACCGGCGCCGTCCTCACCGGGCACCGCCGCCGCGAGCTGATGCGCTGGGCCGCCGACGGCGGCCTGGTCATCGAGGACGACTACGACGCCGAACACCGCTACGACCGCCCCCCGACCCCCGCGCTGCGCTCACTGCTCACCGACCGCACCTTCTACACCGGCAGCGTGTCCAAGCTGCTGGCCCCCGCACTGAGGACCGGCTGGCTCCTGCCGCCGCCCGCCCACCTGGACGCCGCCGTCGAGGAGAAACGCTTCGCCGACCTCGGCAGCGCCGCCCTGCCCCAACTCGTCCTCGCCGAACTGATGGACTCGGGCGAGATGGAACGCGGCCTGCGGCTGCTGCGCCGCCGCCACCGCAGCCGCCGGGACACCATGATCGACGCGATCGCCGCGCACCTGCCCGGCGCCGCCGTCCACGGCACCGCCGCAGGCCTGCACCTCACCGTCACCTTCGACGCCGCCTTCCACGACGCCGACCTCGCCGCGGCCGCCCTGCACCACGGCGTCAAGACCCAGCCGCTGTCCTGGCACGCCCAGCGGCCCACCCGGCCCGGCCTCGTCCTCGGCTACGCCGCCGTCCCCGCCACCGGCATCACCGAAGGCATCACCACCATCGGACGGGCCCTGCGCGACCTCACCTGACCCCGCCCGCCCCTGGGCGCACCCGGCCGGTCACGCGGCCAGCAGCTCCGCCTCCCACAGATCCCGGTACGCCCCCGCCGCCGCGACCAGATCACCGTGCCGACCGCGCTGCACCACCCGCCCCCGGTCCAGCACCACCACCTCGTCGGCCGCGTCCAGCGCCGCGAGCCGGTGCGTCACCAGCAGCAGCGTCCCCCCGCCCGGCCACTCCAGCAGATCCCGCGTCAACGCGTCCGCCATCGCCGGATCCAGCGCCTCGGCCGGCTCGTCCAGCACCAGCACCGGCGGATCGGCCAGCAGCGCCCGCGCCAGCAGCAGCCGCTGCCGCTGCCCCCCCGACAGGCCCCGCCCACCCGCCCCGACCACCGTGTCCCACCCGTCCGGCAGCGCCTCCACCACCTCGGCGAACCGCGCCCGCGCCGCCGCGGCCTCCAACTGCGCCACGCTCGCGTCCGGCCGCGCCAGCAGCAGGTTCGCCCGGACCGTCGCCGCGAACACATGCGCGTCCTGCGCCAGCCCCCGCACCGCCGCCCGCACATCACCGGGCGCGTAACGGCCCAGAGCATGCCCGCCCAGCACCACCGCGCCCGACGCCACCGGCACCTCACCCGACACCGCCGCCAGCAGCGTGCTCTTGCCCGCGCCGCTCGCCCCCACGACCGCGACCCGGCGGCCCCGCTCCACCCGCAGATCCACCCCGTCCAACGCCGCGGCCCCACCGCCGTAGG
Source organism: Spirillospora sp. NPDC048824 (assembly GCF_043198455.1). Taxonomy (NCBI): domain Bacteria; kingdom Bacillati; phylum Actinomycetota; class Actinomycetes; order Streptosporangiales; family Thermomonosporaceae; genus Spirillospora; species Spirillospora sp. NPDC048824. The sequence goes on along the minus strand of NZ_JBICUS010000013.1, from coordinate 84,191 downwards.
CGACGCGGACGCCCAGCAGCTCCACACCCAGCGGCCCACGCGGCATCCGCACCGGACTCCGCGGCACCGCCGCCGGGGGAGCGGCCAGCAGCACCCCGACCCGCCGCACCGCCGGCACCACCTCCCGCAACCGCTGCGCCGCCGACGCCAGCGGCAGCACCGACTCCACCGCGACCAGCGCCGTCAACGCCGACACCGCCACACCGACCTCGTCGAGCCCCCCGCGCAACCCCACCCACACCACCGCCGCGACCGTCGCGCCCTGCACCGTGAAACCCGCCGCCGCCACCATCGCCGACACCCGCGCACCGGACCGCTCCGCCGACTCCAGCCGCCCCGCCGCGTCCCCCGCCCGCGCAGCGAACCGGCCGGACGCACCGAACATCGCCAGCTCCGCCGCACCCTCCAGCACGTCCAGCGCCCGCACCGCCAGCACCTCACGCCCGGCCGCCACCCGCGCCGCCGCACGCCCGCCCGCGACCGACGCCGCCACCGGCAGCACCACCCCCGCCACCAGCAGACCCCCGGCCAGCACCACCGCCGACGACGGCAGAACCACCCCGCACACCACCACACCCGCCGCACCGCACGCCACCGCCGCCACCGCCGGCAGGACGCACCGCAGCAGAAGATCCTGGACGGCGTCGACATCCGACACCATCCGCGTCAGCGCATCACCGTCCCGCACCCCGCGCCCCGCCGCCCCGCCGGGCCCGGGACGTACCCGCCCCGGGCCCGCCGCCAGAGCGTCGAACACCCGGCCCCGCAGCTCCGCCAGCGCCCGCAACACCGCGTCATGACCCGCCAACCGCTCCACATACCGCAGCGACCCCTTCGCCAGCGCGAACCCCCGCACCGCCACGATCGCCAGCGACAACGCCGCCAGCTCCGGCCGCTGCGCCGCCCGCGCCACCAGCCACGCCGCCGCCGCGATCAACCCCAGCCCGCACAACTCCGCCGCGGCCCCCGCTAGCCCCGCACCCACCAGCCGCACCCCATGCGGACGCACCGCACCCCACACACCCCGCACGCCGCTCACGCCGCCTCCCCGCACACACCGCCCGCGACCCGGCCCCCCTCCAACCGCACCACCCGGTCCGCCACCCCCAGCAGCGCCGGACGATGCGCCACCAGCACCGCCGTCCGCCCCTCCAGCAGCCGCCCCGCCGCGTCCACCAGCACCCGCTCACTGTGCAGATCCAGCCGCGCCGTCGGCTCGTCCAGCAACATCACCGGACCACCCGACAGATACGCCCGCGCGATCGCCAGCCGCTGCCGCTGCCCCGCCGACAACCCCGCACCCCCCTCACCCAGCACCGTCGCGAACCCCTCCGGCAGATCCTCCACGAACTCCGCCGACGCCGCCCGCGCCGCCTCCACCACCCGCTCATCACCCGCACCCGGATCACCCAGCCGGATGTTGTCGGCCACCGACGCCGCGAACAGATGCGGACGCTGCGGCACCCACCCCACCCGCGACCGCCACCCCTCCACGTCCAGCTCCGCAAGATCCACGCCGTCGACCAGCACCCGCCCCGAATCCGGCACCACAAGCCCCGCCAGCACCAGCAGCAGCGTCGACTTGCCCGCACCCGACGGACCCGCGACCGCCACCCGCTCACCCGCCGCCACCCGCAACGACACACCCGCCAGCGCCGGCTCCCGCGCCCCCCGATACCGCACCGTCACATCCCGCAGCACGATCTCCGGCGCACCCCCCGCGACGACCACCCGCCCCGCCGGCCGCACCACCGGCGCGTCCAGCACCGCGAACACCTCCCCGGCCGCCGCCACACCCTCCGCACACGCATGGAACCGCTGACCCAGCGCCCGCAACGGCGAATACACCTCCGGCGTCAGCACCAGCACCAGCAACCCCGCCGACAACGCCATCTCACCCGCCAGCAGCCGCAACCCCACCGGCACCGCCACCAACGCCACCGACAACGCGCACACCAGCTCCAGCACCAGCGACGACAAGAACGCCACCCGCAAAGCCCGCACACTCGCCCGCCGATGCCCCTCCGCCAGCTCCCGCACCACCACCGACTGATGCCCCGTCCGCCCGAACGCCCGCAACGTCGACAGCCCCGCCAGCACATCCCGGAAATGCCCGCCCAGCCGGTGCAGCAGCCCCCACTGCCGCCCCGTCAACGCCGCCGTACGCATCCCCACCAGCGCCCCGAACACCGGAACCAGCGGCACCGTCACCAACACCACCAGCGCCGACGCCCAATCCGCCGCCACCAGCCGCACCAGCACCACCACCGGAATCACACACGCCGCCAGCAGCTGCGGCACATAACCGGTGAAGAACGGATCGACCCCGTCCAGCCCCCGCGTCAGCAACGTCACCCGCGACCCCGCATCACCCGCCGGCGCGTCCAGCAGCGCCCCCCGCAGATTCCGCTTCACCCGCGCCGCCGCCCGGCCCGCCACCAGCGACACCGCCCACGCCAGCACCGCACGCCCCGCCACCGCACCCACCAGCCACGGCAGCGGACCCGCGTCCAACCCCGCCACCGCCCGCACCAGCAGCTCGGCCTGCACCACCAGCAGAACACCCTGTCCCGCCGCCAGCACCCCCAGCACCACCGTCACCCGGCGGGGCACACACCCCAGCAGACGACGCTCGACACCCTTCACCCCAGCCCCCAGACCCCGGGCCACCCGGCTACAGGTACGAGGGCGACTCGACCCGCCCACGGAACGTCCACCACACCAGCGCCTGCGACCCCAGCAGCAACGGCAGCACCACCACCGTCGTCACCGCCGTCATCGTCAACCCCGCACCCCCGGCCACCGCCTCCGACCACGGCAACCGCACACCCGCCACCACCGGCGCCGCCACCATCACCACCGCCGACACCGCATACCGCGACGGCACCCGCCCCGCACGCGCCGCCAGAACACCCACCGGCAAACGCCACCGCGCGAACCCCGCACCATGCCACGCGAACACCACCGCCAGCGGCAGACCCAGCACACTCCCGGCGTTCAACCCGCCGCCCCCCAGCACCGAACCCAGCACCGCACCCCACGCCAGCGCCAGCGCCCAGCTCCCCACCACGATCGCCGCATCACACCCGCCGCGCCACGCCACCGCATCCACCCGGCCCCGCAGCCACAACCCCATGTCCCGCACGACCCACCCGATCAGCAGCACCGCCACCAGCGGATACAGCTCCTCCAGCAGATCGTGCTCCAACCCCGGGAACGCACCCGCGACCAGCCCCGCCGACGCCACCAGCCACACCTCGTTGCCCAGGAAGAACGGCGCGAACGACGCGATCACCAACCGCCGCTCCCGCTCATCCCGCCCCAGCCACGGAAGCAGCATCCCCACCCCGATATCCGCACCGGCCAGCACCAGGTACCCGCCGGAGAACACCGCCAGCAACACCACCGCAAGAGCTTCCATCACCGAACTCCAGTCAGAACGTCGGGCTCATCACCGGCGCGGCCGGCTCCACCGGGGGAGAGGCACCAAGACCCGACCCCTCCGGCCCCCGCCGCGCGAACCGCACCAGCAGCCACGCGTTCACCACGAACAGCAAAGCGAACAGCACCGTGAACGCCACGAACGACACCGTCATCGTCCCCGGCCCCACACCCGGCGACAGCGCGTCCCGCGTCTTCAGCACCCCGTACACCATCCACGGCTGCCGCCCCACCTCACGGAACACCCACCCCGACACCATCGCCACATACGGCAGCGGCACCGCCACGACCATCACCACGTGGAACACCCGCCCCCGCACCAGCCACCCCCGGAACGGAAACTTCACCAGCGCCACCAGCGCCACCAAGACCATCAACGACCACATGCCCGTCATCAGGCCCTCACCGACCGCCGCCAGCCCCGGCGCCATGTACTCGTCCGGCCCGAACCGCGCCGAAAAATCCGCCACCGCCGCCGGCGCGTCATCCCCACCGATCTTCGTCGGCTGCACATACGCGAACTGCGCCCCACCGAACATCACCACCGGCATCACCGACAAGATCACCGTCAGCAACCCGATCCGCATCGACCGCCGGAAGAACTCCACCTCCGCCGTCCGCCGGAACAAGTGATAACCGCTCACCCCGGCCATGAAGAACCCCGCCGTCAGCAACCCGCCGAACAGCACATGGAAGAACGCCAGCACCGCCGTCGGATTGGTCAGCAACGCCCCCACATCCGTCAGCCGCGCCGCACCGTCCACCATCTCGAACCCCACCGGACGCTGCAGCCACCCATTCGCCACCAGCACGAAATACGCCGACAGATACGCCGTCAGCGTCACCACCCAGATCAGCGCCAGATGCACCCACCGGTTCAGCCGATCCCACCCGAAGATCCACAACCCCAGGAACGTCGACTCCACGAAGAACGCCACGATCGTCTCCAAAGCAAGCGGCGCCCCGAACACACCACCCGTCACCCGCGACATCCCCGCCCAGTTCAACCCGAACTGGAACTCCATCACCAACCCCGTGACGATCCCCACCGCATAGTTCACGACATACAGCTGCCCCCAGAACCGCACCATCCGCTCATGCACCGCACTGCCCGACACCGCCGCCCGCGTCTGCGTCAATGCCACCAGCGTCGCCAGCCCCAACGTCAACGCCACGAACAGAAAATGGGTACCGGCCGTCAACGCGAACTGCACCCGCGCCAACATCAACGGGTCCACACCCATGAGCACGCCCCAAGAATCGCTCCGAACCGACTCCACGATCCTCAGCGCACACACCACACCCGCGAATCAGGCGCGAGTGTTCAACCGCCCTGCACCTTTCGCGCAGCCCCAACCCCGCCCCTACATCTCCCGATGTACACCACCACGCCGCCCCGCCAACCCCAGTACGACAGCCACCACCACATACGGCACCGACGCCAACCCCATCAGCACCCCCGCATCACCCCACCGCGACCCCAACGCCCAACTCGCGAACATCAGCACCGCCACCGTCTCCGAACCGAGCCCCGCCACCGACGTCACCGTCGCCCGCGCCCCATCACCGATCCGCTCCTGCAACCGCGCGTCCGCCGCCGCCATCGCCCACCGGAACACCCCGAACGCCACCGCCACCAACACCAACCCGCCCGGCCGCCCGCCCAACGACCCCGCCGCCAGGCACACCGCACCCACCGCCAGCACCGGCGCCAGCCACCGCACCCCACGCCCCGCCAACCAGCCCCCCACCGCATCACCCACCGTCACCACCATCACCAGCAACGGCACCGACGCCGCCGCCACCCCCGTCGACCGCACCAGCAACGGCACATACTCATCCAGCGCCGTCACACCCTCCACCACCATCACCAGAACCAGCGCCCACCGCACCGCCGGCTCCCCGCGCAGCTGCGCCCACCCCTCACCCGCCACCGACGCCAGCGACGCCCCGCCCCCATCCGCGTCCCCGCCACGGCCGGCACCCCGCGACTCCGGCAGGAACCACCCCGCCACCGCACACAGCACGCACACCGCCACACTCGCGACGCCCGCCGCCCGGTAACCCCCACCCGCCAGCACCGGCGCCGCCACCGCCGAAGCCGCCACCACCGCCAGCAGCGACACCGCCTCCGACCGCCCGATCAACCGCGCATACGCCCCCGCCGCGCCCGCACGCCCCAGCTCCTCGTACACCAGCGCCTGCATCGTCCCCGAACGCAGCGCCGACCCCACACCCCACAACACGAAACCCGCAGCGAACGCCGGATACGAAGGAAACGCCACCCACAACCCGAAACCCACACCCGCCAGCAGGGGAGCGAACACCAGCAACAACCGGCGCGAGAACACATCCGCCCACAAACCGGACGGCAGCTCAAAAGAGAACGTCGTGACCGACCAGATCACGAACAGCGACGAGATCGCAGCGGGAGACAACCCGGCATCGGCGAAAAGCACCGCGTACACCGGGTACAGAAGAACGAAATCCTCGAGGAACGCGTAGACGTACAGCCTGCGCGCGAGCCCCGCCTCAGGTGAAGATCAATGTCGTCGAGCCATACCAGCACCATAACCACACCGCCCCGGCCACCGCACCCCCGAATTCCCGGGGGAGGGGAGCGGCCGAGATCTCACCCACCGGAAGTATCGCGGCCGAACAACGCGAGCAGGCGCGCCTGGTCATCGGCGCCCTGGGGGACAGGACGCTCGGAACCGACCATTCCCCGCTCACGCCCGCCGGGCGCCATCCGCCGCGCCGTCTCCAGCGCCGGACCCACCAGATCCGCGTCGAACACCACCGGCTGCCCGGTGGCCTGCCCCAGATCCCACGTGTGGACGAGCAACTCCAGCGGATACTGCTCCAGCCACTCGCGCACCGTCATCTCCAGCCCGACACCCAGCGTGATCCGCCGCGCCAGCGCATCGGGCACCAACTCGGCCGTCATCCGGGCCCGCACCTCGCGCCAGGACGCCACCGGATCCTCACCCGCCACCTCGCGCCAATCCGGATCGTCCCGGGGGAGCGGCCGGCCGGCGGCGCGCATCTCGACCACCAGCAGCCCCGCGATGACGTGCCCGGCGACATCGACCGCGCACCAGCCCTCACACGGCGACGGCGACAACCACCGGTCCGGCGGCGTCGCCGCCAGCACCGCCTCGAAACCGTCCAGCGCACGAACGAAACGCTCAGGAATCACGGCACCCGCACCGCCCACATCAGATCGTCCTCACACGATCATCACACGATCGCACCGCACGCGACACCCGTTCCCCACACCGCCAAGAAATGACGCTGGCCGGGGGCGGTGTGCGATCGGGCGGACCGCCCCAGCGCCCCCGATCGACTCTCTACTTAACATAATGTGCATTATCGACCAACGATCAGCGCAACTGGAAGCGGGGCGAATCACCCGTGATCCGCCTTCTTCACGTGCAGTGGGCGCGGTTCCCGCCGCCGGAGCCGCCGAGGTCGATCCAGAAACGGTCTTCGCCGCGGGCGCGGCCGTCCTCGACGCCGCCGTTCGCCAGGATCACGCGGCGCGACGGCTCGTTGCCGGCGGCACAGGTCAGCAGGACGCGTTCCAGGCCGAGGCGGCGGCATTCCATCAGCCCGGCGGCCAGCATCCGCGTGGCGTGACCCTGCCGCCGCCACGCAGGGACGACGTGGTAGCCGACGTGGCCGCCGGCCTCGGCGAGCTCGGGCGTCAGGCGGTGCCGCACGAGCAGCGTGCCGAGGTAAAGCTCGTCCGCCACGTACCAGAAGGTCGTGCACGGGACGCCCCACCGGCGCTGGACGCCGTGGCGCTCGGCGACGAACGCCGCGAAGTCCTCGGCGGCGTTCTCCAGCCATCCGGCGTGGTCGCCGCTCGCCAGATGGTCCGCCCACTCCCCGGCCAGGAACGACTCGCGGACCGCCGTGGTCGGCCGCACGAGGCGCGGCGGATGGAGAAGCTCGGGCACGGTCCGAGTATCCCCGGCGGGCGTCGCGATCGGATGCGTGCCCGGTGTCCGTGGCGAAGAAGTTCACTTAACCAGACAGAAGCTGAATTCTGTCTGGTATGCGCACTTTGTGCGGATTGACCTGTTCTTATGGGTCCCTCTTGCCCGGGCCCGCCCGGCGGGTTCGTAGGGTGAGCCGAATGAGCGTGCTTCGGTCCGTGGGGTTGTTCGTGCTGGCGGCCATGGCCGAGATCGGCGGGGCGTGGCTGGTGTGGCAGGGATGGCGGGAGCAGCGCGGACCGCTGTGGATCGCCGCCGGCGTCCTCGCGCTCGGCGCCTACGGGTTCGCGGCCACGTTCCAGCCCTCCCCCGACTTCGGGCGGATCCTGGCGGCCTACGGCGGTGTGTTCGTGGCGGGCTCCCTGGCCTGGGGCGTGGTCGTGGACGGTTTCCGCCCCGACCGCTGGGACATCGCCGGGGCCCTGATCTGCCTGGCCGGAGTGGCCGTGATCATGTACGCGCCGCGCGGCTGATCCCTCTCCCCCGGTTCCGTGGCCTTGCCGTGGTCATGCCAGGTGGCGGCGGTGGGGTTCGAGGGCGCGGATGTAGTCGACGAGGCGGACGCCGATGTCGAAGGGGATGTCGGATTCGGTGAGGTCGGGGTCGGGCCAGGTCTCGGAGACGCGGCGCCAGGTGCCGCGGCCGAGGAAGACGCCGGTGAGGGGGTCGTCGCCGAGTTCGGCGCGCCAGGCGGGTTCGGTGGCGAGGAGGCGGCTGAGGGCGGCTTCGTTGTCGGGTTCGTCGCGGTGTTCGGCGTGGAATCCGATCTCGATGGCGTGGGTGCGGGTGCCCGGGGCGATGCCGGCGGGGATGATCTGGGCTTCGTAGTGTTCGCGCTGGGGTGCGGGGTCGCCGAACCAGGCTTTGACGCCGTTGTGGCGTACGTGGACGTGCGGGGTTCCGAGGGCGGGTGGGGTGGATCCTCGGATGATCTCGCCGACCTGTTCGAAGAGTGCCCTGTCGGTCATCGGGGTCGATCTTACGGCGTGCGCTGTCGGTGGGGGGATGTAGCGTCCGGCGCGTGCGTCCCTCTGATGTTCAGCGCCTGACCGTTGCCGAGAGCGTCGACCGGTATGGGGAGATGGTGCGTGCGAAGACCTCGACGGGTGCGCTGACGCCGAAGACGGCGGAGGTGTACGTGCGGGATGTGGTGACGTTCGCGGTGCTGGCGGGCGGGGATCGGGTGCTGGACGATCTGACGGGCGAGGACGTCGATGAGGTGCTGCTGGGTTTCGCGCGCAAGCCTGACGGGCGTCGGCGGGGTGCGGTGGACGCGGGGGGCGCCGGGGCGCGGGGTGGTGCGGTGCAGAGTGCGGCGTCGCAGGCGCGGTTCCGGCGGTCGGTGTCGGCGTTCTTCAAGTATGCGCTGGTGGCGGGGTGGGTGCAGCTGAATCCGATGGATGCGGTGACGGTGCGTCCGCGGCAGCGGGGTGGGTTGCGGGCGCAGCGGCGGGCGTTGACGGTGGAGCAGGCGGAGGGGTTGCTGGGGGCGGCGCGGGGTTTGGCGGAGGCGGGGCCGGCGGCGCCGGGGCGGGGGCGTGCGGATCAGCGGACGGAGTTGCGGGACGGGCTGGTCGTGTTGCTGCTGGCGGCGGTGGGGCCGCGGGTGTCGGAGCTGACGGCGGCGAACGCGGAGGATTTCTTCGTCAACGGGGGGACGCGGTATTGGCGGATCTTCGGTAAGGGCGGGCGGACGCGGGATGTGCCGCTGCCGGGTCCGGTGGTGGAGGTGCTGGACGCGTATCTGGCGGAGGGGCGGGGGCTGCTGGATCGGGGGCGGGAGCCGAAGGCGCTGCTGTTGTCGTGGCGGGGGCGGCGGCTGGCACGGGGTGATGTGCAGGCGGTGATCGATCGGGTTCTGGCGCGGGTGGAGCCGGGGCGGCGGCGGAGTGTGACGCCGCATGGGCTGCGGCATACGACGGCGACGCATCTGCTGGCGGCGGCGACGGACATGGATGCGGTGCGGCGGGTGCTGGGGCATGCGGATCTGTCGACGCTGGGGCGTTACCGGGATGAGTTGCCGGGTGAGCTGGAGGCGGCGATGCGGGTGCATCCGCTGCTGGGGCCGGTGGAGGGCCGCCGCGGGTGACGGTCCTGGCCGGCCGGGTCGTGTCGGGGTTCGCGGGTCTGGCCGTTCGCGCACCGGTTAGGTTTCCGCGCCGCGTCCGTTTGTAGGTGTGAGATCGACTTACGGGAGGCTGGCACGATGCGGAAACTGATCTTCGGCATGAACGTGACCCTGGACGGCTTCATCGCCGCGACCGGCGACGACCTCGGCTGGAGTGGCGGGGAGGGTCCGGACTCGTCGCCGGGCGACGAGTTTTTCCAGTGGTGGTCCGACCGGGTGGGGGCGACGGGCCTGGCGCTGTATGGGCGCAGGTTGTGGGAGGTGATGAGCTCCGACTGGCCGACCGCCGACCGGCGGCCCGGCGCCACCCCGGCGGAGATCGAGTTCGCGCGCCGCTGGCGGGACATGCCGAAGGTGGTGTTCTCGTCGACGATCGACACGGTCGACTGGAACACCCGTCTGGTCAGCGGCGATGCGGTCGCCGAGATCGCCCGGCTCAGGGCCGGGGACGGCGGCCCGATGGACATCGGCGGCGCGACGCTCGCCGGGGCGGCCATGCGGGCCGGGCTGATCGACGAGTACGTGATCATGACCCATCCGGTCTTGGTGGGCGGCGGCACGCCGTTCTTCACCGCGTTGGACGGCTGGGTGAACCTGAACCTGGTCGAGACGCGGACGTTCCCCGGCGGCGTGGTGCTGACGCGCTACGAGACGAGGCGATGAGCACGGCGTCGTGGCGATGCAGCGCCAGTCGAGGCGGCGGTCGGGCAGCTGCTCGCGCATGGTCACGCGCGCCCGCTGCAGTGCGCTGGTCACCGATGCGCTGGTCAGTTCGAGGGTGTCGGCGGCCTTCGACGCCGGCCAGCCGAGGACGTCGCGGAGGATGAACACCGCCCGCTGCCGCGGCGGCAGGTGCTGGACGGCGGCGATGAACGCGAGTTCGCTCGTCTCCCGCGCCACCGCCGATTCCTGGGGGTCCTCGGGGAGTATCCGGTCCGGGTAGGGCTGGAGGTAGCGCACTTCTGAGCCCGCGTCCGGCAGTTCGGCGGGCAGGGGTGTGCGGTCGTTGCGTTTGTCCAGGAAGTCGAGGCAGGCGTTCGTCGCGATCCGGTACAGCCAGGTCCGCAGCGCGGCGTGGCCTTTGAACGACTCCCGTTTGTTCCACGCCCGCAGGAACGTCTCCTGCGTCATGTCCTGGGCGTCCTCGTAGTTGGCGAGCATCCGGTAGCAGTGCACCTGCAGCTCACGCCGGTGGCGCTCGGTGATGAGCGCGAACTGTGCTGTGTCACGTGAGCGGGCCGCCGCGATGAACGCGGCGTTTTCCGCGCCTGGCAGTCCGGCGTCGGTCATGGTCGTCGATCCTTCCGCAGGTGGCGGGGGTGCAACCAGGACTGACGACGTGGCGGAGGGGTTCTGATCGGTGAGGGTGCTGGCACCGGGTCGTTGGTCGGGCCGGGCGGGTCGGAGTCGATCCGGCGGAGGTGTTCCTCGTGGTCCGTCTGCCGGGGTGCCGCCGGGGTCGAAGGAGACCACGTTCGCCGTGGTGGTCATTCCGTTGGTGGTCGGGTGGGGTGGAGGGTGCGGGCGAGGGTGTACGCCTCGGTGAGGTCGGTGCCGCGGTAGTCGAGGGCGGCGATGTCGGCGAGGTGGTGGTCGGCGTTGACGGCGACGGTGTTGGTGAGGTGGCGGAACAGGGGCGCGTCGGACATGGAGTCGCCGTAGGCGGTGCATTGTTCGGTGGTGAGGCCGTGGCGGGTGCGGAGGTCCTCGGTGATGTGGACTTTGTCGTCGGGGGTGAGGATTCCGGCGGGGTCGAGGGTGCCGGTGAAGGGCATCGGGGGGAAGCGGGAGGCGATGACGTCGTCGAAGCCGAGGCCGAGGAGGTGGTGGGCGAAGAAGTCGGGCGACATGGTGATGACGGCGGAGTGTTCGCCGCGGGCGCGGATGTCGGCGCAGACGTCGGCGATGCCGGTGAGCCAGGTGGCGGCGGTGTAGGCGGTGGCGACGATGGCGGGGGTGAGGTGGCGCCAGAGGCGGTGGATTTCCTGGGAGAAGCCGCGGGTGTCGAGGGTTCCGGCGGTGAAGCGGGCCTCGAGGTCGTGGAGTTCGGTGAGGGTGCCGAGGTGCCGGGCGACTTCCAGGTTGGCGGTGGTGCCGGTCAGGAGGGTGCCGTCCATGTCGAAGATGTGCAGGTGTCCCACAGGGGTGCAGTGTGGTCGCACGCCGGGACGCCCATCCACTTGTTTCCGGGCCGGGCCGGGCCGGGCCGGTGTCAGTGGTCGTCGCGTGAGGGCCAGATGGCGTAGGAGATGAGGATGGCGGCCCAGATGCCGAGCGGGACGGCGGGCCAGTAGGACGTCCACTCCCCTTTGCGGAGTGCGGAGATGGCCCAGATGGCGGTCATGATGGCGGCGGCGCCGGTCCAGTAGTTCCATTCGTCGCGCCAGGCGCGTTTGTCGGCTTTGGTCTTGGCGGTGCGGCGGGCGGTTTCGGCGCGGTGGCGGGCGGTCTGGGAGGGGGGCAGGTCGGCGGTGAGGCGGTGCAGGTCGCCGTGGGTGGTGGCGGTGAGGGCGCGGTCGAGGCGGCGGCCGTGTTCGGCGGGGTCGAGGGCTCCGTCGGCGAGGGCGTCGCCGAGGCGTTGGACGGTGGTGTCGCGGTCGTGGTCGGAGGCGCGGGTCCGGTCGTGGGCGGGCTGGTGGTGCATGGTCGGTTCCCCTGGTCGGTGTGTGTTTCCAGGGTTGCGCGGGGTGGGGGTGCGGGGCGTCCTTCGTGGTGAGGAAGCGGGTGTACTTCGTTCGCAGGACGTAGTGGGCCCTCTGCCGAAGGTCGGGGGTGGCCGTGGTCGTTCGGGTGGTTCGGGGGCGGGTGGTGTTTTTCTAGCGTCGGGTTCATGGACATGGACGCGGTCATGGGTGTGGTGGATACGGCGGTGACGTCGCCGTGGTTCTATCTGGCGCTGTTCGCGGTGGCGGCGTTGGACGCGTTCTTCCCGGTGGTGCCGAGCGAGAGCATGGTGATCACGGCGGGTGTGTACGCGGTGTCGGGGCGGCCGGATCTGGTGCTGGTGGTGGTCGTGGCTGCGCTGGGGGCGTTCGTCGGGGATCACGTGTCGTATCTGGTGGGGCGCGGGTCGGGTGGGCGGGTGGTGCGGGGGCTGCGGCCGGGGACGCGGCGGTTCGCGGCGTTCGGGTGGGCGCGGCGGACGATGGCCGAGCGGGGCGGGCTGATCTTGGTGGTGGCGCGTTATGTGCCGGGTGGGCGGACGGCGGTGACGCTGACGATGGGGGCGGTGGGGTTCCGGCTTCGGTCGTTCTCGTTGTTCGCGGCGGTGGCGGCGGTGTCGTGGGGGTTGTACGGGGCGGTGCTGGGTTATGTCGGCGGGGTGGCGTTCGAGGATGATCCGTTGAAGGGCGTTGTGGTGGGGATCGGGCTGGCGTTGTCGGTGACGGCGTTGGTGGAGGGGATCCGGTTCGCGCGGCGGCGTCGGCGGGGGCGTCGTGCGGAGGCGGGGTCGTCGCCGGAGGGGCGCGGTTCGCGGCGGGTGGGGTCGTTGCCGGGCGTGTGATCGCCGGAAGCGCCGGAAGTGGCGGGCGTGTGGCCGTAGGGTGAACTTCGGCGGAACGTGCGGTGTCTCAAGGGTGTCGGGCCGTCGTCGATCGTGAGGGAGAGCATGGGAGCGCCGGAGTTCAGCGCCGATCTGTACCGGGACATCACGGGGTTCGCGGAGGGCACGCCGTCGTGGGTGCATACGGCGGCGGAGGTGGGGACGGACGCGGGGCTGCTGTTGTTCGCGGTGTTGTTCGTGGCGGGCTGGTGGCGGGCCCGGGCGGGGGACGCGCGGGCGATGGGGCTGGCGCTGGCGGCGCCGTTCGCGGTGGTGGCGGCGTATCTGGTGAGTGAGGTTTCCAAGACGTTCATCGAGGAGGAGCGGCCGTGCCGGGCGGTGCGGGGGGCGGTTCACATCGCGGCGTGCCCGTCGCCGGGCGACTGGTCTTTTCCGAGTAATCACGCGACGATCGCGGCGGCGTCGGCTGCGGCGATCGTGGTGGCGTGGCGGGCGATGGCGCCGCTGGTGTTGCCGCTGGCGGCGCTGATGGCGTTCTCGCGGGTGTTCGTGGGTGTGCATTATCCGCATGATGTGGCGGCGGGGTTCGTGCTGGGTGTGGTGGTGGCTTCGGTGGTGGCGCTGGTGCTGGTGGCGGTGCTGCGTCCGCTGGTGGAGTCGTTGCGGGGCGTGGCTGTGGGTGCGGTGGTGCTGGGGGCGCGGCCGGTGGCGGCGGGTGGCCGCGGTGTGGCCGTCGGGGCTGTGCGGCCGGTGGATGAGGCGTCGGTGACGATGCCGGACGTGATGGGTGGTGTGACCCGCGGGGGCGGCCGGTGGTCCTAGCGGGGTGAACGGGCCGCTCCCCCGGCGGGTTGTCAGGGGGTGTCGCCGGTGGCGTCGACGAGGCCGGCCTCGTAGGCGATGACGGCGGCCTGGACGCGGTTGCGGACGTCCAGGCGGGTGAGGATCGCGCTGACGTAGGCCTTGACGGTGCCTTCGACGACGTGGAGGCGCGCGGCGATCTCGGCGTTGGACAGGCCGGCGCCCAGCAGGGCCAGGACGTCGCGTTCGCGTGGGGTGAGGCGTGCGGTGCGGTGGCGGGCGCGGGCGCCGCCGGCGAGGCGGCCGCCGCCGAGTTCGGTGATGACGCGGTGGGCGACCTTCGGGGACAGGTAGGCGGCGCCGCCGGCGACGGCGCGGACGCCGGCGATGAGTTCGCGGGGGTCGCCGGATTTGAGGAGGAAGCCGCTGGCGCCGCCGGCCAGGGCGCGGGCGATGTACTCGTCCTCGCCGAACGTGGTGAGCATGATGACGCCGGTGGCGGGGGCGGCGCGGCGCAGTTCGGCGGCGGCGGCGAGGCCGTCGAGGCGGGGCATGCGGATGTCCAGGAGGGTGACGTCGGGGCGGTGGCGCAGGGTGAGTTCGACGGCTTCGTGCCCGTCGGCGGCTTCGGCGACGACGTCGATGCCGGGGTCGGCGGCCAGGATCGCGCGGACGCCCGCGCGGATCATGGCCTCGTCGTCGGCGAGCAGTGCCCGGATCACTGGTTCTCCTGTCGTTGCCGGCGCTGCGCGCTGAGCAGGCTGGTGTCGTAGGCGTTCTTGTCGGTGAGGCGGCCGCCGGTGAAGCAGAGCCGGTAGATGCGGGAGATGCCGAGCAGGTCGGCGTCGGGGCGGTAGTAGCGGCAGTCGGCGTGCGGGGGTTCGGGGACGGTTTCGCGGACGGTTCCGGCGCCCATCGCCTGCATCGGCGGGAGGGTGTGCTGGGCGCGGGCTTGGGGGGTGCCGAGGCGCAGCGCGGCGTAGTCGGCGGGCGGCAGGACGGAGTTGAGGGTGGCGTAGATGTGGTAGCCGGCCATGACGGCGCCGAGGGCGGTCATGAGGGCGGCGGGGACGGCGATCGCGGTGATCAGGCCGCGGCGGACCTGGCGGCGTTCGCTGGCGAGGTGGCGGGCCGATTCGGAGGGCCACTCCCCCGGTGGCGGGCCGGTGAGGCCGAGGGCGGTGCGCAGTGCCGTGGCGGCCGCGGATCCGGTGGCGGGCCCGGTCGCGGTGGTGCCGGCGGCGGGCGGGCCGGTGGGTCCGGTGCGGGGTTCGGCCGGGGTCGGGGGCAGGTCGGCGGTGACCTCGAAGCCGCCCGCGGGGGTGGGGCCGGCGTGCAGGGTGCCGCCGAGGAGACGGACCCGTTCGGTGAGGCCGGTCAGGCCGTGACCGCCGGACGGCAGGAGCGGCGGCCCGCCGGGCGGGGGGCGGTTGGTGACCGTGACGGTCACCGCGCCGCCCGTTCCGCCCGGTTCGGGGGGCGGGCCGGGTTCGGGCGGGTCGTGGCGGGTCAGGTGCACGGTGACGGCGGCGCCGGGGGCGTGCTTGGCGGCGTTGGTGACGGCCTCCTTCACGACGCGGTGGGCGGCGAGCGCGACCATGGGCGGCAGGTCCGCAAGGTCGGCGGCGGCGTCCGCGTCGGCGAGGCGGACGGGGACGCCGGAGGCGCGGGCGCGTGCGATGAGTTCGGAGATGCTCTCGCGGGAGGGCCGGACCGGAGCCGTCCCGTCCCCGCCGCCCTCGCTCGGGCCGCCCTCATGCGGGCCGGTCTCGCCGGGGAAGGCGGTGCCGGGGGCGGTGTCCTCGTGGAGGACGCCGATGATCTCGCGGAGGTGTTCGGTGGCTTCGGCCGCGCCGGCGCGCAGCTGCGCGGCGGCGTCGCGGTGGCGGCCGTGCAGTCCTGGTGCGACCTGCAGGGCGCCGGCGCGGACGGCGATGAGGGCGAGCTCGTGGCCGAGGGAGTCGTGCATGTCCTGGGCGATGCGGGCGCGTTCGCGGAGCCGTTCGCGTTCGGCGATGATGCGCTGCTCGTGTTCGAGGCGTTCGGCGCGCTCCCATCCGGCGTGCAGGAGTTCCTGGTACTGGCGCCAGTAGCGGCCGACCAGCCAGGGCAGGACGCCCAGCAGCACCAGCCAGACCGTGGAGGGGAACCAGGCGGTGACGGCCAGGCCGCGGGCGACGGCCAGGGCCGTCCCGGCGACGAACACGGTGGTGAACACCCACAGCAGCGGCTGGGCTCGGAGGGTCCGCCGTCCGGTCAGGTAGGACAGCACCGGCATGGCGAACACGAAGTTGCCGTGCAGGAGGATCAGCGAGATGGAGGTGAGCAGCGCGGCCGTGGGCCAGGTGCGGCACATCGCGACGGCGGCGGCCAGGACGGCCAGGCCGCCGGCCAGCAGCCACCAGGACGCCAGCAGGGGCTGCAGCGGCGAGATCATGTCGACGGCGACGGGGAACGCCAGCGCCCCGTACAGCAGGACGTCCTTGACCACAGCGGACCGGGACGGTCGGCGGACGGCCTCGCGCAGCGTCCGGGGCCTGGTGATCCGCGTGGCGGCGGCACCGGCCGCGCGGGCGCGGGCCGCCGCCGCGGCGGCGCGCCGGTGGCGGGAGGCGGGGCGGGGGGACGCCGTGTCGTTCACGCGCTCCACGCTACAAGCCGGTGAACTGCGGTGTTACTGACGAAAGTCAGGGGTGCGGCGGGGCGGCGGCCGGCTCCCTGCGGTGATCTTGGGGTCTGGTGTGGGAGGGGATGCGGCTGAACTACGGTTGGCCCGTGACAGCGTCGCCCCCCAGCAGCCGTGTGCGCGGTGCCGTGCGCGCGGCCCGCGCGGCCCGCGCGGCGGTGCGTGCGCCGCGGTGGTGACCGTGACGGTGTCGCGTGTGCCCGGAGCGGTGATCGTGCAGGTCGACGACGACGGCTCCGGCGGCACCGGGGAGCCGGGCGCGGGCGGGCGCGGGCGGGAACGGGCGGCGGGGCATGCGCGAGCGCGCCGCCTCGGTGGGCGGGCAGATGACGGCGGGACCGGGCCCGGCGGGCGGGTTCCGGGTGTGGGCGCGGCTGCCGGTCGGCGGCCGCGGCGGCGAGCGGGAGCAGATGGAGGAGATCGCGTGATCCGGGTGATGCTGGCCGACGACCAGACGCTGGTGCGGGCGGGGTTCCGGTCGATCCTGGAAGGCGAGGACGACATCGAGATCGTCGCCGAGGCCGGGGACGGGGATCAGGCGGTGCGCAGGGCGTCGGAGCTGCGGCCCGACGTGGTGCTGATGGACATCCGGATGCCCGTCCTGGACGGGCTGGAGGCCACCCGCCGCATCATCACCGACCCGCGGCTGGACGCCGTCCGGGTCGTGATCTTGACGACGTTCGATCTGGACGACTACGTCTACGGCGCGATCAAGGCCGGGGCGAGCGGGTTCCTGGTCAAGGACACCGAGCCGCCCGAGCTGATCCACGGGGTGCGGGTCGTGGCGCGCGGTGACGCGCTGCTGGCGCCGACCGTGACGCGGCGGCTCATCGCCGAGTTCGCGTCCCGGATCACCGCGCCGCCGCCGGCGGTGGAGCTGAACTCCCTCACCGACCGGGAGCGCGAGGTGCTGGAGCTGGTGGCGGCCGGGCTGTCGAACGAGGAGATCGCCGGGCGGCTGGTGCTGTCGCCCGCGACCGCCAAGACCCATGTGAGCCGCATCCTGTCCAAGCTGGGGGCGCGGGACAGGGCGCAGCTTGTGGTGCTGGCCTACGAGACGGGCATGATCCGTCCCGGATGGCTCGGCTGACACGGCCGTCCCGGCCCGGGTGCAACCCGGCGGGGCGCGGTGGTGTTGAACGGATGTGACGGCAACGGACGAAGCTCTCATCCCTCCCGCAGGCGCGGGCGCGAGCGACGCGGCGGGCGCGCGGGTCGTCGCGGCGCTGTCGCGTGACCTGGACGACGGGTTCGCGGTCCTGTACGAGGCGTACCGCAGCGCGGTGTTCTCCACCGCGCTGCGGCTGTGCGGGCGGTGGGCCGAGGCCGAGGACCTGTCCGCGGAGGCGTTCCTGCGCGCCTACCGGGCGCTGTGCGGTTACGGGCCGGAGCGGATCGCGGAACTGCGGCCGCGGGCGTGGCTGCTGACGATCCTGACCAACGTGTGGCGCAACAGCGTGCGGTCGGCGGCGCGGCGCCCGCCGCCCGGCCCGATCGAGGACGTTCCCGACCCGCCCGACCCCGGCGAGGGCGTGGAGGACACCGCGGCGCGCCGCGAGACCGGGCGTGAGCTGGCGGCGCTGCTGGCGCGGCTGCCGGGCGACCAGCGCGCCGCGGTCGTGCTGCGGCACGTCACCGGCCTGCCCGTCGCCGAGATCGCCGCCGTCCTCGGCATGCCCGTGGGCACCGTCAAATCGCACGTCTCCCGGGGCCTGGCCCGCCTGCGCGACCTGCGCGGCGCGGGGACCCCCGGCCCGGGAGGACATGATCGGCAGCAGGAGCGAGGGGGCATCAGATGATTCGCAACGACCCCGCCGGCGAGGCACCCCGCCCGCAGGCCGCCGAGACGACCGGGGATCTGGCGGCGGATCTGGCGGGGCTGGCCGCAGACGCGCCCCCCGGCCTGCTGGACCGCATCGCGGCGCGCCGCGTCCACGTCCCCGGGCCGCTGCCCGGCCCCGCGTCCGGGCTGAGCACCGGCCTGCAGGTCGCCTTCACCGACCACGGCGTCGCCTACCTGCGCGCCGGCATGGACGAGCGGGAGTTCGCCGCCGCGTTCCGTGCCCGGTTCGGGCGGCCGCTGCTGCCCGCCGCCGGCCCGCCCGCCGGGCTGGTGCCCGCGCTGCGGACCGGGCGGCTGGGCGGCCTGCGGCTGGACCTGCGGGGCCTCAGCGAGTTCGAGGCCGCCGTGCTGCGCGCCGCCGCGCAGATCCCGCGGGGGCAGGTCCGGCCGTACGCGTGGGTGGCGCGGGCGGCGGGGCGTCCGAAGGCGGTCCGCGCGGTCGGGTCGGCGCTGGGCCGCAACCCCGTTCCGCTGCTGATCCCCTGCCACCGCGTCACCCGCTCGGACGGGACGCTCGGCGACTACGTGTTCGGCGCCGGCGCCAAGGAGCGGCTGCTGCGCGCCGAGGACGTCGACGTCGACGAGGTCACCGCGCTGGCGCGGCGCGGCGTGCGGCTGGTCGGCAGCGACACCACGGGGATCGTGTGCTACCCCACCTGCGGTGACGCGCGGCGGATCACGCCGCGGCACCGGCGCGGGTTCGGTGACCTGGCCGCCGCGGAGGCCGCCGGGTACCGGCCGTGCCTGCGCTGCCGGCCCGGCGACCCGCGTCCCGCCTGACCGGTCCCGCCGCGGCCCGGGGCCGGTGCGGGGCCGGGGGCGCATAGATCGGCCCGGGGCGGGAATGGGGCGGTCCCGTCCACCTGCGGGAACGGCCCCGTGGGGGCGGGCGACCAGGGGGAGGCCGCCATGCGCGTCGTCGTCACCGGCGCCACCGGCAACATCGGAACCAGAACCGTCCGTGCGCTCGCCGCGGACCCGGGCGTCACCGCCGTCACCGGCCTGGCCCGCCGTGAACCCGGCGGCGCCGATCCGGCCGGGGCCGGCGCCGCCGCCGGGAAGGTCGAGTGGGCCGAGGCCGACGTCACCGACAGCGACCTGGTCCCGCTGATGCGCGGCGCCGACGCCGTGGTGCACCTGGCCTGGCTGTTCCAGCCCACCCACCGCCCGGCGGTGACATGGGACGCCAACGTGGTCGGCAGTTCCCGCGTGTTCGCCGCCGCCGCCGAGGCCGGTGTGCGCAACCTGGTGTACTCCTCGTCGGTCGGCGCCTACTCCCCCGGCCCCAAGGACCGGGCGGTCGACGAGTCCTGGCCCACGCACGGCTGGCCCGGCGCCGCCTACAGCCGCGAGAAGGCCTACGTCGAACGGCTCCTGGACGTGTTCGAGGCCCGCAACCCCGGGTGCCGCGTCGTGCGGATCCGGCCGGGGTTCATCTTCGAGCGGCAGAGCGCGTCCCAGCAGCGGCGGCTGTTCGCCGGGCCGCTGCTGCCCGGCCGCCTCGCCCGCCCCGGCCTGATCCCCGCCGTCCCGGACCTGCCCGGGCTGCGGCTGCAGGCCCTGCATTCGGCCGACGCCGGTGAGGCGTTCCGGCTGGCCGCCACCGGCGGCGCCCGCGGCGCGTTCAACATCGCCGCCGACCCCGTCCTGGACGCCGCCGAACTCGCCGGGATCCTCGGCGCCCGCACCGTCCGGCTCCCGGCGCGGGGCGTGCGGGCCGCGCTGGCCGCCGCGTGGACGCTGCACCTGGTGCCCGCATCCCCCGGCCTGTTCGACCTGGCCCTGGAGGTCCCGATCATGGACGTGTCGCGGGCACGCGACGAGCTGGGCTGGACGCCCCGGCGCACCGCCCGCGAGGCCATCGAGGAGTTCCTGGAAGGACTTCGGGCCGGGGCCGGGCGCGACACCCCGCCGCTGTCGCCCGAGACCGGCGGTCCGGTGCGCGCCCGCGAGTTCGCCACCGGCATCGGCCGCAAACCCTGAACCGCGGCACACCGGGACACTCACCCGCACCCGCCCGCGACACCTGCCCAGAACACCTGCCCAGAACACGGAGGTCACCATGCCGACGATCACTCCCGACCACCTGCACGCCCTGCTGGCCTCCGCCGACCGCGACGCCGCGCTCGTCGTCGTCGCCGGTGAGGCCACCGTCGTCCCGGCCGACCCGTCCCGCGGCGGGGGACCCGAGGATGCGCTGGTGATCACCACCCGGGACGCGGTGATCGCCGAACTGGACACCGGCGCCAACGAGGAGCAGATCGAAACCCTCGCCCAGCGCCTGGACGTCGCCCTCGAAAGCCTCGGCGGCTGAACCGCCGCCTCGCGGGCCGCAAAGCCGAGCGATGGAGCTGCGGCCCGCCGGGGGCGTCCCCGGGAGGCGGGGGGGTGGAGCGCTCAGCGGCCCTCCCCGCGCTTTCCTTCAAGGTCTTCGCCGTGGCCGGTGCACGGACGTCGCCCGTCCGGCCCGGGCGGATCATCCGGCGAGTCCGCCGTGTCCGGCAGGTCCGAGGCGCCCGCGCGGACGCGGCGGCGGTGGCTGGTGTCGCAGAACGGGTAGGCGCGGCTGCGCCGGCACGCGCACAGCGCCACCAGGAAACGGTCCGACACCACCGTCCGCCCGTCCGGCAGGACCACCTCGACCGGGCCCTCCACCAGCACCGGCCCGCCCGGCACCATCCTCACCCGCCGCCGGTCCCGCTCGCCGCCGCCGGGCGGGACGCCGCGCTCAGGCCCCGCGACCGCGTCGCCTTCACGCCGCGCGGCGGCGTCGCACTCACGCCGCGCGGCGGCCATGGCCCCCACGTCCCTGCGGTCCCGCGTGCCCGCCGGGTCCGGCCAGGCCCCCGTGCCGCGCACCGCCCTCGACGCGGTCGGCGCGCACCACCACGAGGTCCTCGTACTGCTGCCCGGGGCGCAGCAGCCCCCGCGCCCGCAGGTCGGCGGCGCGGCGCCGCATCACCGGGCCCAGCGGCTCACGCCGCCGCGCCACCACCGACGCCCGCATCCCGGCGCGCCGCAGCGACAGCAGTGTCTCCGCCACCCCGTTCAGCGCCGAATGCACCACCAGCAGCGTCCCCGACGGCGTCAGATGCCCCGGCGCCGCCGCGCAGATCCGGTCCAGCAGCACCCGGCCGCCCGGCCCCGCCTCCCACGCGCGGGCCCGGCCCCGCGCCGCCGCGGGGTCGGTTCCGCCCGCCACGTACGGGGGGTTGGCGACGATCACGTCGAACACCTCGCCCGCCACCGGCGCGAACAGGTCGCCGCGCAGCACCCGCACCGGCAGGCCCCGCACCAGCGCGTTCACCCGCGCCGCCAGCACCGCCTGCGCCGACACGTCGACCGCCACGACCTCGCAGCCGTCGCGGGCGGCGGCCATCGCGACCGCGCCCGTCCCGGTGCCGATCTCCAGCAGCCGCGCGCCGGGCGGGATCCGCGCGCCGCGCAGCGCGCCCGCCAGCAGCCGCGTGTCGGACTGCGGGCGGTACACGCCCGGCGGCCTGAGCAGCGGCATCATCGCTCCCCCTCACCCGCCGCCGCGGAACCCGCCGGCGAGCCCGGCAGCGGGCGGCGCAGCGACGACCGCGGGGGCCGCCGCCAGGAACCCAGCAGGTGCGCGGCCAGGCGGTCCTCCAGCAGTCCCGTCGCCCGCACCCCCAGCACCACGTCCCCCGCCAGGCCGGGCTCGTCCTCCAGCAGCCCGCCGATCACGTCGTGGCGCAGGACCTGCTCGTGGACGGCGTCGGCCTCGATGTGCTCGGTGTAGAACAGCACGGCCCGCGGCCCGGCTCCCAGCCGCTCCAGCGCCCGCGCCATCCGCCGCGCCGACGGCGCCGTGGTGATCTCCGCGGCGGCGAAATGGCCCACCAGCGCGCCCCGCAGCGACCGCCGCAGTCCGAACAGCGACATCATGTTCACCGTCGCCAGCATCACCGCCGGGGCCGCGTCCACGTACGCGCCGTAGGAGGGGTCCAGGCCCAGCTCGTCCAGCAGATCGGCGTACAGGCCCTGGTGGAGCATCTCCGGCCGGCCGCCGCCGAACTCGTCGTGCTCCACGGCGACCAGCGCCGTCTTGGCGCGCCCCCGCAGCCTGGGCACGACCCACGCGTGCGGGTCGGCCTCCTTCAGGTGGTACACCGACCGCAGCGCCGCGTGCTCCAGCAGCTGCCACCACTGCCCGTCGTCGCGCAGGTGGTGGGTGACGCCGCGTGCGCCCACCGGCTCGATCAGCAGCTCCTCCAGCGCGTCCTGCACGCCGGTCCCGCCGGGGTGGGACGCGGTGTCCCGGCGCAGCGCCGCCAGGAAGGCCTCCTCCATCGTCCCGCGCAGCCGCAGCAGCCCCGGATCCCACTCCCAGTCCGGGTCGACCCCGGTGAACCCGCGGTAGTGCAGCTCGAAACAGGTGTGCAGCGCCAGCTGCAGATCCTCGCCGTACGGGTCGGCCGACCCGGCCCGCCGCACCGCGTGCGCGGCCGGTGCCCGGCTCCGCGCGGCACCGGGCGGCGGGCCGGCCGCCAGGGCCTGCACGACGGCCCGCGACAGCGGCCCGCGCGGGGCGGGCAGTGCCGGCGCCGCGTCCCCCGCCCGCCGCGGCGGTGGCGGAGGCCGCCGGTGCGCGGGGCGCGGGAGGTGCCCGGGGTGGTGCAGAACGGTCATGTCTCCTCCGTGGTGCGGGGGATGTCCGGCTGCGGTACCCGCTCACACGCGTCCCATACGCCCGATTCCTCCCCCGGTGCCGCTCCGGCGGGCCGGCCCGGCCCGTCCGCCGCGGCGTCCGGGGGGCCGCCCGCGAGCCCGCCGGACCCGGTCTGCCGGGCCAGCAGGTCCACCGCGGCGCGGGGACCGCCCCGCCGGGCGGCGCGGCGCTGCCGGTCCGCGCCCGTCCCGGCGCGGCGGACGCCCTCCACCAGCGCGACCACCGCCGCCAGGTCCCCGGTCTCGGCCAGGGACGGGCCGGCGCGGGTGAGCAGATCCTCGGCCCGCCGCCACGCCGGCACCGCCCGCCGGGTGAACGGGTCCAGCGCCGGGCCGGCCATCCCGTGGCGGGCCGCGTTCCACAGCGCCGCCGCGCACACCTGCCCGTCCACGGGCGCGGCCTCCCGCCCGCCGGCCAGGTCCGCCAGCGCCGCGCCGACCAGGCCCCGCACCAGCGCCGCCTGCAGCACCGCCTCGTCGGCGGTCGCCGCCGCGTCCGCCGCGCGCACCTCCACCGTCGGCCACCGCGGCGACGGCCGCGCCAGCCAGAAACTCATCGCCTCGTCCACCAGGACGCCCGCCTCCACCAGCGCCGCGACGCGCCCGTCGTACTCGGCCGCCGACGCCGAGAACGGCGGAGTCCCCGCACCCGGGAACCGCGCCATCTCCACGATCCGGCGGCTGTCGTGGCGGCCGGCGCGGCCGTGGCCGAACGGGGAGTTCACCGACAGCGCCACCAGCACCGGCAGCCACGGCCGCAGATGGTTCACCACCGCCACCGCCGTCTCCCGGTCCGCGACGCCCACGTGGACGTGGCAGCCGCACGCCTGGTAGTCCTCCACCACCTCCCCGTACGCCTCCATGATCGCGGCGAAGCGGTCGCCGGCCGCCGGCGGCGGGGGCGGTCCGCCCAGCACGGGCGCGCCCGCCGACACCAGCCGCGCGCCGGCGGCCCGCGCGGCACCGGCGAGCCGCGCCCGGCTGCCGCGCAGCTGCGCCCGCAGGCCCGCGAGGTCCCGGCACACCCCGGTCGCCGCCTCCACCTGCGAGGTGAGCAGCTCGGCGTGGAACGCGGCGCCCGAGGCGCGCCACGGGTGCGGCTCCGCCTCCGCCAGGACCCGTTCCGCGTGCGGGACGCACACCCCCGACTGCGCGTCGACCAGCAGGAACTCCTCCTCGACCCCGAGGGTCACCCCCGGTTCCCCGGCGCCCCCGCCCGCTCCGGCGTCCGCGTCGTGCCCGCCCATGCCGCATCCCCCCTGATCCCCGCGCCGGTCCCCGCGGACGTGCGGACCCGCCACACCCCGGGGGCCCGTCTACCCGGGGATGCCCGTACAGGACGGCCCCTCCCTCCCCTCGCCCAAGATCCTTTCCGCCGGGTGGGGTCCGGTGACCGGATCGTTCCGCATCGCGCCGCGATGATGCCTACCGGGCGCCGCGCCGGCCGGGCAGCATCACGGGCATGAACCACGACACCGACAGCGACCGGGCCCTGCTGGTCATCGACGTCCAGGAGTCCTTCCGCCGCCGCCCGAACTGGCGGGCGGTGTCGGCCCCCGACATCGACGCCCGCGCCGCCCGGCTCGCCGGCGCCGCCCGCGCCGCCGGCGACCTGGTCGTGTGGGTCCTGCACGCCGAGCCCGGCACCGGCGGCGTGTTCGACCCCGAAATCGGCCACGTCCGCCTCATGGACGGCCTCGCCCCGGCCGCAGGCGAGCCCGTCCTGACCAAGACCTCCCGCAACGCCTTCACCACCACCGCGCTGCAGCAGATGCTCACCGAACGCGGCATCCGCGAACTGGTCGTCTGCGGCATCCAGACCGAGCAGTGCTGCGAGACCACCGCCCGCCTGGCCGCCGACCTCGGCTACCGCGTCACCTTCGTCACCGACGCCACCGCCACCTTCCCCATCCCCCACCGCGACGCCCCGCCCGGACGGTCCCTGGCCGACGTGCTGGCCGACCCCGCCACCCTGCTGCCCGACCAGATCATCGCCCGCACCGAGTACGCCCTGGCAGGGAGGTTCGCCGACATCGCCGCGCTCGACGACCTCGCCCCCGTTCCCGGCCCCGCCGGCGCTGTAAACTGACCGGATCGTGACCCGGATCGCCTTCCTTCTCGTCCCCGGAGTGCACCTGCTCGACCTCGCCGGCCCGGCCCAGGTGTTCTCGACCGCCGCCGACGGCGGCCTGCCCTACCGGCTGTCCTACGTCGCCGACCGGCCCGGCGCCGAGCCGGACACCGGCGCAGGCGAGCACACGGGGACGACCGGACCACCGGGGGCCGGGGACGCCGGGACGGTGAGCGTCGCCGCCGCCCAGGGGCTGCCCCTGCTGGCCTCCTCCGCCTGGCCGCACCTGACCGCCGCCGACATCGTCATGGTCCCCGGATGGCGGTGGGGCCGCGGCGGCCCGCACGCCCCGCCCGTCTCGCGCGGCGCCGCCCGCCGGCTGGCCGCCCACCACGCCGCCGGCGGGCTGGTCGCCAGCGTCTGCGCCGGCGCGTTCGCCCTCGCCCACGCCGGGCTCCTGGACGGCCGCCGCTGCACCACCCACCACGAGCTGCAGGACGCCCTGGCCCGCCGCCACCCCCGCGCCGCCGTCGTCCGCGACGTCCTGTACGTCACCGACGGCCGCGTCGTCACCTCCGCCGGCATCGCCAGCGGCATCGACCTGGCCCTGCACCTGCTCGCCTCCCGGCACGGCCCCGGCGCCGCAGCCCGCACCGCCCGCGCCATGGTCGTGTACACGCGCCGCAACGGCGACGAACCCCAGGCCGGGATCATGCTCCGCCACCGCGGCCACCTCAGTGACGCCGTGCACCGCGCCCAGGACCTCATCGACGCCGGCTACACCCGGCCCCTGCCGCTGGCGGCCCTGGCCGCCGAGGCCGGCGTCAGCGAACGCACCCTCACGCGCCGGTTCACCGCCGCGACCGGCCTCACCCCGCTGCGGTACCAGCAGGAGCTCCGGCTGGAACGCGCCGAGCACCTCCTCGGGCAGGGCGCCACCGCCGACGCCGCCGCCCGCGCCGTCGGCTTCAACGACGCCCGCATGCTCCGCCGCCTCCGCGCCCGCACCCCCTGACCGCCCGGACCGGGGGCGTCCGCTAGCGGGGGACCGGAACCTCGACGTACCCGGGTGCGCCGCGCCGCAGCGACGCGCGCCCGGCGGTGACCTGCGCCGCCCACGCCTCGAAGTCGTCCAGGTCGGTGACCGGGACCGCGACGTCGGCCTCCACGCCCTCCCCGTAGCGGACGTCGCCGGGCTGCACGCCGCGGCCGTGCAGGTCGCCCAGGAACCGGCCCGCCAGCGCGTGGTCCACGCCCACGGTGACCGTCACCACCGGGCGCAGCTCCACCACCCCGACCGCGTCGACGGTGTCGGCGACGGCCTGCGCGTAGGCGCGCACCAGGCCGCCCGCGCCGAGCTTGACGCCGCCGAAGTAGCGGGTGACGACCGCGACGGTGCCGGTCAGGCCGCGCCGCGTCAGCACCTCCAGCATCGGGATGCCCGCCGTCCCGGCCGGTTCGCCGTCGTCGCTGCTCTTGGTGATCTCGCCGTGCTCGCCGACCACGTAGGCGGTGCAGTTGTGGGTGGCGTCGCGGTGCGCCCGCCGGTGCCGGGCCAGGAACGCCACCGCCTCGGCCTCGCCGGCGGCGCGGGCGAGGGTGCAGACGAAACGGGACTTGCGGATCTCCAGCTCGCGGGAGCCCGCCTGCTTGATCATGCGCATGGTCGGCTCCGAGTGTATGCGGTGCCGGTCCGGCCGGTCCGGCGCGGGCGTTTGACGCCGGGGCGCCGCGGGCACGCAGCGTGACGTGATGGATGCGCTGGAGGAGTTGTACCGCCGCTGGCTGTTCGAGGTGTGGAACGGCGACTTCGACGTGGCCGCGCGGATCCTCACCCCGGACTTCACCGGCCACTGGCCGAACCTGGAGGTCCACGGGCCGGAGGAGGCCGTCGACCAGGTCCGCCGCTCCCACGCGTACTTCACCGGCGTCCGCACCACCCTGGACGTCGGACCCGTCGTCCAGGGCGTGGCGGACGACGGGATGGTCGCCGCGGCATGGACCTTCCACGGCGCCTACCGCGGCGGAATCCCCGGCGCCACCGCCGCGCCCGGCACCCCCGTCTCCTTCCGCGGCCAGGACATCTTCCGCGCGCGGGACGGCCGGTTCGCCGAGTACTGGGTCGTCTCCGACGCCCTGGGCCTGATGACCGCCCTGGGCGCCCTCGGCTGACCCGCGGGCCCGGGGCCGGGTCAGACCAGGTCGAGGAGGTCGGCGATCGAGGGCACGACGCGGCTGGGGCGGAACGGGAACCGGGCGATTTCGTCCTCGCGGGTCACGCCGGTCAGGACCAGGATCGTCTCCAGACCGGCCTCGACGCCGGCGACGATGTCGGTGTCCATGCGGTCGCCGATCATCGCGGTGGACTCGCTGTGCCCGCCGACGCGGTTCAGCGCCGTCCGCATCATCAGCGGGTTCGGCTTGCCGACGAAGTAGGGCTCCACGCCCGTCGCGCGGGTGATCATGGCGGCGACCGCGCCGCACGCGGGCAGCGACCCCTCCGGGGACGGGCCGACCGGGTCGGGGTTGGTCGCCACGAACCGCGCGCCGCCCTCGATCAGCCGGATCGCGCGGGTGATCTGGGAGAAGCTGTAGGTGCGTGTCTCGCCCAGCACCACGTAGTCGGGGTCGATGTCGGTCAGCACGAAGTCCGACTCGTGCAGCGCCGTCGTCAGTCCCGCCTCCCCGATCACGTACGCCGACCCGGCGGGCCGCTGGTCGGCCAGGAACCGCGCGGTCGCCAGCGCCGACGTCCAGATCGACTCGGGCGGCACCCGCAGGCCCGCCGCGGCCAGGCGCGCCGACAGGTCCCGGCGGGTGTAGATCGAGTTGTTGGTCAGGACCAGGAAGGGCTTGCCGGACGCCGACAGCCGCCGGATGAACTCCTCGGCGCCGGGGACGGGGCGGCCCTCGTGCACCAGGACCCCGTCCATGTCCGACAGCCAGTATTCGATCGGCCCGCGCTCGTTCATGCCCCCATTGTCGCAGGATCCGCGCAGGCGGGGATCTTCGCCCGGGCCGCCGGACCGGACGCGCCCGCCGCGGCAGGGGCGTTGACCTGCGCGTGATGCGGATCATAGATTTCGGGCACGGCGCACCGAATCATGTTCGGCGATCGGGTCGTGCGGCGGTGCGCCGTCATCCCGCGGGAGGCGCGACGTGCACGACCAGCAATTGCCGGCCATCGCCGAGGTCAGGGCGGCGATGACGGCGCCCGGGCAGTTGTTCGAGATGGACGAGGCCGATGTCCGCGGCGTGCGGACCCGCGTCTGGAAGAACGCCCCGCCCACCCTCCGCGAGATCCTGGAGATCTCCCGCGCCCACGGCGACGCGCCGTACCTGGTGTACGAGGACGACCGGCTGAGCTTCGCCGACCACTACGCGCGGGCCGCCGCGTTCGCGCGCCGCCTCATCGACGGCTACGGCGTCGCCAAGGGCGACCGGGTCGCGATCGCGATGCGCAACTACCCCGAGTGGTCGGTGGCGTTCTTCGGCGCCGCCGCCGCGGGCGCGGTCGTGGTGCCGCTGAACGCGTGGTGGACCGCCGCCGAGCTGGAGTACGGCCTGGCCGACAGCGGCGCGAAGGTCCTCATCGCCGACGCCGAACGCGCCGGCCGCCTCGCCGGCGTCCTGCCGGGGCTCGGCGTCGCCTGCCTGGTCGCCCGCGGCGGCGGCGCCGTCCCCGGCGGCTGCGAGCCGTTCGAGGACGTGCTCGGCGACGCCGGCGACCCCGCCGCCGCGTCCCTGCCGGACGTGCCGCTCGACCCCGACGACGAGGCCACCATCTTCTACACCTCCGGCACCACCGGCCGCCCCAAGGGGGCGCTCGGCACCCACCGCAACATCGCCACCAACCCCGTCAGCCTCGCCTACGGGATCATGTCCGCCGGGGTCCGCGCCGGCCGGACGGTCGAGGAGCTGACGGCGCCGCAGCCGCGGGTGACGCTGCTGAGCGTCCCGTTCTTCCACGCCACCGGCTGCCACTCGGTCCTGGTCACCAGCGCCCTGCAGGGCGGCACCGTCGTGATGATGTACAAGTGGGACGTGCGGACCGCGCTGGAGCTGATCGAGCGGGAACGCGTCACCGGGTTCGGCGGCGTCCCCACCATGGCGTGGCAGGTGCTGACCTCCCCCGACTTCGGCGAGTACGACACCTCCAGCCTGACCGGCGTCAGCTACGGCGGCGCGCCCGCCGCGCCCGCCCTCGTCGACAAGATCAAGGAGCGGCTGCCCGAGCGGATCCCCGGCAACGG
Source organism: Spirillospora sp. NPDC048824 (assembly GCF_043198455.1). Taxonomy (NCBI): domain Bacteria; kingdom Bacillati; phylum Actinomycetota; class Actinomycetes; order Streptosporangiales; family Thermomonosporaceae; genus Spirillospora; species Spirillospora sp. NPDC048824. Next base: position 54,767 of record NZ_JBICUS010000013.1, on the reverse strand, counting down.
CTACGGCCTGACCGAGACGTCGTCGGTCACCACCTACAACGGCGGCGTCAACTACCTGGAGCGGCCCGAGAGCGTCGGCCCGCCCGTCGCGGTATGCGACGTCAAGGTCGTCGATCCGGCCGGGGAGGAGCTGCCGGCCGGGGAGGTCGGCGAGCTGCTCATCAAGGGCCCCAACGTCATCAAGGGCTACTGGAACAAGCCCGAGGCGACCGCGCAGTCGTTCACCGGCGGCTGGTTCCACAGCGGCGACCTGGCCCGCCTGGACGACGACGGGTTCGTCTACATCGTCGACCGCGCCAAGGACATGCTCATCCGCGGCGGGGAGAACATCTACTGCGCCGAGGTCGAGGCGGCCCTTTACGAGCATGCCGCCGTGGCCGACTGCGCCGTGATCGGCGTCCCCCACCAGGTCCTCGGCGAGGAGGTCGGCGCCGTGATCGTGCCGCGTCCCGGCGCCGCCGTCACCGAGCAGGACATCGCGGAGTTCCTGGCCGGGCGGATCGCGGCGTTCAAGGTCCCGGTGCACTACTGGTTCCGGGACGAGGGCCTGCCCCGCAACCCCGGCGGGAAGATCCTCAAGACCCGGCTGCGCGAGGAGCTCCTCGGCTGACCCGCCCCGGGGCGCCCGGACATGCGGCGGGGCGCCCCGGGACCTGCCCGGGACGCCCCGCCCTGCCGCGGACGCTCAGACGTTGACGCCGAAGTCGGAGGCGATGCCCGACAGGCCCGAGGCGTACCCCTGGCCCACCGCGCGGAACTTCCACTCCGCGCCGCTGCGGTACAGCTCGCCGAACACCATCGCGGTCTCGGTCGAGGCGTCCTCCGACAGGTCGTAGCGTGCGATCTCGGAGTTGTCGGCCTGGTTCACCACCCGGATGAAGGCGTTGCGGACCTGGCCGAAGCTCTGCTGGCGGCCGTCGGCGTCGTAGATCGACACCGGGAACACGATCTTGGCGACGTCGGCCGGGACGGTCGACAGGCTCACCTTGATCTGCTCGTCGTCGCCCTCGCCCTCACCGGTGAGGTTGTCGCCGGTGTGCTCGACCGACCCGTCCGGGCTCTTGAGGTTGTTGAAGAACACGAAGTGCTGGTCCGACAGGACCTTGTTCTCCGCCGAGCACACCAGGGCGCTGGCGTCGAGGTCGAAGTCGGTGCCGGTCGTGGTCCGCACGTCCCAGCCCAGACCAACCACGACGGCGGTCAGTCCGGGAGCCTCCTTGGTCAGCGAGACGTTGCCGCCCTTGCTCAGACTGACTCCCACTGTGTCTACCTCCGTATCGGCCTCTGCGGGTGCGATTCACCCGCGCGCGTTTCGTCTGTCTTACGAGAACGGTAGCCACCTCACGCGGGTTCCCCCGCCTCCTTGGCAAAATCACGGCGTGGCGTGCCGGTTTTCCCCGCCGCCGCGGCCCTCACCCGCCGCCGAGGAACGCGGCGGGCGCGCCGATCGCGGGGGGAAGCCCGAACGCGGCGGCCAGCTCCCCGGCGCGCGGGGCCAGCTCGTCGCACACCGCCCGCCGCGACGCCCACACCTCGTCGAGCATGCCGGGCGGCGCCACGCCCTCGTTCAGCAGGTCGGCGGCGCGGTGCTCCAGCCGGTTCAGGGCGTGCAGGCGCAGCACGGGGCGCAGCTCGGGCGGCCCCGCCTCGACGGCGGCGGCGAGGATGTCCAGGACGATCCGGTCGGCGCAGGCCGCCGCGGTCCGCGCGGCCAGCACCAGGTTGGCGTTCCACGCGGTGAACGCGTCCTCGCCCGAACCGCGGGCGGCCTGCACCCGCGCGGCGAGCCGGTCGCGCATCCGGCGCTCGGCGTCGCGGGCCAGGAACAGCCACACCCGCGGGGATTCCAGGTCGCCGCCGTCGGGCGGCCCGGCCCCCGGCTCGGGCGGGGCGTAGCGGTCCAGTTCGGCCATCGCGCGGGCGGTGTCGTAGAGGATCAGCTCGTTGTCGCCGCCGGCGCTGGTGTAGGCGTGCGCCAGGCCCCGGTAGGCGTTGAGGCGCTCGGCGGCGGCGAACCCGGCCGCGCCGCTGTGCACCCGGCACGCCGACACCGTCTCCTGCGCCTGCGCGGTCGCGGCGGCCTTCAGCAGCGCCAGGTCGCGGTCGACCGCCGACCATGGCGCCCACGCGGTGCCGGGTCCCCCGTCCCCGGCGGCGGGCCCGGCGGAGCGGCGCGCCTGGACGTGCGCGGCGACGGCGGTGAGGGCGTAGCCGGACGCGAGCGCGCCCAGCACCGCCTCCTGCTGGTTGCGGTAGTCGGTCAGCGGGCGGCGCGGCGCCAGCCGGCCGAGCGTGGCGCGTCCCGCCGAGTGCGCCAGCAGCGTCCCCGCCGACGCCCGCGTGATCGCCGCCGACGCGGAGATGACGGCGCGCCACACCGCCGGGGCGATGCCCATCGACCGCGTCAGCCGCGCCGCCGGGGACCCGGCCGGGTCGTGGAAGGCCCCGCCGGCGTCGATGCGGGCGCCGTCGCGCAGCCACGACTCGTAGGGCACCGCCAGATCGTCCAGCAGCACGGCCGCGTAGTCGACCTGAAGGCCCGTCGTCTCGGGCGCCGCGACGATCCGGACGCCGGGCGGGACGGCGCCGCCGGCGCCGCGCAGCGGCACCACGAACACGAACACGCCCTGCTCCCGGCCGCCGTGGACGAGGGTGGCGTAGACGGCGGCGGTCTTGGGGACACGGGGGTGGGCGGTATTGGTGGGGAACTTGGCGGCCTGCGCGTCCGGTGTGCTCAGCACGAACCCGCCGGTGGACGGGTCGTGGCGGGCGAGGGTGCGCGGCGACAGGTGGCTGTTGCTGCGCCCCACCTCGGTCATCAGCAGCGTCCCGAACGAGGTCATCGACTCCAGGTCCTCGCGCGCCCGCCGGGGGCCGTCCTGCCCGGCGCCGAACCGCAGGATCGGGCCGAGCGCCAGGGTGTAGTGCAGCAGCATCACGTGGAACAGGGCGGGGTCGGCGATCGCGGCGCGTTCCAGCAGCGCGCACAGCGCCGGCGGGTCGTCCAGCAGGTCGGTCGCGGGAGGCGCGGCCAGTCCCGCCCGCCGCAGCCGCTCGTAGGTGAGTTCCTGGTGGTCGCGGGCGGTGAGGCCGCCGGGGTAGGCGAAGAACTCGTCGGGGACGGCCTCGGCCAGCCGCGCCCGCGTCTTGGCGTCCAGGGACGTGCCCCGCACGAAGCCGAGCAGGCCCGCGTCGGGAACGGCGCCGGTGAAGGTGTCCATCGCGGTTCCTCCGTCAGGCTCGGGGACGGGCGGCGGGGGCGTGCGTGCCGGGACGCGGCCCGGCCGGGCGGTCGTGCAGGGGCGTCAGGGTGCGCGCGCCCGGCAGCGTCAGCCGGGCGCACTGGGCCAGCGCGTTCCCGGCGCCGGCCTCGGTGAACACCGTCGCGCCCGCTTCGTGGACCGCGCGCAGCGTCTGCGGAAGCCGCACCGGCTTGACGATGCAGTCGGCCAGCGCGCGGTGCAGGTCGTCGCCGTCGCGGTAGGCGCGGCCCCGCACGGGCGAGTGCACCGGCAGCTCCAGCGGCCGCTGCGGGAACCGGCGGATCATCGTGTACCACTCGTCGTCGGCTCCGGCCATCGCCGGATGGTGCGACAGGTAGGGGACGGCGAGCCGGACGGTCCGCACCCCCCGGACGCGTGCCGCGTCCAGGACCCGCTCCAGGGGCCCGTCCGGGCCGGACACGACCGTCACCGACGGCGCGTTCAGGCACGCCACCACGACCTGCGGGGCGGCGGCGGCCTCGATGCAGGCGCGGGCGCCGTCCTCACCGGCCTCCAGCAGGGCCAGGCCGCCGCCGCGGCCGCGCCGCGTCAGCACCCCGACGAGGCTGACGGCCATGCGGGCTCCGTCGGCGATCGCGAACGCGCCCGCGCTGACCAGCGCGGCGATCTCCCCGAAGCTCTGCCCGACCACATGGCCGGGGTGCACCCCGGCGGTGCGCAGGACCCGGTCGACGGCGACCGAGGCGGCGTATCCGGTGAGCTGGGCGACGCCGGGCGCGCGGACCGCCGCGCGGTAGGCGCCGGGGTCCTCCAGCAGGATCGAGCGCAGGGACGGCCACCCGGTGCGCGGCAGGCCCTCCTGGACGGCGTCCAGCACGTCGGCGACGGCGCGGGCGGCGGCGCGCCCGGTGCGGGCGAGCGCGGACAGGTCGGGTGCCCCCGCCGAGCCGGTGCCGGCGAAAAGGAACGCGCACACGTCGTCGGGCTTGAGCTCCTCGGCCGGATGAAGATGAGAGAACGACACGCGGGGGTCTCCTTACCTCGAAGGAAGGCTCTCTTTTCTTTTTGGTACAAGGCCGCTTAACCAATAGTTATGGAACATAAGCCCTGAAATGGGATTATTCGCTTATGGGATCCGTCTGGCAACCGTCAGTGGCACGAGCACCGCACGAACTCCCCTCCCCCGGCGTCCACTCCCAGGCCGTTCACCAGCACGGCGTCCACCAGCACGGCGGGCCTCGGGGGTGGGCGATCCGCGGAACCGGCGCGTACCTGCCCGCCCGGCGGGTGGACAGCGAGGAGCTGTCCCGGTCGATGGGGCTGGATCCGTCCTGGATCGAGGAGCGCACCGGCATCCGCCACCGGCACGTCGCCGGTCCCGGGCAGGCCGCCTCGGACCTGGCCGCGGCCGCCGCCGGGCGCGCGATGCAGGAGGCGGGACTGGGCGCCGGCGACATCGGCCTGATCGTCCTCGGCACGTCCACCCCCGACGAGCTGGGCCCCTCCACCGCCTGCCGCGTGCAGGCGCTGCTGGGCGCCCGCCGCGCCGCCGCGTTCGACGTCTCCGCCGCCTGCACCGGGTTCGTCTACGCGCTGCAGGCCGCGGTCGGCTGGCTCGCCGGCCGTCCCGAGCCCGCGCCGCACGCGCTGGTCATCGGCGTCGAGGTGTACTCGCGCTTCCTCAACCCCGCCGACCGGGCCACCGCCGCGCTGTTCGGGGACGGCGCCGCGGCCGCGGTGATCGGGCCCGTCGCGCCGCCGTACGGGATCGGCCCGGTCACGCTCGGGTCGGACGGCTCCCGCGCCGGAGACGTGCTCATCCCCGCCGGAGGCAGCCGCTCCCCCGCCGGCGCCGGCACCGTCGCCGGGCTCGGCCACACCATCCACATGGACGCCCGTGCCGTGCGCGGCTTCATCGCCGACGTCTTCCCGCGGCTGGTGGCCGAGGCCTGCGAGGACGCCGGGATCAAGCCCGCCGACCTGGCGCTGGTCGTCCCGCACCAGCCCAACCCGCGGCTGGTCGCCGCGCTGGCCGGCGAGGCCCGCCTCGACCCGTCGCAGCTGGCGATCGCCGGGCAGGACGTCGGCAACATCGGCGCCGCCAGCCTCCCCTACGCCCTGGACCGTGCCGTCCGCGACAACCGGATCGCGGCCGGCGACCTGGTCCTGCTCGCCGGCTTCGGCGCGGGCGTGACCTGGGGGCACGCCCTCATCACCTGGCCGCCCGCCTGACCGCCGTCCCGAGCACGCCCCGGCCCCGCGCAACGGCGGACGACCCGGGCCGGGTGGCCTCGGGTCGTCCGCCGTCGCGGTGCGCGCGGTGTCACCGCCCGGTGCGGCCCCGCAGGGAGCGCAGCACCCGGCGGGACTCGGCGCGGCGGTCCCAGGCGACCGCGGCGAGCACGGCGGCGTACGCGGCGGGCAGCAGCGCCCACGCGGGCTCCAGCACCAGGATCTGGGTGAGGACCGCGCCGCCCATCAGGCCGATCAGGCCGGCCGCGGCGAGCCCGGCCAGCCGCGGGATCACCAGCGCGATCGCGCCGGCGGCCTCGACGGCGCCGGTGACGTACCGGAACCACTGGCCCCAGCCGATCTCGTTGAAGGTCTCGACCGCGTCCACCTGCCCGGCGAACTTCGGCAGCGCCGAGGCGAAGAACAGGAACGCCGCGATGAAGATCTGCGCGCCCCACAGCGCCTTGCGCAGGACGCGGCGGTTCTCGCCGGCGGCGGTGTCGTGGGCGGAGTTCCGGGCGGCGGAGTTCCGGGCGGCGGGGATCTGGGTGGCGGGGATCTGGGTGGCGGTCATGGCGGTGGTCCTTCCGTGCGGGTGTCTCATCGGCCTTTCACTGACGCGTCGCACGGGCGCCCGCCGGATCGACATCTCCCCGGATTTTTCTTCGAGTTTTTTCCCGCGGCCGTATCAGCGCAGGTGAGAGAGGCCGCCGGGCAGTCGTCACGACGGCCGCTTCACGACAGCCGCTTCACGACGGCCGCATCACGACGGCCGCTTCACCACGGCCGCTTCACCACGGCCGCTTCACCACGGCCGCTTCACCACGGCCGCTTCACCACGGCCGCTTCACCACGGCCGCTTCACCACGGCCGCTTCA
>NZ_JBICUS010000013.1:0-48337 GCF_043198455.1 Spirillospora sp. NPDC048824 | reverse complement strand
TACACCACGGGGACACGATGAGGGCCTGCACGGCGAGGGCGGTCGCGGCCTGTGCCGCCAGCCATGCCCGCGCCGGGGGCCGGTGCAGCGCGGCCGCGGCGAGCAGCCAGGCGGCGAACGGCACCCAGATCCGCTCCACCTCCCCGCGGGTCACGCCGGAGACGTCCAGGACGAGCACGCCCACCAGCGCCGCAACCGCCGGCGCCGCCGCCGCGGCGGGCGGGGACGCGGCCCTCGCCCGGATCGCGCCGCGCAGCGCCCCCAGCGCACGAGGCAGCGCGTGCGCGACCGCCGGGCCGGTCAGCAGGCCCAGCACGGCGAGGTTCGCCACGACGAAGTAGGCGTAGGAGCGCTGCGCCGACCCGCGGCTGACCAGGTACGTCTCCAGCGTGGCGCGGACGCCGTCGGGCCACCAGAACCCCAGCAGCGTGAACGCCGCCGGCACCACCACCAGCCCCGCGCCCAGGGCGGCGAGCACGTGCGGCCGGGGACGGGTCAGCACCAGCACCGCCAGCGGCACCGCGAACAGCGGGAGCAGCCCGTAGCTCAGATACGGCAGGCATCCGAGCAGCAGCCCGCCCGCGCAGGCGGCGGCGAGCGCCCGCGCCCCGGCGCGGCGGGCCGCCAGGGCGAGCAGCGCCGTTCCCCACGCGCCCACGGCCAGGAAGAACGCGTCCATCGCGGTCGCGATCCACAGCGCCGCCGGCGCCAGCGCCAGGAACGGCACCGCCGCCCGCGCCAGGTCCTCGCCCGCCACGCACCGCACCGTCACCGCGATCGCCGCCACCGCGGACGTGCCCGCCGCGATGATGAACGCCGCCGCCCAGCCGGTGCCGTCCGGCCCGGCCGCCTCCAGCGCCCACAGCACCAGCGTCGGCAGCGGCGGATGCCCCCGCACGTGCGTGGTGTAGCCGCCGAGGCGCTCGGTGAAGGTCTGCAGCCACAGCAGCGGGTCGGGGCGGACCTGCGCCAGGCCCGCCGGGTACTCGGTGGGGGCGTTCAGGGGGGCGGCGAGCGCGTCCCAGCCGTCGGCGGCCGCCAGCGCCACCGCCCACGCCGCCGCGGCCGCCCACGCGGCGGCCGGCAGCGCCCGCCACGGCAGCCGTGCCGCCAGCACCGGCAGCGCCACCACGGCGGCGGCCGCGACCGCCGCCGCGGGCAGCAGCCGCCAGGCCGGCGGCCACCCCCGCGCCCGCGCGTGCAGCGGGGGCAGCCGGTCCTCGGTCGCCAGGCCGGCGCGCCGCAGATACCAGCCCACCGCGAACGCCGCCGTGATCGCGCCCGCCCACACCGCGACGGCGGCCCAGCGGGGCCGTCCGCGCCGCGCGGCGTCCTCCGCCGCCGCGGGCCGCCTGCGGGTCTCGGTGCGGGTCACGTTCGGCCTTCTCTCTGCGCGGGGCCCGGCGGCCGGGGGCGGCGGCGGGCGGTGAACGCGCGGACGGCGATCGCCGCGCCGGCGGCGGCGGTGATCGCCGCCAGCACGATCGCGAGGTTGCGGTCGTAGGGCAGCGGCAGCCGGGACGGCTCGTCGGCGCGGCGGCCGCGGCCGAGGACGAGCGGCAGCGCGACGGCGGTCACGCACGCGGCCGTGACCAGCGCGGCGCGCACGATGCGCCGGGAGGCGGCGGGCAGCCGGCGGGTCGCGAGCCCCGCCGCGAGGACGACCGGGACCAGGACTCCGTCGTGCAGGATCGCGGCGCCCGCGAACCACGCCAGCCACGCGGCGACGTCGAGGTCGGTGACGACGCCGCGCACGCCCACGGCGATGAGCGCCAGGCCCGCCGCGGTCACCAGGGCCTTCACTCGACCACCACCCGGTGCACCCACTTGGTCTGCATGACGCCGGGCCGGTTCGGGGCGATCAGGCGGCACGGATATCCGTGGTCGATGTGGAGGGCCTCGCCGTTGAGGCCGAGGGCCAGCAGGGTCAGCGGGTCGCGCCAGTGCCGCGGGGCGACGTGCGAGGTGCGGTAGATCCCGCCGCGCTGCAGCGACTCGATCCGCACCCGCGCGCCGGCGGGGGCGCCCGCCATGGCCAGCAGGTCCCGCAGCCGGACGCCGCGCCACGCGCCGCCGGCGCTCCAGCCCTCCACGCACGCGATCGGGAGCCGCGCGGTGTGCTGCGGGAGGCCGCGCAGGTCCTCCAGCGACAGGGTGAGTTCGCGGGCGACGCGGCCGGTGACGGTGAGCCGCCAGCCGGGGTCGCGGGCCGGGGCGCTCACCCCGGCGGCGGCGGCGGACTTGTTGACCGGCAGGCCCTGCGGCCCGTTGCCGGGGCGGCGGGGGGCCAGTACCGCCAGCCGCGCCAGCGGCGCGAACGCCTCCCCGACCGTCGTCGCCGCGATCACGCCGCCCGCGCCCGCGGCGGTGAACAGGAACGCGCGGCGTCCCACCGCGTCCTGCGGGCGGGTCATCACGGTGCGGCGCACCTTGGACCATTCGTCGGCGGCGTGGATCAGCAGCGCCCCGATGACGATGTAGGCGGTCCAGTAGTGCGCGGTGGTGAAGAAGAAGGGGAACGCATACCAGTAGGCGATGTTCAGCACCCCGGTGACGAACTGGAACAGCGCCCCGCCGACCAGCGCGAACATCAGCAGCCGCCGCAGGCCGTGCGCGGCGGACCGGACGGGCGGCCACTGCCACAGCTTCGGGTAGACCGTCCACAGCTTGGCCAGCAGCAGCGGCACCGTCGCCAGCCCGCCGATCACGTGCACGCCCTGGCTGACCCGGTACAGGTTCACCGGCCGCGACGGCCACTGCGCCCAGCCGGGCGGATGCTGCATGAAGTGGCTGATCAGCCCGGTCGCGAACGCCGACAGGAAGCTGACGCCCAGGGCCATGCCCAGCCATGCCGCGACCCGCTCGTCGTGCAGGCGGCTGCTGAACCGCGCCGGCAGCGACGTCAGCACCGCCGGGGGGCGCGGTCTCACGAGCGCACGGCGACGAACCACCGGCCCGCCTCCTCCCAGAGTTCGGTCACGGTCGCGGCGCACGCGGCGGCGAGGCCGGCGGCGGCGTCGGCCGACACGTGCGCCCAGGTGAACCATTCGCCGACCGATCGGCCCGACCGCAGCCGCAGCGGCTCGATCCGGGATCCGGCGCCGGGCGGCTCGACCTCGATCAGCACCCGCCCGCCGGGGGCCGGCAGCGCCAGGACGCGGCGCAGCAGCGCGGCCGGGTCGCCGCCGATGCCGATGTTGCCGTCGGCGAGCAGCACGGTCCGCCAGCGGCCGGTGCCGGGGACGCGGCCGAACACGTCCCGGCACAGGGCGGGCCCGCCCGCCGCGACCGTCAGCGCGACCGCGGCGGGGGCCAGGTCGATGCCCAGCACCGGCAGCCCGCGGCGGGCCAGCGCCACGGTGAGGCGCCCCGGCCCGGATCCGACGTCGAGGGTGGCGCCCTCGCAGCGGGCCAGCAGCCCGGCGTCGCCGGCCCGGGGCGCCAGCCAGTCCTGGACGGGCAGCGGGCGGCGGCGGCCGTCGGCGTGCTCGATCTCCACCGGGCCGCTGCCCCGCAGCGCCTCCTCGTACAGTTCGCCGATCACGCCGCGGCCGTCCTGGCGCCCAGGGCCCGCACGGCGGCGGCGAACCGGCCGCCCGCGGCGCGGGCGGCGACGGCGCGGGCGTCGGCCGGGGTGTCGACGTCGGTGAGCCGCGGCAGGAACCCGGTGTCCAGCCGGGCCGCGCGCAGCCGCGCCAGCAGGACCGCGCCGGTGTAGGACCGCGACATCGGGACGCCGCGCAGCAACCGCGCGTCGGGGCGCCGCAGCCCCAGCAGCCAGAACCCGCCGTCGGACGCCGGGCCGACCACCGCGTCGTGCCGGGCCAGGCCGCGCCGGGCCCGCTCCAGCAGCGCGGGCGTGACCTGCGGGGTGTCCATCCCGATCAGCACGAGGGGGCGGCCCGCGTAGGCGTCGTCGAAGGCGTGCGCGAGGCGCTCGTCCAGGCCGCCGCCGCGCTGGGCGATCACGGTGAGGCCGCGGGGCAGCCACCGGCCGGGGGCGCCGTCGAGCGCGAGGGTGCGGCGCCCGGCCGGGGCGGCGGCGACGGCGGCGAGGGTGTCGCGCAGGGACGCCTCGGCCAGCGCGGCGGCCTCGGCGGGCGTGTACGCGGGGGTGAGCCGCGTCTTGACCCGCCCGGGGACGGGCTCCTTGGCGATGACGATCAGATCGGCGAGCGGTGCCCGGCCGGCGGCGCCGTTCACGGGGCGACCTCCGTCAGGACGCGGCGCATGTCGCGGACGGCGCGGACCGTCCCGCCGACCGTCCCGGTGACCTTCGACCGGCCGGTGCGGGGAAGGTAGGCCACGTCGACCTCCGCGATCCGCCACCCGGCGCGGGACGCGCGCAGCACCATCTCCAGCGGGTAGCCGAACCGGCGGTCGGCCAGCCCGAGTGCGAGCAGGTCTTCGCGGCGGGCGGCGCGCATCGGCCCCAGGTCGTGCAGCCGGGTCCCGGCGCGCCGGTTCAGCGACCGGGCCAGGACGGCGTTGCCGAGCCGCGCGTGCGGCGGCCACGCGCCGCGCCCGGACGGCCGCCGCCGCCCCAGCACCAGCCCCGGCCGTCCCGCGGCCTCCAGCTCGTGGAGGGCGGCGGTGAGCCGGGGCAGGTCGGCCGGGTCGAGGGAGGCGTCGGCGTCCATCACGCACACCACCCCGGTGGAGGCGGCCAGCAGCCCGGCGTGGCAGGCGGCGCCGAACCCGCGGTCGGCCGCGGGGACGACGCGTGCGCCGTGGGCGGCGGCGACGCGCGCGGAATCGTCGGTGGAGGCGTTGTCGACCACCAGCGGCCGGAAGCCCTCGGGCATCCGCGTCAGCACCCAGGGCAGGGCGTCGGCCTCGTTGAGGCACGGGAGAAGCACATCGATCACGTCCGTGACGCTACTTTCGGTGACGGGCGAATGACCCTTACGAACTGGTGACGGGCCGCCGGGCGAACTCGGCCATGCCGTCGGCGAACGACACCGACGGGGAGAACCCCAGTTCGCGGCGGGCGCGGTCGGGACGGGCGACGATGTGGCGGACGTCCCCGAGCCGGTAGCCGCCGGTGACGCGCGGGCCGGGCCCGCCGAACGCGCCGGCGAGCGCGCCGGCGATGTCGCCGATGGTGCGGGGCTCGCCGCTGGCGATGTTGTAGGCGCGCAGCCCGCCCGGTTCGGGCGGCCCGACGGCCAGGCGCTCCAGGGCGAGCACGTTGGCGCGGGCGACGTCGCGGACGTGCACGAAGTCGCGGCGCTGCGCGCCGTCCTCGAACACCAGCGGCGCCCGCCCGTCCAGCAGCCGCGACCGGAAGATCGCCGCGACCCCGGCGTAGGGGGTGTCGCGCGGCATCCGCGGCCCGTAGACGTTGTGGTACCGCAGCGCGGCGACCGAGCCGCCGGTCGCCCGCGCCCACGAGGCGGCCAGGTGCTCCTGGGCGAGCTTGGTGTCGGCGTAGACGTTGCGGGGGTCGGGCGGGGTCTCCTCGCCGACGACGCCGGGGGCCAGCGGCCGCCCGCAGGACGGGCAGCCCGGCTCGAACCGCCCGGCCCGCAGCGCCTCCTCCGCGCGGGGGCCGGGACGGACCGTGCCGTGCCGGTCGCAGGTGTAGGCGCCCTCCCCGTAGACGACCATCGAGGAGGCCAGGACGAGGGTGCCGACGCCGGCGCGGGCCATCTCGGCCAGCAGCACGGCGGTTCCCTGCACGTTGACGGAGGTGTAGCCGGGCAGGTCGGACACGTCCACGCCGAGGCCGACCTTGGCGGCCTGGTGGCAGACGGCGTCCACGCCGTCCAGCAGGCCGGCCACCGCGCCGGGGTCGCGGACGTCGGCGGCGCCCCCGGCGGGGTCGCCGCCGACGTCCGCGGCCCCGGGGCCGCCGGGCCGGGTGTCCAGGCCGCGGACGTGGTGCCCGGCGGCGGCCAGCGCCTCGGCGATGTGCGAGCCGATGAATCCGGCCGACCCGGTGAGCAGTACGTTCATGCGGTCGAACGTAGGACGCGCCGACCGCCCGGACGGGCGTGAACGGCCCCGTCAGGCCACCTTGTTCGAACCTTGTAAGATCTTTAGCCCGCGGGCGCGATGAGCGGGGCGAGCAGCCCGGCGGCCTTGTCCACGTCGGCCTCGGTGGTGGTCAGGTGGAACGCGCAGCGCAGCCGTCCCGCGCGGACAGCGGCGATCACCCCGCCCGCGCGCAGCACGTCGGCGGTGCCGTCGGGGACGGCCACCGACACGATCGCCGAGTCGCCGGGCGGCAGGCCCAGCGCGGCCCGGAAGCGCCGCGCCAGCGCCACGTCGTGGTCGTGGACGGCCTGGACGCCGACGCGGCCGAGCAGTTCCAGGGCGGGGGCGTGCCCGGCCCAGCACTGCCACGCCGGGGACAGGTCGAGCCGCCGCCCGCCCGGCGCCAGCCGCAGCGGCAGCCCGTAGACCGAGTCCCAGATGTCGGCGCCCGCGTACCAGCCGGCGCCGATGGCCGGAAGCGCGTCCAGGGCCTCGCCGGTGCCGGTGAGGAAGCAGGTGCCGCGCGGGCCGAGCAGCCACTTGTAGCCGCCGCACACCAGCCAGTCGACGTCCGCGGCCGGCAGCGGCAGCCATCCGGCGGCCTGGGTGGCGTCCAGCAGGATCCGGGCGCCGTGCGCGCGGGCGGCGGCGATGAGGTCGTCCATGGGGGCGATGCGGCCGTCGGCGGACTGCACGGCCGACACCGCGACCAGGTCCGTGCCGCCGTCGACCTGCTCGGCGATCCGCTCCAGCGGCACGGACCGGACGGTCAGCCCCGCCCGGGCGGCGAACGGCCACAGCAGCGAGGTGAAGTCGCCGTCGGCGACCAGGACCGTGGACCCGGCGGGCAGCGACGCCGCGACCAGCCCGACGAAGTAGGACACCTGCGGCCCGCAGGCGACGCGCGCGGCGGGCACCCCGAGGAGCCGCGCGAACGCCTCGCGGGAGCGGGTCACCGCCTCGTCCAGCGCCGCGGTGGTCATCAGCCCGGCGGCCCGGTCCCGCTCGGCGGCGAGCATCGCCTCGTGCGCCGCGCGGGGCGGCAGCCCGTAGGTGGCGGTGTTGAGGTAGGCGACGCCGGCGGTGAACTCCCGCTGCGCCTCGTGGATCGAGAGGGCCTGCTCGGCCGGTGGGCTCATGCACCGATCATCGTCCCTCCACCACCCATAGGACAAAGTACGTTTTTCTGGGCGACCCATCAGTGTCGTTAATACCTTGCGGGGATGCTGGACCTGCACCGGGGACGGATCCTGCGCGAGGTGGCGCGGCTCGGCTCGATGACCGCCGCCGCCCGCGCCCTCGCCCGCCGCGGCCGCTAGGACAGGTACCGGTGCAGGTCGGTGAGGCGCCCGGCGGCGGCCACGACGGCCTCGGCCAGGACGGGCAGCCGGTCGTCGCCGAAGCGGACCGAGGGGCCCTGTAGCGCCACGGCCGCGAACACGCGCCCGCTTCCGTCGCGGACCGGCGCGGCCACCGCGCGCACCCCCGGCAGGCGCTCCTCGTCGTTGAGGGAGTAGCCCCGGTCGCGGACGCGGTCCAGGTCGGCGCCCAGGTCCTCGCGGGTGGTGAGGGTCGCGGGCGTGTAGCGGCTGAACGGCTCGTCCATCGCGACCGGGCCGTCGCCGAACGCCAGCAGCGACTTGCCCATCGCGCACGCGTGGATGGGGTTGCGGCCGCCCGGCGGCTGGTCGTAGCGCAGCGGATGGGGGGAGGGCAGGTGCAGCATCACGGCGACCTCGTCGCCGGCGCGGACACCGAGGCTGACGGCCTCACCCGTCCCGTCCCGCAGCGCGGTCAGCTCCGGCTGCAGCAGCGTCGCACCCATCCGCTCCAGCGCCAGCCGGCCCAGGATCGCGGTGGTCGGGCCCAGGAAGTACCGCTCGGTCACCGGGTCCTGCCCGAGCATCCCGGTGGCGTGCAGGGCGTGGACGATGCGGTGCGCAGTGCTGACCGACAGCCCGAGCCGGTGCGCGATCTCGGTGGGCGTCTGCCGGGCGTCGGCCTCGAACGAGCGGAGCACCGCGACCGACCGGTCCACCGTCTGCGTGCCGGGCTTGGGGGGATCCTGCCGGGGCGGGAACGGCCCCTCCGGTCGCCCGCTCATCCGGCCACCGGCCGGCCCGGAACGATCTCGGTCTCCTCCACGCCCCCATCCTCCCACCGCGCCCGGACGGGCCGCCCGCAGGGGCGTGCCATAGTGGGCGCGTGACACTCCAGATCCCGGCGGGCAGGCCGCGCACGACCGGCGTGCGCGTGCCGGGCGGCCCGTCGCTTTCGCTGACCGCCCGGCACGGGATCGGGTTCGCGATGAACCCGTGCGCGAGCCTGCTGCGGCTGTACGCCGAGGCGGGCCCGGTCGCGGCCGTCGGGTCGCGGCGCAAACCGCTGGTGCACCTGTTCGGGCCGGACGCCAACGCGTTCGTGTTCGCCAACTCCGGCCTGTTCCGCTGGCGGGAGGCGTTCGACCTGCTGGTGCCGGTCAACGGGGAGACCGCGCTGATCGTCAGCGACGGCGCCGACCACCGCCGGCGGCGCCGCCTGGTCCAGCCGGCGTTCCACCACCGCCGCGTCGGCGCCTACGTCGAGCGGATGGCCGCCAACACCGACGCCGCCCTGGACGGCTGGTTCCCCGGCCGGACCCTGGACGCCTACACCGAACTGCGGTCGGTGATCCGCCGCAGCACCGTCGAGGTGCTGTTCGGCGACCGGCTCGCCGCCGACGCCGAGGTGATCGGGCGGCGGCTGCAGGCCGCGCTGGCCGGCGTCGACCGCAACTTCGTCCTGCAGCTGATGCTGCGGTCGGTCCCCAACCCGTACTCGCGGCGCGTCGCCGCGTCCCGCGCGCTGGTCGCCCGGCGGGTGGACGAGGAGATCGACCGGCGGCTGCGCGAGGGCACCGCCCACGACGACGTGCTCGGCATGCTGATGGACGCCCGCGACGAGGACGGCACGGGCCTGACCCGGCAGGAACTCCAGGACCAGGTCATCAGCCTCATCTCCGCCGGGTACGACACGACCAGCGCGGCGATGGCGTGGGCGGTGTACGCGCTGCTGACCCATCCGGGCGCCGAGGAGCGCGCCCGCCGGGAGGTCGCCGGCGTGCTCGGCGACCGGCCCCCGACGGCCGCCGACCTGCCCGCGCTGACCTACCTGGACGGCGTCGTCAGCGAGACGCTGCGGCTGTTCCCGCCCGCCCCGCTCAGCGCCCGCGTGCCCGTGGAGGACTTCGAGTACGCCGGGCACCGCGTCCCGGCGGGCGCGATGGTGTTCTACTCCCCCTACGTCACCCACCGGATGCCGGACGTGTGGCCGCAGGCGGGCCGGTTCCGTCCCGAACGGTGGGACCCGTCCTCGGACCTGTACCGCCCCGCCACGCCCGCGACGTACCTGCCGTTCGGCGGCGGCCCGCACCGCTGCATCGGCTCGACGCTGGCGACCGTCGAGCTGAAGACGATGCTGGCGTGCCTGCTGCGCCGTACCCGGCTGCGGCTGCTGTCCCCCGCCGCCACGCCGGCCAGCGTGACCGCGATGCGCCCGCGCGGCGGCGTGCCCGTCGAGGTCGTCGGCCGGTCCCCCGCCGGCTGACGGCGTCTGGGCCCCCGGGGCGGCGTGGTGCGGTGATCGTCGAGCGGGCCGGTCGTCACTGCGGGCTGAGCCCTTCGATCACCGCGCGCGGCAGGTAGTCGGACTCGACCCGCACCGGAATGCCCCGGTCGTGGGCGAGGCAGGCCAGTCCGAGCGCGTCGAAGGAGAGCTGCCCGTCGATGTCCTCGCCCATGCCGTAGTGGTCGCGGTAGAGGCCGAGCGCCTCGGCGAGGACGGCGTTGAAGCCGTCCGCGTCGTCCTCGGCGATGCGCTCCAGCAGCCGGGCACGGGGGTTGCGCAGGCACTCCCAGTGCTCATCGCCGGAGGTCTTGGCCAGCGCATCCCGCAGATGCGGACGCGGGTCCCGTCCGCTCAGGACGGCATGGCACGCGCGCGCGTAGGCGGTGGTGTCCGGGAGCGTGGTGTGGAGGTCGCCGGCGTTGAACGCGGCCAGGACCGCCAGATCCGCCTGCCTGCGGGACGTCCATGCCAGCGCGGCGGCCCTCGCGTAGTTCCAGTCGGAGGCGTCCCGGTTCGGCCCGGACGCGGGCAGCTCCTCGGTGCGTCCGCCCAGCGTGACGGCGATGGGTGTGCCGCGCGGGACCGAGGCCAGCCGGAACGCCGACGCGAACGACTCGCTCGCCAGGACCAGCCCGTCGGTGTACGCGGTGCTCTCGGCGCGCGGGTCCAGCACGGAGCGGAACGACAGCGCCATCATCATGGTGTTCCCGGGACGGGCCATCGCCGAGAACCGGGCCTGGACCCTCGGGTCGAACGCGAGATCCACATCCTCGCCCTGCCGGGAACCCTCGCCGGCGTTCTTCAGCCAGCGGGCGGCGCGGTCGGCGCCGAAGTCGGGGCGGGCGATCGGGCCGTCCGCGCTCGGCTTCTTGGGCCCCGCGCGTGTGAACAGCCGCCGGGGGAGGTAGCCGGACTCGACCTCGATCGGCAGGCCGGTCTCGTGCGCGAGAGCGGCCATGGCCAGCGGCCCCCAGGCGATCAGGTCGCGCGGGTACCTCCCGGCCCGCTCGCGGTGCCGCTCCAGCGCCGCGGTCAGGGCGGCGCCGAAGGCGGCGGCGTCGCCTTCGGCGATCGCGTGCAGCATCCGGCCCTCTTGGGAGTCCGGGTAGGTCTCGGCGGGCCGCTTCGCCCAGAAGGCGCGGAAGCCCTGAAGGTCGTCGTCCTCGGGCAGGGACCGGACCAGCGGGCGCAGGCCGGTCAGGACGTCGTCCGTGCCGATGGCGAGGGCGACCTGGTAGGCCCAGACCCAGTCGCGTGCGCTCAGGCTCTCGTCCCGCTCCTGCAGGAAGCCGAACCCGGCGCCCAGGTAGTCGACGAAGGCGCGGACCTCGCCGCCGGCCGGGACGGTCCGGGCGCGCGCGTAGTCCCGGTACAGCGACGCGGCCGAGGTCAGCGCGCGCCAGGTCTCGCGGGTCTCGATGCGCGGGTCGACCTCGACGGTGCGCGCCGCCGCGTAGTCGAGCAGCATGTCGGCGAGCATCCCGATGCTGAGCGGGCCGCCGTTCTCGGCGAGGCCGGTGTCCCGGTCCAGCTGCTCGGGGACGGCCGCCAGAGCGGACGCGAGGGACTCTTCGGAAATGCTGTGACGATCAATGCGCATGCGGCGTGATCGTAGTGACCGTCGGCGGCCCGGCGGCCGAGACCGGCCAATGATCGGTTCCGGCTGCCGGCCAGTGGCCGGCTCCCCGAAACGAAGATCGGCTCCCTGCCGCCGGCTCCCGCACCCGGCCTGCTCGCGGGCCGATGCGCGCTACCGGCCGGGGGCGAGGCGGGCGGGGAACCCGCCGGTGGCGATCGGGCCCCACCGGTCGATGGTGACGCGGATGAGGGACTTGTCCTGGCGGCGCATGGCCTCGCGGTACTCGTCCCAGTCGGGGTGCTCGCCGGCGATGCAGCGGTAGTAGTCGACCAGGGCGTCGGCGGCGCCGGGCATGTCGATGACCTCGGCGGTCCCGTCGATCTGCACGTAGGGGCCGTTGAACTCGTCGGACAGCACGCACACCGACACCCGCGCGTCGCGGCGGGCGTTGCGTGCCTTGGCGCGCTCGGGGTAGGTGGAGATCACGATGCGTCCCCGCTCGTCGACGCCGCACGTGACCGGCGACATCTGCGGGCGCCCGTCGGAACGGACGGTGGACAGGACCGCGTGGTGTCTCGGGCGCAGGAAGTCGAGAAGTCCGGGACGTTCGACGCGGTTCGCGGTGGCGATCGAAGGGGCCATGTCCGCAACCCTAGGGAATCCGCCGATGAGTTCGCGCGCGGCGGCGGGTCGACCCTTGCGGAACCGTTCCGGCGACAAGGAGGACGATGACGATGAACGACCGTGAACCCGTGGAGGCCCGCAACCTCGACATCTACGGCGGCGGCGAGCTGGCGTGGGACACCGCGCGGGACGCGCTGAGGGCGGCGCTGCCCAAGATGGAGACTCCGGTGTTCCTGGGGACCGTCCGGCCGGACGGCCGCCCGCACGCGGCGGGCATCGGCGCGCTGTGGCACGAGGGCGACCTGTACTTCACCAGCGGCCCCGGCACCCGCAAGGCCCGCGACCTGGCGGCGAACCCGGCGTGCACGATCTCGGTCCGGGTACCGGGCGTGGACCTGGTGCTGGAGGGCGAGGCCGAGCGCGTCACCGACCCGGCCGTCCTGGAACCGGTGGCGGCCGGGTACCGGGAGGGCGGCTGGCCGGCGCAGGTGGACGGCGACGCGCTCACCGCCCCGTTCAGCGCGCAGAGCGCGGGCCCGCCGCCGTGGTACCTGTACCGCCTCACCTTCCGCACCGCGGTCGGGGTGGCGACCGCCGAGCCGTTCGGCGCGACCCGCTGGAGCTTCGGCCCCCGGTGACGCCGACTTTGGTCTACCGGCCGTGAACGTCCGGACGATGGCCGGGGCGCCGGCGCGGCCGAGACTGGAGTCATGACAGGGGGCATCTCACTGAGCGGCGGGCCCGCGGGCCGCTGGACGCTCGACCACGGCGGCCACCGGCTGCAGGTGGAGACCGGACGCGCCGGGTGGAACCGCGTCGTGCGCCTGTACGTGGACGGTGCGCTCGCCGGGCAGGCCACGGCCGTCCGGAAGGCGGCGCTGCCGTACGGGGATCTGGTGGTGGCGGTCGGGTTCGGCGTCCTCGGCCTCATCGACGGGCAGGCGGCGCGCTGCGAGCTGGCGGCGCCCGGACCCGGCGGCGAGTGCGGGGAGAACGGCGGGAACGAGAAGGGCGGGAAGGAGAAGGGCGGGAAGGAGTGCGCGCGGGAGACGGTGCCGTTCGTTCCCGCCGAGGGGACGCGCGCGGCCGCGCGGGAGGAGCTCGCGCGCACCCGCCCGGTCCTGTACGCCTCGCGGCACGTGATGGCGGCGGCCGGCAGGGTGGTGTTCCCGCTGCTGGGCGTCACCGCCCTGCTGAACGTGCTCATCAGGATGATCCCGTGGCCGTCCGTGCGGCTCCCGGACGTCGATGCGCCGTCGCTCCCCTGGCCCGACATCCCCTGGCCGGACGTCCCGTGGCCCGATCCGCCGGACGTGTCGGCGCCGGCGTGGCTCCTGGCGGTCCTGGCGACGACGAAGTTCTGGCTGCCGATCGTGATCGCGGCGGTCGTCGCGGTGCGGGAGGTGCGGCGCAGGCGGTCAGCCGCTCAGCAGCGCGAACAGGCCGGCGCAGGTGAGCGCGATCATGACGGCGGCGATGGGGAGCTGGCCGCGCAGGGCCCGGGCCGGGGAGCGCAGCGCCAGGTCGTGCGCGGCGACGGTGCCCGCGATGTGCCCGAGGACGATGGCGTTGACCTGGACCTGCGCGGTGAGGGTCGGCCCGGCCAGGTCGTGGTCGACGCGGTTGCCGGCGGTGCCGAACAGGTCCAGGCCCGTCCCGAACGGGTCGCCGAGCAGGATGAAGGTCGTCTGCCCTTCCAGGACGAGGAACGAGAAGTAGTGCGCGACGGTGTAGCCGAGGGCGATCGGCAGCAGCGTCGCGGCGAACCGTCCCGGCAGGGCGGCGGAGTCCTGGCCGGTCAGGCGCCCGCTGAGCCGCAGCGCCGCGGTGTACAGGGCGGCGACGGCGGCGATCGCGGCGGCGAGCCCTAGCGTCCCGGCGGGGACGCTGGAGGGGTCGACGTTGTCGCGCCAGTAGGTGGTGCGGGTGAGGCCGTCGAATCCGGTGGAGCCGATCAGCACGCACGCGGCCGCGGTGAGCCCCGGTTCGGCGGTGCCGGTCATCAGGCCGGTCAGCGGGGTGCGCAGGACGAGGGGCCGGGTGGAGCCCGCCGGTGGGCCGGTGGCGGGCGCGGGCCGCTGGAGCGGCGCGGCGCCGCCGCGCCGCCCCAGGGGGCACATCCGGGCCAGCAGGGTGGAGTAGGCCTCGAAGCCGTCGCCGCCGGTGAACCAGTCGCGGCCGAACCACCAGGCCAGGGCGAGGTTGACCGCCGCGTAGGCGAGGATGAGCGTGCCGACGACGCGGGGGTCGGACCGGTTCGGCGCGACCAGTTCGAGCCACACGAACCCCGTGAGCCATGCCGCCGCCGGCCAGTATCCGAGCCGGGGCGGCAGCGCGCGGCGCCCGGCCGGGGACGTGCGGGTGGCGGCGCACAGGACGGCGTGCAGGGTCCGCAGCGGGTTGACGCGCCGCCAGACGGGTCCGAGCAGGACGCTGGCGGGGACGAGCCCGACCCAGAACGTCACGTACAGCGCCCATGGCGCGAGGTTGGCGCCGGTGGCGCGCGGTCCGGCGAACGCGACCGCGACGACGAAGGCGGCGGCGGCCAGGGCGAGGACGCGTCCGGCCCGGGTGAGGGCCGCCGCGTCCAGGGCGCGGGCGAGCGCCGGGGGCAGGGGCCGCCCGGCGGACGGGTGCAGGCGCGGCCGCTTCCACGCCAGGGTGAGGGCGAGGAACGAGGCGGCCACGGCGATGCCGCCGCCGGCGATGGCGGCGACGGCGTCCAGGGGCAGGTCGGTGCGGCCGCCGAGCCCGTGGGCGAGGACGTGCCGGGCGTGGACGCGGGGGGCGGCGTCCACGGTCAGCCGACCTGGAGTTCGAACACGCGGCCGCCGGAGTGGTGCAGCTCGGCCTCGAAGACGCCGGGGGTGTCGGCGGTGAACCGCAGGGTGGCGGGACGCCCGGGGGTGAGCGCCATCCCGCGGTCGTAGCCGTGCAGGTGGAACTCGTCGGCGCGGTCGCCGGTGACGGTGATCTGGACGGTCGCGCCGCGCGGGACCTTCACGCGGCGCCGCGCGGTGTGCACCTTCCCGCCGGCCACGGTCGCGGTGACGGTGACCACCGAGGGTCCGGTGCTCCCGGGTGTGCCGGAGGCGCCGGGTGTGCCGGTCGCGGCGCCGCCGCGGGGGCCGCCGGCGGGCGGGGGCTCGCCGCAGCCGGCCGCCGCCACCAGTGTGGCGGCGGCCAGCGCGGCCGCGGTGCCCGCCGTGAACGCCCTGCGCATGTCCGCACTCCTTCCGTTCCGGTGTCCCACACCACAGATATGACACTAGACAATGACACATTAGAAGATGACATACTCCCGGGTAGTGGGGCCGCCGCGCCCCTTGTCTGGTTTCCTGCGGCGAGGGAGCGCACCGGTGCTGGATCATCTGACGGGCAGGGGGGCGGGGACCGCGCTGCGGCTGGCCGCCGAGACGCCGGCGAAACCGGCGGGCGGCGCGGCCCTGGACCAGATCCTCATCGCCTCCGGCGGCGCCGCCGCCCTGACGGCCGCGCTGCTGGTCCTCGGGTGGGGGCACCGCAGCGGCCGGATCACCGTCCTGGAACGGCTCGCGCGGCTCGCCGAGCGCGGCCCGGGACGCGGCACGCCCGGCTGGGCGGCGCTGCCGACGCCCGTGGCGATGGTGTCGCTGCTCATCGCGCTCCTGGGCATGTACTGGGACATCTCCCTGCACATCTCGCACGGCCGGGACGAGGGCCCGCTGGCCAACATCGCCCACTACCCCATCCTCATCGGCCTGTTCGGCATCTTCACCGCCGGTGTGCTGGCCGTCGTGCTGCCCAAGGGCGAGCGTCCCGGCGCGGCGTCGGTGCGCATCACGCGGGACTGGCACGCCCCCGCCGGCGGGGTGCTGCTGGCGGGCGCCGGGTTCTACGCGCTGCTGGGCTTCCCCCTCGACGACGTGTGGCACCGCATCTTCGGGCAGGACGTGACGCTGTGGGGGCCGACGCACCTGATGCTGATCGGCGGCGCCGGCCTGTCGCTGGTGGCGATGATGGTCCTGGAGCGGGAGGGGCGCCGCGCCTTCCGCGGGCCGGCGTCCCAGCAGCCGCCCGGATGGGTCCGGTACGTGCGGCGGTCCATGCACGCGGGCGGCCTGCTGATCGGGCTGTCGGTGTTCCAGGCCGAGTACGACTTCGGCGTGCCGCAGTTCCGGCTCGTCCACCAGCCGCTGCTGATCGCGCTGGCGGCGGGCTGCGCGCTGGTCGCGGCGCGGCTGTGGGCGGGACGCGGCGGCGCGGTGTCGGCCGTCGCGTTCTACATGCTGGTGCGCGGCGGCGTGTCGGTGCTGGTCGGCTGGCCGATCGGGGAGCTGTGGGCGTCGGTGCCGCTGTACTTCGCCGAGGCCCTGTGCGTGGAGGCGGCCGCGCTGCTGCTGGCGCGGCGGCCGCTGGCGCTGGGCGCGGTGTCGGGGGCGCTGATCGGCACGGCCGGGTTCGGCGCCGAGTACGCCTGGAGCCAGGTGGCGTTCCGGCTGCCGTGGACGCCCGACATCGCCGCCGAGGGCATGGCGATGGCGGTGGCCGGCGGGGTCGCGGGCGGGCTGTGCGGGGCGCTGCTGGCCGAGGGCCTGCAGGGGCGGGCGCCGCGGCCCGCGGCGGCGCGCGGGATCTTCGCCGGGGCGATCCTGGTGGTGGCCGCGGCGGTCGCGAACGGCCTGCTGATCACCGTCCCGCCGGACCGGACGGCGACCGTGACGCTCACCGTCCAGCCGCCGGGCTCGGCCCGGACGCCCGGTGCGGCGGGCGGGGAGGCGCAGCGGACGGCCGGTGCCCGCATCGAGTTCTCCCCGGCGGACGCGGTCGACGGCGCGGCCTGGGTGACGGTGACCGGCTGGCAGGGCGAGGGCCTGCACGTCGACCACCTGGTGCGCGAACGCGAGGGCGTGTACCGCACGACCGAGCCGATGCCGCTGCACGGCCAGTGGAAGACGCTGATCCGCGTCCACGACGGACGGACGCTGGCGGGCGTCCCGATCTACCTGCCGGCCGACCCGGCCATCGGCGCGCGGGAGGTGGCCGCCCCGGCGCGGTTCACCCGCGCTCTGCAGGGCGAGCGGACGATCCTGCAGCGGGAGCTGAAGACCGACGTGCCGGGCTGGCTGTGGGCGGCGTGCTCGGCGGTGGTGCTGCTGTGCACGCTGGCGCTGGTCCTGTCGCTCGGCTGGGGCGTCGCGCGGATCGCCCGCCTCCTGCCCGCGCCCGCGGCCGCCGCCTCCGGCGCTCCGGCGGAGGCGGGCACGTGAGCCCCGCCGGCGGGGTGCTGGCGACCCACCCGCTGATCACGGCGGTCCCGTTCTTCGTTCCGACGTTCATCGTCGTCGCGGTGATCGCGGTGGTGATCTGGCGCGACCGCCGCCGCGGCGACGACCCCGCCGGGGATGCCGCGGGCGGCCCGCCCGAAGACCCGCCCGAAAGCCCGCCCGGAGGCCCGCCGGACGGGGCGCGGGACGGGTCGTAGACTCTGCGCTCATGAGCGACCGGCCGTCACCCGCCGCATACCTGTCCGGGCTGTTCTCGCTGGAGGGCAGGGTCGCGGTCGTGACGGGCGGCAGCTCGGGCATCGGCCGCGCCATCGCCGGCGCGGCGGTGTTCCTGGCGTCGGCGTCGGCCGCCTACGTCACCGGGCAGTCGATCTTCGTGGACGGCGGGTTCTCCGCGCACTGACCGCGGCCCCCGGCCGAGCGGGCCGGCCGCCTGCGACGGGCCTGCGGCCGGCGGCCTCCCGGTTTCGTGCGCGTGGTCCCGTTCCCGTTCGGTGCACTCGCCCGGCCCGCACACCGCCGCCCGGGCCGGCGCGGCCCGGCTATTCGGCGCCGTGCCGGGCGGCGATCTCGTCGATCGTCGCGGCGAGCGCGAAGTCCTTGCCGGTCAGGCCGCCGGCGCTGTGGGTGGACAGCGCGAACGTCAGGGTGCGCCAGCGGATGTCGATGTCGGGGTGGTGGTCGGCGTCCTCGGCGGCGCGGGCGACGTCGGTCACCACGTCGATCCCCGCAGGGAACGAGGGCGCCTTCACCGTCCGGCGGATCTCGTCGCCGTCCCGGCTCCAGGCGGGCAGGTCGCGCAGGCGGTCGGCGACGGCGGTGTCGTCGAGCGTGTCGGCCATCGGGATCACTTCCTGTTCGTCGCCGAGGGATGACCTCTCCCTGCCGAGTACATCACGCGCCGCCCCTCCCCGGCGTGCCGGGCTCCGTCCGCTCACCGCGGGCACCACGGGTGAGCGCCCCGGCCGGCGGCGGGGTGTCCCAGGGTCCCTTTCGGGAGCCTCGGGGCCGGTTCAGGAGGGGCGACCCTCGGGCGGGTCGTCCACCGCGACCTCGACCCCGGCCTCGGCCGTGACCTCCACCGTGGGCTCGGCCGGTGTCTGCGCCGTGACCTGCGCCCACACGTCGGCGGTGTCCGCGGTGGCCTGGACGACGACGGTCGCCGTCGCCCTGGTGGCGGCGGGGGCGGGGCGGGTGGCGGTGGTCCAGGTGGTCTTGGCGACGTCGACGACGACGTCGCGGGACACGTCGACGATGATGCCGCGCAGGGTGTCCTGCATGGCGAGCTTGAGGGCGTCGCGCAGCAGTTCGCGCAGGACGGCCTCGACCGCGGCGGTGAGGGCGCGGGACGCGGCGCGCAGGGCCAGGTCGCGTGCGGTGCGGGCGACGGCGCTGCCGGCGGCGGCGGCGATCAGGTCCCCGGCGCCGCGGGCGGCGTCGCGCACGGCCGGGTCGGCTGTGGCACGGGCGGCCACGCCGGCGGCGGCGCCGGTGAGCGGGGCCAGTTCGGCGGACCCGGCGGCGTCGCGGGCGCGGTCGCGCACCGCGGCGGCCAGGTCGCGGGCGGCCTGCTCGGCGGTCTCGCGGACGACGCGGGCGACGACGTCGCGGCCCGCGATCATGGCGGCGTCGACGGCGGCGTCGGCGACGGTGTCGATGGCGGCGTCCACGACGGTCCTGGTGGCGGCCTGCACGACCGGCGCGGTCGCGGTGCGGCCGGCCAGGTCGATGGCGGCGTCGGCGGCGGCGCGGGCGAGGGGGCTCTCGGCGGCGAAGCGGCGCGCGGCGGCCGCCATGGGGTGCCGGGCGGCCTGCTCGGCGAGGGTCATCGCGGTGGTGGCGGCCTCGAACGCGCTCGCGGTGGCGGGGTTGGCCGCGGCGGCGGCGCGGGCCTCGGTGACGGCCCGCTCGGCCATGGCGGTGGCGGTCTTGACGGCGGCGTCGCGGGCGGCCCGCTCCACGGCCTTCATCGCGGGCGTGCCGGACACCTGGTCCAGGATGCGGGTCGCGGCGAGCGCGGCGGCGTCGCGCGCGGCGGCGGCGACGGGTTCACCGGCGGATGCGGCCGTCCGCGCGGCGCTCACGGCCGCCGGGGCCAGCCCGTCCCAGATCTCCTCCAGCCGCTCCGCCGCGGCCCGGTCGGCCTGGTCGGCCCGTCCCGCAAGCCCGGTGCGCTCGCCGGATCCGGGTTCCCGCCGTCTGCCGTCGTCGTCCACTGCCACACCCCCTTGTCCTAATCCGCCCCCAAATCACCTTAACTTCCGAACACCGCCGGCGGTTCCTGCGCACGGCCCCGGGATGCCGCCCGCCCCGGGACGGTCAGCGGGCGCACGACGGGCAGGGGACGCGGGTGCGGCGGGCGTAGGCGCGGGCGGCGACGGCCATCCCGGCGCCCCACAGCAGGTAGGCGGGGACGGCGACCCAGAAGAACGCCTCGGGCAGGTCGAGGCCACCTTCGGGCGGGAACGGGTTGCGGCCGTTCAGCCGCTCCCAGAACATCAGCAGCAGCATCAGCCCGAAGTAGACGGTGAGGCCGCCGGAGATCGCGGCGCCGGGCCACAGCACCAGCCGGCGCGGGACGCGGCGCCCGCCGAGCCCGGGGAGCCGCCGCGGCCACGTCCGCCCGAAGGAGTGGACGAGGGCGAGCGGCAGCAGGCTCCCGCCGAGCACGAACCCCGCCTCGAACAGGATCGCCGAGGCGCCGCCGGACATCGGCGACTCCCCGAAGCCGACCGCGGCCTGCGCGATGATCCGGGTGACGCACCCGGCGACGGCGAGGTAGGCGGCCCAGTACGCCCACGCGGGGGTGCGGGCGAGGGGGGCGGCCGCGGCCGCGGGCCGGCCGCAGGCGGCGCATCCGGTGCGGGTGCGGCGCGCGTGCGCGAGGGCCGACAGGCCCGTCATGATCCCGGCGGCGACGCAGGCGGCGCGGCTGAGCGCGCCGAGCGGGTAGAAGTCGATGCCGAGGCCGGGCAGGATCGCGCCGATCACGTCGAGCAGCAGCAGCGCACCCGACGCGACGAGGCAGACCGCGGCGGTCCAGGCCGCGGCCAGCAGCGGCCGCCGGGGCAGCCGTCCCGCCTCCGGATGGGCGAGCGCGAGCAGGACGGCCGCCGCCGCGCCGCACAGCGCGGCGCTCGCCCAGCCGGTGAAGACCACCAGGTCGGTGTCCACGGGCGACATGCCGCCGGGCCGGTGCCCGGACGCCCAGTGGGCGCGCAGCAGGCCGTAGGCGGTGACCCAGGCGAGCGCGATGACGGGGAGGCGGCGTTCGAGTGCCCGTCGGCCGGGCGTCCGGCGGGGCGTCCCGGTCTGGTCGGTGAGGGTGGTGGTGGCCATGCCATGATCCTGCGACCCCGGGCGGGACGGGGCCTCCCCGCCGCGGCCGATCCCGCTCCCCCGCGCGGGGGATCATCCGGCGGGCCGGGCGCCGCCGCCGGGGCCGGGGCGGCGGATAAACTCGCGGGCGGAACCACGAGGGAGGTGAGGATGCATGGCCGTCGTTGCGGTGGCTGTTGCCCGCAGCATTCAGCCTGTCCTCATTTCCCGGGCCGCCGGCTGATCCCGTCCCGCACCACCGGTGCGGCGCGTGCGCGCCGGGGCCCCTTCACCGCAAGGGTTCCAAGACATTGTCCTTCGCATCCGCGGGGCCGTCCCCTCTCGCCGCCTACGGCTGGGACGAGACCCTCGACG
The DNA here is from genome assembly GCF_043198455.1 of Spirillospora sp. NPDC048824. Taxonomy (NCBI): domain Bacteria; kingdom Bacillati; phylum Actinomycetota; class Actinomycetes; order Streptosporangiales; family Thermomonosporaceae; genus Spirillospora; species Spirillospora sp. NPDC048824. Next base: position 27,589 of record NZ_JBICUS010000013.1, on the reverse strand, counting down.
AAGAATTCACCCCTCATCGCGCGGCGGGGCTGATCCCCGCGCGCGTCGCCGCGGTCGACCGCGGCCTGTGCGACGTGGTCGCCGAGGACGGCCCGCTCCGGGCCGGGACCGGGCCCGCCGCCTCGACCGACGACCCCTCGGCGGCACCGTGCACGGGCGACTGGGCGGCGCTGCGCCCGCAGGGCCCGGACGGGCGCCGGTGATCGCGGCGCTGCTGCCGCGCCGGACCGCGATCGAGGACGGGACGCTGCCGGGCCGCCGCCTCGCCAGCTACCGCAAGCTGCAGCGGGAGATGTACCGGGAGCGGGGGCGCGGCCGGTGAGGTGGGCGACCAGGCCGGAGACCGCCGCCGATGAGGGCGCGGTCCGCGAGGTGGTCGAGGCGGCGTTCCCGACCGCCGGGGAGGCGGACCTGGTGGACGCGCTGCGCGGCGACGCGGCGTGGCTGCCGGGCCTGTCGGCGGTCGCCGAGGCGCCGGGCGGGCGTGTCGCCGGGTACGCCGCTGCTGACGCGGTGCCGTGTCGGCGGGGCGGCCGCGCTCGCGCTGGCGCCGGTGGCCGTCCTCCCGGCGTTGCAGCGGCGCGGCGCGGGCGGCGCGGCCGTCCGCGCGGTCCTGGCCGCGGCGGCGGGCCGGCCGGGTGAGCGCCTGGTGGTGGTGCTCGGCCATCCGGAGTACTACCCGCGGTTCGGGTTCGTGCGGGCGTCGTCGCTGGGGATCGCAGCGCCGTTCGAGGTGCCGGACGAGGCGCTGATGGCGCTGGTGCTGGACGGGCCGGGCCCGGTCCCGTCCGGGACGATCGCCTACCCGGCGCCGTTCGGCGTCTGAGGCCGCGGGTGCGCGGGGCAGGTCAGCGGCCGCGGCGCGCGTAGGTCCGCACCGACAGCGGCACGAAGACCGCCAGCAGCAGCAGCGACCAGCCGAGCGTGGCGGCGACGGGGTGGACGAGCGGCCACGCCGCGTCGCCGGCCGGGGCGCCGGGGTTGCCGAACAGCTCGCGGCAGGCGGCGGTGAGGGCGCTGACGGGGTTCCAGTCGGCGACCGCCCGCAGCGGGGCGGGCATGCCGCCGGTGGGGACGAAGGAGTTGGACAGCATGGCGGCCGGGAACACCAGCGGCAGCAGCTGGTCGGCGGTCTCCTCGCTGCCGACGACGAGGCCGAGGTAGCAGCCGGCCCAGCTCAGCGCGTACCGCATGAGGGCCAGCAGCAGGAACGCCTCGGCGGCGGGCCACAGGCCGTTGTGGGCGCGCCACCCGGCGGCGAGCCCGGCGGCGGCCATGATGGCCATGCCGAGGGCGCCGCCGAGGACGTCGGCGCCGGTCTGCCCGAACGGGACGGCGGAGCGGGCCATCGGCATGGAGCGGAACCGGTCCATGACGCCGCGGGAGGCGTCGGCGGCGACGCGCATGGTGACGGTCATGGCGGCGGTGAAGGTGACCATGGCGAACAGGCCGGGCATCAGGTATTCGCGGTAGTTCCCGCCGCCGGGGACGGCGATGGCGCTGCCGAACACGTAGCCGAACAGCACGACCATGACGGCGGGGAAGATCAGCGCGGCGACGAGCTCGCCGGGTTCGCGGCGCAGGCGCGACAGTTCGCGGCCGGCGAGGGTGAGGCCGTCGGTGATCGCCCAGCGCAGCCGCCCGGCGCGGGACGCCGCGCCGGCGGGGACGGGGGCGGTGAGAGCGGCGGGCGCGGTCATCGGGTGGTCTCCTTGCCGTGTTCGGGGGCGGCGGTGCCGGTGAGGCGCAGGAACACCTCGTCCAGGGTGGGGCGGCGCAGTGCGACGTCTGCGGCGGCGACGCCGGCGCGGTCGAGTTCGCGGACGGCGTCGGCGAGGCGGACGGCGCCGGACGGCAGCGGCACCGACAGCCGGCCGCCGTCCAGGGCCGGGTGGGCGCCGGTGAGGGCGTGCAGGACCGCGGCGGCTCCGCCGGCCATGGCGGGGTCCTCCAGGACGACGTCGAGGCGGTCGCCGATGGAGGCCTTCAGCCGGTCGGGGGCGCCGCCGGCGATGACGCGGCCGCGGTCGACGACGGCGATGTCGTCGGCGAGCCGGTCGGCCTCCTCCAGGTACTGGGTGGTGAGCAGGACGGTGGTGCCGCCGGCGGCCAGTTCGCGGACGGCGTCCCAGATCTCGCCCCGGCCGCGGGGGTCCAGGCCGGTGGTGGGCTCGTCCAGGAACAGCACCTGGGGCGCCAGGATGAGGCTGGTGATCAGGTCGAGGCGGCGGCGCATCCCGCCGGAGTAGCCCCGCACCTGCCGGTCGGCGGCGCCGGCGAGCCCGAACCGCTCCAGCAGCTCGTCGGCGCGGCGGCGCGCGTCGCGGCGCGGCAGGTGGGACAGGCGGGCGAACATGCGCAGGTTGCCGCGGCCGGTGAGCCTGTCGTCGACGGCGGCGTGCTGCCCGGCCAGCCCGATGCGGGCCCGCACCCGGTCGGGGTGGCGGGCGACGTCGTAGCCGGCGATGCGGGCGCGGCCGGAGTCGGCGTCGGCGAGGGTCGCCAGGATCCGCACGGCGGTGGTCTTGCCGGCGCCGTTGGGGCCGAGGACCCCGCAGACGGTCCCGGCGGGGACGGCGAGGTCGAGGCCGTCCAGGGCCTGGGTGCCGCCGTAGCGCTTGCGCAGCGCCTCGGCGGCGACGATCGGTTCGCCCGTCACGGCGCCTCCTCTGAGTACGGTGTACGCGGTCGGTGCCCGCCAGACTAGACAACCGGGTACGCCGTACGCAACTAGGATGCTTCGCAGGACGCGCGAGGAGGTCCGGTGTCAGGCGGCGAGCACGTCAGCATCTGGTCGATCCCGGAGCGGCAGGGCCGCGGCCCCCGCCCCGCCTACAGCCGCGCCCGGATCACCGAGGCGGCGGTCCGGATCGCCGACGCCGACGGCCTGGAGGCGGCCTCGATGCGCCGCATCGCCGCCGAGCTCGGCACCGGCGCGATGTCGCTGTACCGCTACGTCCCCTCCCGCGACGACCTGATCGAGCTGATGGCCGACCACGTCCTGGCCGAGATGGACCTCCCGGACCGGCCCACCGGCGACTGGCGCGCCGACCTGGCGCTGGTCGCCGGGAACACCCGCGCGATGTGGCTGCGGCACCCCTGGCTGGCCGCCCTGCCCCGCCCGCGCGCGCCCCTCGGCCCCAACCGGCTGCGGCTGACGGAGTTCGCGATCGGCGCGCTGGACGTCGGCGTCCCCATCGACGACCTGCTCATCCTGCTCGACATGCTGAACGGCTATGTCGAGCACGTCGTGCGCGGCGAGATCGAGTGGGCCCGGGAGAACCGGCGCAGCGGGCTGACGCCCGAGCTGCTGATGGCGCGCACCGGCCCCCGGGTCCGGGAGCTGCTGGACGCCGGCGCGCACCCGATGCTGGAGCGGGTCGTCAGGGACGCGCGGCTGCCCCACATGAGCGGCGAGGAGCGGTTCGGCCACGGGCTGGAGCGCGTCCTGGACTGCATCGCCGGCGCCCTGCCCCGGCGGCCGTGATCACCCGGGCCCGGCTGTAGGCGGGGCGGGGGCCGCGCACCCGCTCTACCGCGCCGTGAGGTGGGCGGGTCAGGCCGGGGGCCAGTCGGTGAGGGCGGCGTGGAGGACGTCCAGGATCCTGGACCAGGACGCGTCGGTGCCGCGCGCGTCGCTGGAGTGCCGGAAGGCCTCGGCCGCCTCCAGGCTGACGAACCCGTGGAAGGTGCTGCCCAGCAGCCGGATCGCGTCGATCTGGTCGGCCTCGGGGATGCGGTAGCCGCGCAGGATCGCCCGGGTCATCTCCACGTGCCGGACGGCGGCGCTGGCCGCGGCGGTCTGCGGGTCGAGGCTGACGCGGGCGGCGGCGTACCGCCCCGGGTGCTTCCTGGCGTAGTCGCGGTAGGCGTCGGCGAAGGCGACCAGGGCGTCCTTGCCCGAGCGTCCGGCCAGGGCGGCGGCGGCGTCGTCGGCGAGTTCGGCGAGGGCGAGCAGGGCCACCCGGGCCCGCAGGTCCCGCATGCTCCGGACGTGGGAGTACAGGCTGGCCTCCTTGACGCCGAAGCCGCGTGCCAGCGCCGTGACCGTGACGTTGTCGAAGCCGATCTCGTCGGCCAGTTCCGCCGCCGCCCGGGTCAGGCGCTCGGCGGTCACCCCCGCGCGTTTCATGGGGCCATCCTCCCAGAACCTAAACGACTTAGGAATTTGCCTAACAACTTCAGGTCGATTAGCCTCGCCGCCATGAGGGCGATGACCGAGAGCGACATCCGCGGCTGCTTCGTCAACTCCACCAAGGGCGAGGCCAGGCGCCTCGGGCTGCCCCGGGACCTGGCGGACCGGCCGTGGGAGGACCTGGACTTCCTCGGCTGGCGGGACCCGGGCGCGCCGGGGCGCGCCCATCTGATCGCCGAGCGCGGCGGCCGGCCGGTCGGGGTCGCGCTGCGGGTGACCTCCGGCGGCGGGCGCGGCTTCACCGCGCGCAGCATGTGCTCGCTGTGCCTGACCACCCGCACCGGCGGCGGCGTGGCGCTGATGACCGCGCGCCGCACCGGCGAGGCCGGGCGGCAGGGCAACACCGTCGGGCAGTACCTGTGCGGCGACCTGGACTGCTCGCTGTACCTGCGGGGACGCAAGCAGTCGGCGGCCGGCGGGGACCTGGAGGAAACGCTGACGCTTCAGGAGAAGATCGACCGCCTGCACGCCAACCTGGACGCCTTCCTGGACAGGATCACCGGGTGACCCCGCCCGGGGGCCGGGCGGCCGCGGCGGGCCGGGGCGCGGCGCGGCGCGGCCGGTTCCCCTCGCGCAGCGCCGCCCAGGCGTCCGCCACGGGACCCAGGTGCCCGAGCTTGTCGGGGTTGCCGACCGTGCGGATCGTCTGGATCCGCCCGTCCAGGACGTCGAGCATCCAGGTGTTGAGGATCCTGCCGTCCCGGTCGCGGAAGATCGCGCCGGGCTGGCCGTTCACCGGGTGCGGCTGCACCGTCGCCCCGATCCGGGCGAACGGCCGGGCGAGGGCGGACAGGACCCGCGACACGTTCCCGGCGCCGGTGAAGCGTTCGGCCCACAGCGGGGCCTTGCCGCCGGCGTCGCCGACCATCTGGACGTCGGCGGCCAGCAGTGCGGTCAGCGCGTCCACGTCGCCGTCGCGGAAGGCGCCCAGGAACCGCCCGGCGAGTTCCTCGCGCTCGCGGCGGCCGGCCTCGAACCGGGGGCGGCCCGCGTCCATGTGGCGGCGCGCCCGGACCGCGAGCTGCCGGCACGCCGCCTGCGAGCGTTCCACGGCGTCGGCGATCTCGGGGTACCCGAACCCGAACACCTCGCGCAGCACGAACACCGCGCGTTCGAGGGGGCTGAGCCGCTCCAGCAGCAGCAGCGCCGCCATCGACACCGAGTCGGCCAGTTCCGCCGACCGCTCCGGGTCCTGGTAGGGGTCGGCCAGCAGGGGTTCGGGGAACCACGGCCCGACGTACTCCTCGCGCCGGACGCGGGCCGAGCGCAGCACGTCGATGGAGATCCGGGTGACCACGGCCGCCAGGAACGCCTTGGCCGAGGCGGGTTCGGCGCGCGCCGCCTGGTAGCGCAGCCAGGTCTCCTGGACGGCGTCCTCGGCCTCGCCGACGCTGCCCAGGATGCGGTAGGCGATCGAGAACAGCAGGGGCCGCAGTTCCTGGAACTCGCGGTCCCGATTCACGCCGCTCACGCCAGCTCCTCGCGGAAGCCCTGCCGCCAGGACGGGTGGGCCGGTTCCCAGCCCAGTTCCCGCCTGGCCTTGGCGTTGGAGAAGCCGCGTCCCTCGGTCATCAACGTCACCGCCACGCCCCGGCCAGCGGCCGGGCCAGCCACGCGGGGACCCGCATCGGCCGCCCGGCGCCCGCGCACGCGGCCAGATGGGGCAGCCACTCGCTCGCGGGCGCCGGTTCGTCGTCGACGATGTTGAACACGCCCCGCGCGCTCTGCTCCACCGCGAGGACGGTGGCGGCGGCCGCGTCGTCCAGATGCACCCACGAGCAGTGGCCGGCGCCGCCTCCCACGACCGGGAACCGCCGCTTGCGGACGGGCTCGGCCAGGTCGGCGGTGGCGCCGGGCCCGTAGAACCAGCCGTAGCGCAGGACCGCGCCGCCGGCCCTGACGACCACGTCCTCGACGTGGGCGAGCGCCGCCATCCCCGGTTCGGCCGCCGTTCCGGTCATGGGGTCCAGCGGCTCCAGCCCGGCCGCGCGGGTGGTCGTGGCCGTCACCCGGTGGCCGCGCGCCACCAGCCGCGGCACCAGCCGCCGCCCCAGGACCCCGCTCCCGCCCGCGACGAAAACCCGCATGACCATCACCTTCCGCATATGTGCGCGTCGTTGCCACGGGAGACGAGACGCCCCGGGCCGTCTGTGACATGCCGGCCTCACCAGGGCACGGGGCCGTCCTCGCTGAAGAACCCGCCGGTCGGCCCGCCGTCGGCGAGGGTGGCCAGGCGCACCACGACCGCCGCGCCCTGCGCGGGGGTGAGGTGCCCGGTGTGGTCGTTGCTGTCGGTGTCGACGAAGCCGGGCGCCGCGGCGTTGACCAGGACGCCGTCCTTGCGCAGCTCGTTGGCGTACTGCACGGTGACCGCGCTCAGCGCGGCCTTGGAAGGGGTGTAGGCCGCCGACGGCAGCAGCGCCGCGAAGGGGCCATCGGGGTCGCCGGTGAGGGTCAGCGACGCGGCATGGCTGCTGACGTTGACGATGCGCGGCGCCGGTGACCGCCGCAGCAGCGGCAGCATGGCGTTGGTCACCGCGATCACCCCGAACACGTTGGTCTCGAACACCGCCCGGACCATGTCCAGGTCGACCGAGCTGGGGACCTGGTCATGGGCGTCCATGGGCGAGACCTGGCCGGAGCCGGTGATGCCGGCGTTGTTGACCAGCGCGTCGAGGCGGCCGAAGCGCTCCCGGATCCGCCCGGCGGCCGCGCGGGCGGCGGCCTGGTCGGTGACGTCCAGGGTGAGCGCGTGCGCGTCGCCGCCCGCCGCGCGCAGCGCCGCGGCGGCCTCCTCGCCGCGTTCCGGGTCCCTGGCGCCGACCAGGACCGTCATGCCCTGCGCGGCGAGCTGCCCGGCCGCCGCGCGGCCGATCCCCTTGTTCGCTCCGGTGACCAGTGCGACCTTCTGCCGTTCGGTCCGCTCACTCATGATCGGCTCCTCGCCGTGGGTGGGTGCGTTCTTCTCAGCACCCGTGTACGGGCCCGAGACGAGACGGCCCGCCCGGCTGTGACACGCGGGCCGGCGGCGGGAGGGTGAGGCGGGAGAAAGACGGCGGTACGGCGCCGCGTTCAGGCGGGCGCGCGGCCGCGGCCCGGCGGGGTTCCGCCGGGCCGCCCGGTGGCGGTGGCGGCGCGGTCGGCGAGGGCGCGCAGGTGGGCGATGAGTTCGGGCGGGCCGTGGACGTGGAAGTCGCAGCCGAGCATGAGCAGGCGGGCCGCGATCCAGTCGAGGGTGTCGGCCTCGGTGGTGAGCAGGCAGCGGCCGCCGTCCAGGGCGCGGACGCCGGCGAGGCCCGCGCCGAGGTGGGCGGCGGCGCGGTCGGCGGGCAGGTCGAGGGTGACCTCGGCGCGGTAGGTGGGGGCCATGGAGGACATGGCGTCCCTGAAGTAGGCGGCAGCGTCGCCGCCGGGGACGTCGCGGGGTTCGGCGCGCTGCCCGGTGGGGTGGGGCGCGGTGACGCGGTCGGCGCGGAAGATGCGCCAGTCGCGGCGGTCGAGGTCGTAGGCGATGAGGTACCAGCGGCGCCGGGCGGCGATGATGCGGTGCGGCTCGGTGTGGCGGCGGGTCTCGGTTCCGTCGCCGCCGGTGTGGGTGAAGCGGACGCGTTCTCCGGCGGCGGCCGCCGCGGCGAGGGCGGACAGGACGGCGGGGTCGACGCCGGGTTCGGCGGCGGTGGTGAGCGGCTCGGTGGCGGCGCCGAGGGAGGCGACGCGGTGCCGCAGCCGGGACGGCAGGATGTGCTCGAGTTTGGCCAGGGCGCGGGCGGAGGCCTCCCCGATGCCGTCGACGGGGTGGGCGGCGGCGGTGCGCAGCCCGACGGCGATCGCGACGGACTCCTCGTCGTCGAGCAGCAGCGGCGGCATCGCCGTCCCGGCGACCAGTCGGTAACCACCGCCGAGCCCGCGGGCGGCCTCGACGGGGTAGCCGAGTTCGCGGAGCCGGTCGATGTCGCGGCGGACGGTGCGTCCGCTGACGCCCAGCCGCCCGGCGAGTTCGGTGCCGGGCCAGTCGCGGGGCGTCTGCAGCAGCGACAGCAGGTTCAGCAGACGGATCGCGGGGTCGGCCATGCCGCCAGCATGCCGCACATTCAGGACGGGATCCGGCCTGAACGCCCCCCGGCGTCGGCCGCGTCCGGACGGCGCGAGGCGGGAACGGAACGATCTTGGTGGGCGGGGCGTTGCCCGGGCGGGTCATCGAAGGAGAGAGGGGACCGATGGGGACTGCGGGTGTGCGGCTGGTGCGCGACGTGGGGCTGGCCGGTGTCGACTACGCGTACGCGGCGGTCGCGGACACGCCGGTGCGGGCGGTGTGGGCGGCGGGCGCGTGCCCGCTGGACCAGGCGGGCGCGACGATCGCGCCCGGCGACCACGCCGGGCAGGCGCGGCAGGTCATGCGGAACCTGCGGGCGGCGCTGGAGGGCGCGGGCGCGTCCCTGTCGGACGTGGTGAAGACGACGGTGTACGTGGCTTCCGGCCGGCAGGCCGACCTGGTGAAGGTGTGGGAGGTGTACCGGGAGCACATGGGGGAGCACGATCCGCCGAGCACGCTGCTGGGGGTGACGGTGCTGGGGTATGACGACCAGCTCGTGGAGGTCGAGGCTGTGGCCGTCATCCCCTGACGGCCCGGCGCCTCCCCGGCAGGAATCGAACCTGCGGCTCCCGGCTTCGGAGGCCGGTGCTCTGTCCGCTGAGCTACGGGGAGCCGGGGCCCCGCCCCCAGGGTGACGCGGGGGCGGAGCCGGAGACGCCGGTGGGATTCGAACCCACGTGAGGCGGTTTTGCAGACCGCCGCCTGAACCACTCGGCTACGACGTCACGGGCCCGCGCGGTGCGGGCCGTGCGACCCCGATGGGATTCGAACCCACGGCTTCCGGCGTGACGGGCCGGTGCTCTGGCCGCTGAGCTACGAGGTCGTGAACGGGAAAGGGCCGCGTCTCCGGAGTGGGGAGGCGGCCGCCGCGCGCTGGTGGGACACGCGTGTCAGGGGGCCGGCCGCCCATGGGCCCGGGTCCGGATCCGGGTGCGATCGTCGCGGCGACAGATCATGATCGGCCCCTTCCGGTCTCCTCGGGCCGGGCGTTCCGGCGTCCGCACGAATCAGACTGCCCGGCGCCGCCCGCGGTCGCAACGGGTTTTCCCGGCGGCCCGTTCCGGCGGAGGCCCGCGGGGTACACCGCCGCCTACGCCCTCTGAGGCCCGTTCCGTCCGGGGACGGGTTCCCGCCCTTGCGGGGGCAGGACACCGGCGAGGTACCCGGCGACGGCGGCGTGCAACTCGCCGGGGCCGGATCGCCCGCCTGACCGCCCTGTCGGGCGCCGCGCCCGTCGCGGCCCGCGACGCCCTCCTGCGGCTCGCCGGTCACCTGGGCCCCACCGCGATCCTGCGGCAGGCCGACATGCCCTACCGCTGGCACCCGCCCGCGGCGGCGCACAAGGGGCCGTAGGCTCAGCGGAGGAGGAACGATGGGACGCGACCCCGAATACCTGGCGTTCATGCGCAACCGCCTCGCCGAGCCCGCCGCGCCGGGCCGCGGCGTCCAGGACGCGCGCCGCGAGCACGCCGCCGACCTCGCCCGATCCCCGCGGCCGCCGGTCCACACCGTGCAGGACCTGGTCATGGACGGGCCCGCGGGACCACTGCCCGCACGGCTCTACCGCCCCGCCTCCACCGCCCCCGTACCGGCGCTGGTGTTCTTCCACGGCGGCGGATGGATGCTCGGCGACGTCGACTCCTACGACCCCGTCGTGCGGGCGCTCACGAACGCCAGCGGCGTCGCGTGGGTGTCGGCCGGGTACCGCCGCCCGCCCGAGGACCCGTTCCCGGCCGCGCTGGACGACGCCGTCGCCGCCACCCGCTGGGTCGCCGCCCACGCCGCCCGCCTCGGCCTGGACCCCGCCCGGATCGGCGTGGCCGGCGACAGCGCCGGCGGTCAGCTCGCCGCCGCCGCGGCCGGACGGCTGCGCGCCCCCGGCCCCGCGCGGCCCGTCCTGCAGGTCCTCGTCTACCCCGCGCTGGACCTGCGCCGCAACCCCCCGCAGCCGCCCGACCCCGACGGACTGGTCTTCCCGCCCTCGGGCGCCGACCGCGCCCTGCGCGCCTACCTGCGCGGCACCGACCCGGCCCACCCCGACGTGTCGCCGCTGCTGGACCCCGACCCCCGCGGCCTGCCCGCCGCGATCATCGCGACCGCCGAACACGACCGGCTGCGCCCCCAGGCCGAACGGCACGCCGCACGGCTCACCGACGCCGGCGTCCCGGTGACCCTCATCACCGGCACGGGCCTGGACCACGGATTCCTCGGCTGGAGCGCGTTCGCCCGCCGCCCCGCCGAGGCCGTCGCCGACATCGGCGCCGCCGTCCACCGCGCCCTCCACTGACCGCGCCCTCCACCGACCCCGGTTCCGGACGGAACACAATCACCGCGACACAGACCTTAAAGACCCTTGCCTGTCCCGTTTAACCGGCTTGACGTGGGAAATCACAGAAGCACAACCCCCTAGCCCGGAAACCCACCCACGGTCAAGGAGGCCACAGCGTGCACAGGACGCACGAGATGCGGATGATCCAAACCGCACAGTCCGGACACGAGGAATGGGCCTGCACCACCTGCGGCCGCCGGATCCTGCTGCGCTGGCCCCCCCACTACGACAAGCGGATCATCGAACCCGGCGACGAAAAGGCCTGCCACGTCGGCAGCGCCACCGCCGACACACCAACGGAACCGGTCCCCCCGGCCACCACAACGGGCACCATCGCAAACGGCACCGGCCCCCACGAGGCCGCCGCCGACGAGGCGCCCGTCACCCACATCCCCAACGGGCGCCGATGGCTGCGCGAAACCGGCATGGAAACCTACACCGCCCCCGCCCGCCCAACCTGAACACCCCCCGCCCGCCAAGCCCACGCGGCCACCGGATCCCACCGGTTCAGGGACCCGCCAACTCGGCACGCAGCAGATCCAGCCCCATCGGCCCCAGATCAAGCGCCCTGCGGTGGAACTCCTTCAAATCGAACCCCGCACCGCCACGACGCCGCGCCGCCTCCCGCGCCTCCAGCCAGATCCGCTCACCCACCTTGTAGGCGATCGCCTGCCCCGGCCGCCCCAGATACCGGTCGATCTCGAACGCCGCCGGCGCACCCGCCTCCGGCCCCATATGCGCCCGCAAGAACTCCAGCCCCAGCTCCGGCGTCCACCGCTCCCCCTCATGAAACCCCGCCCCCCGCGGGATCCTCAGCTCCAAATGCAACCCGATGTCCAAGATCACCCGCGCCGCACGGAACTGCTGCCCACCCGCCAGCATCCCCAGCCGGTGCGCCGGATCCCGGTAATGCCCCAGCTCGTCCATCAACCGCTCCGCGTACAGCCCCCACCCCTCGCAATGCCCCGGATGCAGCTCCCCCGCCACACGCTGAAACCGGTTCAAACCCGGGTTCAGCGTCGTCACACCCAACTGCAGATGATGACCCGGCGCACCCTCATGGAACATCGTCGCCGGAACCGTCCACGTCACCACCTCCGCGGACCGGTCACGCACCGTCCACCACACCGTCCCCGGACGCGACAGATCCTCCGCCGGCGCCAGATAGTAGACACCCGACTCCACCGGCGGCACCCGGCACTCGATCCGCCGCAACGGCCCCGGAACGTCGAAATGCACCCCGTCCAGATCCTCGATCGCCCGGTCGGCCAGCCCCTGAATCCACCCCAGAAAAGCCTCCGCCCCCACGATCCGGTACGCCGGATCGGCGTCCAGCGCCGCCAGCACCGCCGGCACCGGCTCACCCGGCAGAATCCGCCCCGCCGCCTCCGCCATCTCCGACTCGATCCGCGCCAGCTCCTCCCACCCCCACCCGTACGTCTCCTCCAGATCCAGATCCGTCCCAAGGAAATCCCGCACACCCAGCCGATACCGGTCCGCCCCCAGCGCATCCCGCACCGGCGCCCGCCCCGCCAGCTCACCCGCCAGGAACGACGCGAACTCCTCCAGCGCCGCCGACGCCGCCGTCACCGCGGCGTCCACCACACCCCGCAGCGGCCCATCCCCGTACCGCGCCGCCAGACCCTCCAGATACGCCGGAACATCCCGGCACTCGGCGGCATTGCGGACCACCTGCCGCCGCGCCGCCGACCGCCCCGCCCGGCACGCCTCCACCAGCGTCACCCGCAACCCGCCCAACGCACCCGGCACGGCACCGACACGCCCGCAGACCGACTCCCAGTCGGTCTCCGCCCCCTGATCCAGCAACTCCACCGCCGTCCGGATCCGCTGCACCGGCCCGTCGATGGTGTCCAGCACACCATCGCGCACACCCGCCTCACCCAGCGCAACATCCACCCGCAGACGCTCCCGCAGCACCTCCGCCGCCACCCGCCCGCCGCCCCCGACCGCGATCCGGTCCAGCTCCACCAGCGACCGCCGCGCCAGATCCGCCCGCGCCGCCACCCCGTCCGGCCCGTAGTCGGTCAGCCGCCCGTCCTGCCCCGAGATCCCCATCATCGCCGCCAGACACGGATCCAGCGCAGCGAACTCGTCCACATACCGGTCGGCGAACTCATCCAGTGCCGTCATCGCCCCAGGCTACGACCGGCCACCCCAGAAGTGATCATGAGAATGTGCCAAAACGGCGCCCGCATCTCAGCGCGCCGCGGCCGCCAGCCGAACCCCCAGCGCCACCAGCACCACACCCGACCCCGCGCATCCGGCCACACAACGCAGCCGCACAAGGCGGCCGCCAACGCTCACACCTACAGCGGCGCGCCCCCACCGCCACCCGTCCCCGACGGAGACGGCGAAGGCACCGGAGATGACGGAGACGGCGAAGGCGACGTCGGCGTCCGCGACGGCGAAGGCCGCTCGAACGTCGGCGTCGGCTCCGGCGGCGGAGGAGGCGGCTCCTCCACCTCCGGCTGACACGCGAACAACACCCCCATCAGCAACGCCAGCACCAGCAAACCCGCCGCCAACGCCACCGTCGCCGCCACCAGATTCCGCCGCGGCTCACGCTCCCCCACCCCCACCCCCACCGCACCCGCACCCGCCGGCGGCCCCGGACGCTCCAACGCCGGCTCCCCCGACCCCAGCCAATACGGCTGGAACTGCGGCCCACGCCGCCGCCCACCCCACCACGACCGACCCGACCCCTGGAACACCACCGGCTCCAGAAACCGCTCCGCCCCAGCACGATCCGCCTCATACAACGTCGCCACCCACGGCGCCGGCCCATCCGGCTGCGCCGCCACCACCGGCGCCGGCCCACCAGGACCCACCGCCGGCCCGGCCCCACGCCCCGGCACCGCCGCATTGATCGCCGCACGGAACCGGCCCCGCGCCGCCGCATCCCCCGCGGCACCCCGATTCAGCACCGCCACACTCGCGCGCCGCCCCTCACCGTCCACCCCCAGGAACACGATCCCGGCAGCGGACTCCGACAAACGCGCGGACAAGCGGAACGGCCCCAGCTGAGCAGGATCACCCGGGGGCAACGGCCTCGACATGGCCGCAACACTAACAACCACGCCCTACCATCGGCTCGGACAACGACCCCCCGCACCGGACACCCCCCGCCCCCAACCGATCACCGGCGACGCGCACGTATCCCCGGCGAACGGGTACAAGTGATCGCGTAGGGTCGTAAAGGCGCCCAGCCCGGCACCCAGGCACAGTGAGGGAAACCCACAATGACCATCGCCGCCACCGACGTCGACGAGGCCGCGGCCCTCCTCCAGAACACCCTCGCCGAGGTCAAAAAAGTCATCGTCGGCCAGGACCACATGGTCGAACGAATGATCGTCGCCCTCCTCGCCCGCGGCCACTGCCTCATCGAAGGCGTCCCCGGCGTCGCCAAGACCCTCGCCGTCGGCACCCTCGCCAAAGTCGTCGGCGGCACCTTCGCCCGCCTCCAGTTCACCCCCGACCTCGTCCCCTCCGACATCGTCGGCACCCGCATCTACCACCCCTCCACCGAACAGTTCGACGTCGAACTCGGCCCCGTCTTCGTCAACTTCGTCCTCGCCGACGAGATCAACCGCGCCCCCGCCAAAGTCCAGTCCGCCCTCCTGGAGGTCATGGCCGAACACCAGGTCTCCCTCGGCGGCAACACCTACCCCCTCCCCGACCCCTTCATCGTCCTGGCCACCCAGAACCCCATCGAATCCGAAGGCGTCTACCCCCTCCCCGAAGCCCAGCGCGACCGCTTCCTCATGAAGATCGACGTCCACCACCCCGCCGCCCACGAAGAACTCCAGATCCTCCAGCGGATGAGCGTCGACCCACCCGAAGCCACCCGCATCCTCGACACCCCGCGCCTCGCCGGACTCCAGCGCGCCGCCGAAGAGGTCGCCGTCCACGAACTCATCGCCGACTACATCGTCCGGCTCGTCATGGCCACCCGCGAACCCGAGCAGTACCGCCTGCCCGACCTGCGCGGCGTCATCGACATCGGCGCAAGCCCCCGCGCCACCCTCGGCATCGCCTCCGCCGCCCGCGCCCTCGCCCTGCTGTCCGGACGCGACTACGTCCTCCCCGACGACGTCCGCGCCGTCGCCCGCGACGTCATGTCCCACCGCCTCGTCCTCACCTTCGACGCCCTCGCCGACGGCGTCGACACCGCCGACGTCATCGCCCAGATCGTCACCGCCGTCCCGCCGCCCCGCGTCGTGTGGAACCACGGAGCAGCGGCGGTGACCAGCGCATGACCCACCCATCGGACGAGCTCGGCTCGGCCCGGCGCCGGCGCAGCGGCAAACTCGCCCACCTCGCCCCCGAACGCACCCTGCGCCGCCTCCAACTCCAGGTCACCCGCCGCCTCGACGGCCTCCTCAACGGCGAACACCTCGGCCTGCTCCCCGGCCCCGGCACCGAACTCGCCGAAGCCCGCCTCTACCAGCCCGGCGAAGACGACGTCCGCCACATGGACTGGGCCGTCACCGCCCGCACCACCACACCCCACGTCCGCGACCTCATCGCCGACCACGAACTCGAAGCCTGGGCCCTCGTCGACCTCACCCCCAGCATGGACTTCGGCACCGGCACCATGATCAAACGCGACCTCGCCGTCGCCGCCCTCGCCGCCGTCGGCTTCCTCACCGTCCGCCTCGGCGACCGCGCCGGCGCCTACCTCCTGCACTCCGACGGCATGCGCCGCTGGCCCGCCCGCACCGGCAAAGCCGCCATGTACGCCCTCCTCCAAGCCGCCCTGGACGCCCAATCCGTCCACGACGGCGCCCCCCGCACCGGCAAGGCCCGCACCGGCGCCACCACCCCCCACGACCTCGCCGCCGCCATCACCTCCCTCGACCGCGGCCAGACCCGCCGCGGCCTCCGCGTCGTCATCTCCGACTTCCTCGCCCCCGACGGCGGCGACCCCACCCCCGGCCTCGACCCCGCCTCCCCTGCCGCCACCCACGGCCGGCCCGACTGGGAACGCCCCCTGCGCCGCCTCGCCGCCCGCCACCAGGTCCTCGCCATCGAGATCATCGACCCCCGCGAACTCGACCTCCCCGACATCGGCCTCGTCGAGATGACCGACCCCGAGACCGGAACCGCCCACGAGATCGTGCTGAACCGCCGCGTCCGCGAGCAGTACGCCGCCGCGGCGGCCGCCCAACGCGACCGCAACCGCGAGGCACTGCGCCGCAGCGGCGCCCACCACCTCGTCCTGCGCACCGACCGCGACTGGATCGCCGACATCGCCCGCTTCGCCCTCCGCCAACGCCGCGCAGCCGGCCGGTCCGTCGAGCGGAGCCCGTCCGTCAGCACCGCGGGAGCGCGCCCATGACCTTCCTGTCACCCGAACGCCTGTGGCTGCTCGGCCTCCTGCCGCTCCTCGCCGCCGCCTACACACTGCTGCAGCTCCGCCGCGGCACCTACGCCGTCCGCTTCACCAACCTCGCCCTGCTGTCCCAGATCGCCCCCAAACGACCCGGATGGCGCCGGCACGTCGCCGCCGTCCTGTTCCTCGTCATGATCGCCCTCATGATGGTCGGGTTCGCGCGCCCCGCCGACTCCGTCAAAGTCCCCCGCGACCGCGCCACCATCATGGTCGCCGTCGACGTCTCCCTGTCCATGATGGCCAGGGACGTCCCGCCCAGCCGCTTCGAAGCCGCCAAGGCCGCCGCCAAGACGTTCATCGGCGACCTCCCCGGACGCTTCAACGTCGGCGTCGTCGCCTTCGCCGGCAGCGCCAACCTCGTCGCCGCGCCGTCCGCCGACCGCAACGCCGCCATCGCCTCCATCGACCAGCTCGTCCTCGCCAAGCGCACCGCCATCGGCGAGGCCGTCTTCACCTCCCTGCAGGCCGTCCGGTCCTTCGACGCCGAAGCGCGCCAGGACCCCCCGCCCTCCCACATCGTCCTGCTGTCCGACGGGGACAACACCACCGGACGCACCGTCCAGGAGGCCATCGACGCCAGCCGCGTCGCCCAGATCCCCGTCTCCACCATCGCCTTCGGCACCCCCTACGGCACCGTCGACATCGAGGGCGAGACCACCAGCGTCTCCGTCAACAAGGAGACCCTGCGCGCCCTCGCCGACAGCACCGAAGGCAAGGCCTACGAGGCCGCCGACGCCGACCAGCTCCGCGACGTCTACACCAACATCGGCAGCTCCCTCGGCTTCAAGACCGAGCACCGCGACGTCGCCGCCCGCTACACCGGCATCGCACTGCTGTTCGCGCTCGGCGCCGCGGGCGCCTCCCTGGCCTGGTTCTCCCGGCTGCCCTGACGCCCCGCCGCGGCGCCGGTACCCACCGGACGCTGATACGGTCGGCCGACGTGGGGGAACACTACTTCGCCGAACGGCCCGACGCCGCCAGCCGCCGCCGTTCCGTCGACCTCGTCCTGCCCGACCTGCACCTGCGCCTCGACACCGACAGCGGCATGTTCTCCCCCGACCGCGTCGACCCCGGCACCCGCGTCCTCCTCGAAACGGCCCCCACCCCTCCGCAGGCCGGCGACCTCCTCGACCTCGGCTGCGGATACGGCCCCATCGCCCTCACCCTGGCCAAGCGTTCGCCCCAGGCGATGGTTTGGGGTGTGGACGTTAATCAACGAGCCTTGAAACTCGCAGAAGGCAATGCCAAAACCGCGGGCCTTGACAATGTAAGGTTCATCTTGGGGGACGAGGTCGACCCCGATCTCCGCTTCACCGCGATCTGGTCCAACCCCCCGATCCGCATCGGCAAGGCCGCCCTGCACGACCTCCTCCTGGCCTGGCTCCCCCGCCTCACCCCCGGCGGCCACGCCCACCTCGTCGTCCAGAAGCACCTCGGCTCCGACTCCCTCCAGCGGTGGCTCGACGGCCAGGGCTTCCCCACCGAACGGATCGCCTCCCGGTCCGCCTACCGCGTCCTGCGCGTCGCACCCCGAGCAGAAGGCCCCACCCCATGACCACCCCCGGCCCCGCGCAGGAGCGCAGGCAGCTGCGCCCCACCGACGTCAAACGCCTCAACCGCGACTGGCGGCGCCGCACCGGCGCCCGCCTCGGCCTCCTGGTCGAATCGGTCACACAGCCTTTCAACGTCGGCTCCATCGTCCGCAGCGCCGCCGTGTTCGGCGTCGACCACCTCTGGCTCGCCGGCAACACCACACCCCCCACCCACCGCAACGCCGCCAAAACCGCCCTCGGCACCGACCGCCTCGTCACCTGGGAACACGCGGGCACCCCCGCCGAAGCCGCCGCCGCCGTCCACAAAGAAGGCCTGCGCCTCATCGCCGTCGAACTCACCACCGACGCCGTCCCCCTGCACGAAGCGCCCCTCGACGGCGACGTCTGCCTCGCCGTCGGCGGCGAGGACCACGGCTGCTCCCCCGCCCTCCTCGCCGCCGCCGACGCCGTCACCTACATCCCCCAGATCGGACGCGTCGGCTCGCTCAACGTCGCCGTCGCCACCGCCATCGCCCTCGCCGAGGCCCGCCGCCGCGAATGGAGCGGCTGACCCCGGCTGCACGGCGCCCCGACCGAAGATGGGTGTCACACCCGATGGACGACCGCTCCCCCGCCGTCCATGGTGGAGGTCGGCCGGCCCGTGACCCTGGCGCCGAAGGGAGCCCGAGAGACATGACGGTGAACATCGCGGTCCACGGCACGTCCGGCGGCTACCCGCCGGACGGCGCGCAGACCCGCCAGGCCCGGGAGCTGCTCCAGCGGGAGCGCCAGACCCGGATCGCCCAGCTCGCCGTCCTGGAGCACGAGGAGGACGGCGCCCCCGACGAGGCGTCCTTCGCCCGCCGCGAGAGCCTGCAGGGCACGCTGGAGGAGATCGACGCCGCCCTCACCCGCCTCGACGACGGCACCTACGGCCTCTGCGAAGACTGCCGCGAACCCGTCCCCGCGGGCCGCCTGGAGATTCTCCCCTACGCGCGCCGCTGCGTGCGGTGCCAGCAACGACGGCGCTGATGCCCACCCTGACGCCGCCCGGCCCGCACGCGGCCATCGACCTCGGCAGCAGCCGCATCCGGGCGACGCTGCCCGCCCGCGACGTGCTCGTCGACCGCCCCTCGGCGGTCGGCGGGCCCGCCCCCACCGGCCGGACCGGCCGTACCTTCCGGGCCCGCCCCATCGAGCACGGCATGGTGACCGACGCCTGCGCCTGCACCCGGCTGACCCGCCTCACCCTCCTGGAAGCCGACCCCGAACGCGAACTCCGCGAAATCCTGCTCGCCGTGCCGGCAGCCGCCAGCGGCGCCCAGCTCGACCGCGCGGCCGCCGCCGTCCGCGCCGCCGCAGGCCGCCCCGTCCGCACCATGGACGGGTGCCACCGGAATACGGCAGAAACGGGCCGCGCTCTTGATCATCGGCCGTAGACTCCAGGGGTTCGCGCTGGTTGGTGACGGTTTCCGGGGGTTCGGGTGGCGTCGATCGACCGGACGGCGTACCCGAGGTTCACGCGGGCGGTGTCTGCGCGGGAGCTGGCGGAGGTGTTCACTCCGTCAGCCGGCGAGGTGGAGTGGGCGCGCGGTAAGACGCAGGATGACCAGCACCTGCTGGCGTTGCTGGTGTGGCTGAAGGCCTACCAGCGGCTGGGGTACTTCCCGAAGCTCGCCGACGTCCCGGCGGTGGTCGCCGAGCACATCCGCAGTGTGGTCGGGTTGCCCGAGGGCGTGATGCTGGCTGAGGCCGCGGAGCGGTCGGCGAAGCGGCATCGGAGTTTCGTGCGCACCCGGATGGGCGTCACCTACGACGCGGCCGGGGTTCGGGCGGTGGCGGCCGAGGCGATCGGCAAGGCAGCGCAGGCGAAGGACAATCCGGCTGACTTGATCAACGTGGCATTGGAGGAGCTGGTCCGGGCGCAGTGCGAGCTGCCCGGTTACACGACGCTGGACGAGCTGACCAAGAAGATCCGCACCGAGGTGAACCGCGGGTTCTTCACGCTGGTGGCGGGCCGGGTCGATGCTGCGGCCCGGGCGGGGCTGGCCCGGCTGCTGGCGGTGGATCCGGTCTCCCGGCGCAGCGAGTACGACGGGTTGAAGGACGTGGCGCAGGCCGCGTCACTGGGCAAGTTCAAGGCCCGTCTGGCGTTTCTGCGGGACCTGGACGCGATCGGCCCGACCGAGGCCTGGCTGGAAGGCGTCCCGCCGGGCAAGGTCGCGCACTTCGCCGGTGAGGCGCGGGTGACCGACGTCGCGGACCTGCGCAAGGTGCTGGATGAGGACAAGCGGCTCACGTTGATCGTCAGCCTGCTGCACACGGCGCGGACCGGGGTCCGTGACGACGTGGTGACGATGTTCTGCAAGCGGATCGCGGCGATCCACAAGAAGGGCCGTGACCAGCTGGAGGCGCTGCGGGAGATCCACCGGGCGGAGTCAGAGCGGCTCTTGGGCGTGTTCGGCGACGTCCTGGACGGCGTCCGCGAAGCCACCACCCCAGCCGGGCAACAGCCCGACCAGGACGCGGCTGGCGCTGCGGGCGGGGCACCGGGGGACGTGGCCGAACGGGCCGGCCGTCTGGTGCTTAAGGCCCTGGAGCAGGCGGGTGGGCTGGAGGCGCTGGCAGCCGCGCACGAGGCGGTCTCAGCCCATCACGGCAACAACTACCTACCGCTGCTGGAGGCGCACTACCGCTCGCACCGCTCCGCTTTGTTCACGCTGGTGGAGTCGATCGATCTGGAGTCGACCAACGCCGACCGCAGCGTGCTGGACGCGGTGGAGTACCTGCAGGCCCAGCGGAACGCCCGCGCCGCGTTCGTCCCCGAACAGGTCACGGTGGAACAACAAGCCCCCGACGGCACGACGGTGATGGCGACGTTGTCGGCGGACGTGGACGCGTTCGCCTCAGCGATGTGGCGGAAGATCCTCAAGGATCCGGCCCGGCCAGGGATGCTGGTGCGCCGCCACCTGGAGGTGTGCGTGTTCTCCTACCTCGCCGCGGAGCTGCGGTCGGGGGACATCGCGGTGGCGGGGTCTGACTCCTACGCCAACCTGCACGACCAGCTCATGAGCTGGCAGGAGTGCGCGCCGCTGGTGGAGGAGTTCTGCGCCGAGGCCGGGCTCCCGACGGACGCTGCGGAGCTGACCGGCCACTACCGGGGGCTTTTGACCGAGGTCGCCGCAGGCGTCGACGCCGGCTATCCGGGCAACACCGACCTCGTCCTGGAAGGCGGCCGTCCGATCCTGCGGCGACGGAGGGGCGCCGAGCGCAGCAAGGAGGCGCTTCTCCTGGAGGAGGCGGTGCACGATCGGTTGCCGCAGCGGGACCTGCTGGACATCCTCACCCGCACCGCCTACCAGCTGGGCTGGCACCACAGCTTCGGGCCCGCCTCCGGATCGGACCCGAAGATCAAGGAAGCGCTCGGCCGGTACGTGCTCACGGTGTTCACCTACGGCACCCTGCTCGGCCCGGCCCAGGTCGCCGCGCATATGCGCGGCAAGGTCAGTGCTGCCGAGCTTGCCCGGGCCGCGAACCAGCACGCCACCAGCGAGAAGATCGCCAAAGCCTCCACCACGGTGATCAACGCGTTCAACCAGCTCGATATCGCCTCGGTGTGGGGTGACGGCAAGACCGTCGCCGCGGACGGTTCCCAGGTCGAGACGTGGGAGAACAACCTCCTTGCGGAAAGCCACATCCGGTACGGCGGCTACGGCGGTCTGGCCTACCGGCACATCTCCAACACCTATGTCGCCTTGTTCTCCCACTTCATCCCGTGCGGGGTGTGGGAGGCGGTCTACATCATCGAGGGCTTGTTGAAGAACGCCTCAGAAATCCAGCCCGACACCATCCACGCCGACACCCAAGGCCAGTCGCTGCCGGTCTTCGGCCTCGCAGCGCTCCTGGGGTTCGACCTGCTGCCCCGCATCCGCAACTGGCACGACCTGATCTTCTACCGGCCCACCCCGGAGACCGCCTACCAGCACATCGACTCGCTGTTCGGCGACGAGGCGATCGACTGGCGGCTCATCGAAACTCACTGGACCGACCTGCTGCGCACGGCGATCTCCATCCGGCAGAACCGGATCTCCTCGGTCACCCTGCTGCGCCGTCTGGGCAACCACTCTCGTAAGAACCGCCTCTACCGGGCCTTCCGCGAACTCGGCCGCGCCGTCCGCACCATCACGCTGCTGCGGTATCTGTCCGACCCGGACCTGCGCGAGCAGATCACCCAGGTCACCAACCGCAACGAAGCCTTCCACGGCTTCGCCGACTGGCTCATGTTCGGCGGCAAACTCATCGGCCACAACGACCCCGACTACCAAGAGAAGATCATCAAGTTCAACGAGCTGCTCGCCAACTGCGTGATCTACTCCACCGCCTGCGACATCACCGACGCCGCCAACGCCATCGCAGCCGAAGGCCGCCCCGTCGACCCCGACAACCTGGCCACCATCTCCCCCTACATCACCCATGTCATCCGCCGGTTCGGCAACTGGATCCTCAACCTCACCCCACCGGCCGCCACCCCGACCACGCAACTCGACCTCGAATCCCGCGTCCTGTTCGCCCCATGATCTAAAGCCAGGACTACCGAGACCCTCAACTGGAGGAAATCGTGGAAACCGACTACGAACGCAGACTTCGCGAGACAGTGGAGAAGATCAAGGCGCGCAGTTCCATACGAACGGAAAAATACGACCGGGGACCGTTGGCTGTTTACATGGAACGCGCCGAAGACGCATTTGAGATAATACGGAAAGTGGAGGATATTCCGCTATCCGAAGAACTGACTCGGAACTTTCACCGTCATTCCAGCCTCTTGTTCGCCTGGCGGGCTCTGGACCCGTTCAAGGCGATCGCAGGTGAATTCCGTATCATGCACATCGGCGAGGCGGTGATACGTGGCGTACCGAGATCGGTGATCAATCCGGCGGCCCCCGAAGAAGTGCGGCAACTGGTCGAGGAGTTCAAGATATTCGAGACCCATCCGGTGGGGGGGACCGGCACCTACTCCGCGCTGAGGCTCACCCGGAACCAGGACTCGTCGGAGATCTGGTACTTCGACATCAGGCAGGGTCCCACTCGGCTCCGCATCGGCTACGGCGACTACCTCGACGTTATGTTGCGCACCAGGGGTCTCTACGACTGGCAGTACCTCTTCGCGGAGCCGGATCCGGACAACTACGGGATGTGCGCCTCACTGCCCTACCTGCGCGACGGGCTCGACTTTCTTGCCCATGAATTCCCCGATGACGACCTGTCGGATCTCCGGGCCAGATTGGAGGAGCGTATGCGAATCACGGGCGAAGAATCGTAGAGGTGTGAGCCGGGTGAGGACAAAGGCCGCGCCAGTATTTTGATCTTGAGCGGTGTCACCAGTTCTGCTCCCCATGATCGACGGGCTTCGCCGCATCGTCTTTATGGACGGAGGTTTCTGGACGGTTTCGAGCCTGGTCGTTAGAGTGTCTGTCGATTTCCGAAGTCCTCTGCACAGATTTCCGAAGTCCTCTGCTCAGAGGGATGAGCGGGCTGGCCTCGTCAGTCGGCTGGCGGGGTGTCGTCGGTGGTTTCGGGGACGTAGCCGCATACCTGTGGGGCGCATTCGGGCTTGTGGTCACGGCCCCATAGGTAGGTGTCGCGTTCGGTGGAACGGGCGCGGTGTAGGAGGCGTAGCTGTTCTCGTCGGGGCACGGTCGGCGGCAGCGCGGCGAAGGTTTCCGGGAGTACGGCGAGCATGCCGCTGACCTGCTCGCCGTCGTACATCCGCAGCAGCACGGTGCACTGCCACCAGCGGATCTTCCCGCCGCTGGCATTTGAGTTGCCGGGCCAGTAATAGCTCGCCGGGTCCGGTACTAGGTAGTGGACGCCGTCGGGATCCAGGTGTTCCCGGAGCCATGGTCCGCCTTTGCCGAGTCCGAGTCGCAGCCGCCCGGCCTCGGTGTACAGAGCGCAGATGGCGTCGGTGTCGAGGGCTTTGAGGATGCGTGCTTCGGCTGGCAGCGGTTGGCGCCCGATCGGGGCTCTGACCGGCCAATGCCCCAGGAGAACACCGGCCCACTGCCTCAGCGTCATCGGCGACGGGCCCTTGCGGTGAGCTGGGAGCGGTGGCGGTGGCGTCCACGTCAGCCCCGCCTGTTCCACGTGACGCAGCATCCATGCGCGCCCTTCCGGGCCGGCGGTGTTCCAGGTCCAACTCATCGGCCGTTGCGCCATCGCCTGCTGGAAGCTGCTGAGGGAGGCGCCTTTGCGGGACGGCCGCCAGCGACGTGGCCGGGCGATTCCCGGCATGTTGTGGCACAGGTCGGCAAGGAACCTCATGCGGTCCAGGTCCTCCTCGACGGAGCTATCCTCCGACCTCCGCCGGGCATTCCCCGCCAGGCAGCGGATCTCGATGAACGCCTTGGCGGCTAGCAGCGCGGCCACGTCCCGATCGAGCCTGGCATCGCGGCGACTCATGCCGCTCCGCCTACACGTTCTTGGCCGGCGCGTTCGAGGACGCGGTACACCGTCGCCCGCCCGACGGAGAACACCTCCATCAGCTCGGCGATGGTGTACTCACCGGTGGCGTGCATGCGCACCAGCTCGGCCTGCTGCCGGCTGGTCAACTTCGGTGCGCGGCCCTTCAGCTTGCCGCGGGAGCGGGCGATGGCCATGCCCTCGCGGGTGCGCATCTTCAGCAGGTCGGCTTCGAACTCGGCGAACACCGCCAGCATGTTGAAGAACATCTTGGACATGGGGTCGGCCGGGTCGTAGATGCTGCCGCCAAGCGACAGCCGGACGCCGCGGGCGACCAGGGCGTCGCCGATGTCGCGGGCGTCGGGCACCGAGCGGGCCAGCCGGTCCAGCTTAGGGACGACCAGGGTGTCGCCGACGCGGACGGCCGCGAGGGCCTGGTCGAGGCCGGGTCGTTCCCGGTTGGTGCCGGTCAGTCCCTTGTCGAGATAGATGCGGTCTTCAGGCACGCCGAGTCCGAGAAGGATCTCGGTCTGGGCAGTGAGGTCTTGCAGGACGGTTGAGCAACGGGCGTAGCCGATGAGTTCTCCCACCCGCGCAGCGTACCGTTTAGCCCCCCTTCACCGGACAGATTCGCGGACTACCTATGTGAGACAGCGTCGCCGCAGGTCGCGTTCGCGTCCGGGCGCTCACCGTTGTTGTCCGGTGAGCGTTCCCCTAACGGACACCCCAACCCAAGATCATTCTCACCGCCAACGGCTGTCCGCAGGTTCCTCAACCCCGGTCAGGCCGAGGGGATCGCCGCCGCCAAGCGGCGCGAGGCCGAGAGGAAGATTCTGCCCGGAAAGCAGCGCATCGGCCGCCCCCGGGTCATCGGCCCCGCTGAACTCGCCGCCCTGCGGCGCCTGGTCGACGAGGGCGTCTCCGTCGCCGAAGCAGCCCGCACCCTCAGCGCGCTGACCAGCAGATACTTGAGCCACGGCCCGTTTCCGCCGTATTCCGGTGGCACCCCTTGAAGATCGGGCGTTCCACCGCCTATGCCCGCGCTCTCCGGCCTGTCAGGACACGACCGTTGAGTGCCAGGCTCAAGCCCCGAGCCTTGCTTGTGATCATTTGCGGGATGGTAGTGATCAACACCGACACCGTCACGGGGTTGCGGGCAAATGCCCATATCTGGGGGATGGTTCAGACTGGACGGAGTTGTTCGGCGAGGTCGGTCTCGTCCCAGATCCGCAGGACGCCATCATCCCCGCCGGTAACGAGAGAGGGACGGCCGTCGACGGTCGCCGCCTGCATCGCCGTGACGCGATACCCGGACGTGGGAATGCGGCCGACCAGGGTTCCGTCCTTGGCGTCCCGCAGGCGCAGCGAGTTCTGGATCGGCATCACCAATAGCGGACGACCGTCGACATTCGTCACCGCCATCGAGTCGGGGAGCCCTTCCTTTAGGAGAACAGGGCCGTAGAGGGGTTTGCCGGCGCCGAATGGCCAGGCGTAGAGCCCGACCTTCTTCACCACCGAGAAGGCCATCGCGTCCTGATCCAGCACGCACGTGGTCGCGGCCCGGATCGGGCCCGGGAACGGTGCGTACTCGCCGATTTCGGTGAGCGTTGTGGCGTCCCAGGCCGTGATCCTCTCCCCGAACCCGAGGATCAGGGTACGGTCGCCGTCCCGAACCAAGGCGAGCCGCCGCAGATTCGGTACGTGGCCGAGTACCGTGACGGCGCCGTCAGGCGCCCAGAGCCTGATCTCGTCCGAGTACAGCTGGTAGGTCACGAACGCCTCGTCGAGCGCGATGACAGCGGCCGTGTACGCGCCGCTGAGAGGCGTGCGGGCCACGATTTCGCCGCTGTCGAAATCCCACAGCGCCGGTTCCTGCTCATGGCCGCCCGCCGCCAGGAGCAGCCTTCCGCCGCGGGAGAGGGCCGCGAACGTGGTGAGGACGTTGTCCGCGTCGGGGAACGCGGCCATCCTCGGGTCTTCCGCGTGCACGTACGTCAGATCCGATGACGTCCAGCGCCCGGTCGACGGCGTCCACGCGCTGATGCCGTAGCCCCGGTCGTCGATGCAAAAGACCATCGAGGCGCCCGCGTGCTGGACGACCTGGACCTGGCCGATCAAAGCTCCGCCGGATTCGTCGTCCGTTGTGATCATCTGCGAGATGATAGTGATCCGTCCCCGGGGTGTTCAGGCGTTCGAGGAGTTCGGTGGCGGCGGTCCAGACCTCGCGGCGCTCCTCGCACATGTCCGGGGAGGGGCCAGCCGGAATACGCCTGAAAGGTATCGTCGGGTCACGTTGTAGGTCGACGAGGGCGTCTCCGTCGCCGAAGCAGCCCGCACCCTCAAGATCGGCAGATCCACGGCATACGCCGCACTCTCAGCGCGCTGACCAGCAGATACTTGAGCCACGGCCCGTTTCCGCCGTATTCCGGTGGCACCCCATGGAGGCACCGCTCGCCGCCGCGATCGGCGCCGGCATCGACCCCGGCGACCCCCGGCCCCGCCTCATCCTCGACATCGGCGCGGGCATCGTCGAGGCCGCCGTCATCATGCGGGGCCGCGTCCACGCCGCCCGGTCCATCCAGTACCTGCCCGAACACCGGGCGGGCCACAGCCTGCCCCGTATCCCCGAGCACGTGCGGGGACAGATCGCGACCGGGATCCGGCACATGCTCACCGACCTGCCGGTCCCGCTGCGCCGCACCGCCCGCAGCGGCGGGCTCTTGCTGACCGGCGGCGGCGCCCGCCTGCCGTCCCTGCCGGGCCGGCTCACCGCCGAGATGGGCCTCACCATCGCCATCGCCCGCGACCCCGCCCGCGCCACCATCCGCGGCCTCGCCCGCACCTGCCGGTCCCCCGAGACCTGGCGCCTCACCCGCACCTGACCGCGCATCCGGCGCCCGCGAGGCGCTACCATCGGCCCGTGCAGTTCCTCATATTTGCGTAGGACGTCCCGCGCCGCCGGGAAGGCGACGGCGGCATCCGGCGTCCCCGCAAACCGCCCCGGCCCGGACCGGGGCCTTTCTGAGGAACACCCCTCCTGTGACTGCGTCGTACGCGGCCGTCCTGCGCACACCGCACGCCCTCCGCACCTTCGCCTGCGTTCGACATAATTCGGGGGTCCTGGAGCACTCCACCGCCTGAACCTGCAGGTCAGCGGGTCGAGGGCTGGACTAAGCGCCAGAATCGCCTAGAGACGCGATTTCAAGGATTAGCATGCGGCGACCAGGGGCGCGGCTCTATCGTCTGGAGTCGTGTACGTGAAGACGACCAAGCGGGAGAACAAGTCCGGGACGGTCCGTTACCTGCACCTGGCCCACAACCAGTGGGACCCGGCCAAGGGCCGGGCCGTGCCGAAGGTGCTGTTCACCTTCGGCCGCGAGGACGAACTGGACCGCGACGCGGTCAAGCGGCTGATCGCGTCTCTATCGAGGCTGCTGGAACCGGGCCAGACCCCGGCCGCGACGGCGGCCTCTGACCTGGAGTTCAGCGCATCGGTCCCGTTCGGCGGCGCCTACGTCCTGGACCACCTGTGGCGGCGGCTGCGCATCGACCGGATCGTCACCGGAGC
>NZ_JBICUS010000012.1:0-255251 GCF_043198455.1 Spirillospora sp. NPDC048824 | reverse complement strand
TCAACGAACTCGCCGAGGCCTATCCAGGACGCATCAGGTAAAGCGAACATCGCCTTCTACCTGCAAGGACTTTCCACACCTGAAGTTACAACCTCCCGGTGCCCCGGTGGGGTGGTCAGGTGTTCACACTGACTGCGATCGCCACCCTTGTCGGTCTCCACTGCAATTCCAGTATTCGCGCTTGTCGCGTCAGGGCTGTGGAATCAGGTCTTGTAGGACGGCCTGGGCGGCGGTGCGGTGTTCGGCGGCTGCGGGTGGGTCCGTCTCATCGAGGGCGGCGGCGATTCCCTCGTGGGCCAGGGCCTCGGCGAATCGGTAGCCCAGTTTCGGTGCCAGGTCCAGGGCTTGGCGGTGCAGGCGCAGGGCCTCTTCGGGGAGGCCCGCCAGGCGGCAGGTCTCGGCGTAGCCGTCCAGGAAGTGGATCTTCCAGTGTTCCTCGAACAGCTCGTCGAGCAGGGCGAACGCCCGGCGGTGGCAGGCGAGCGCCTCGTCGTACCGGCCCATCTGGCGCAGTGCGACGCCCTGGCAGTTGAGGCACCATGCCTCGTTGTGCTTGTGCCCGTCCTCGCGGGCGGAGGCGAGCGCCTGCTCCAGGTGTTCCATCGCCTCGTCGGGTTTTTCGTCGGCGATGGCCACGCCGAGGGTGATCCGGGCCGTCAGCGTGGGGGGCCACGCGGGGTCGGTGTGCGGGAGGGACAGCGCCTCGCGGGCCAGTCGTGCGGCGTTCTCCCGGTCTCCGAGCTGGAGCAGGGCCCAGGCCTCGTAGGCGGTCGCGTGGGCGGTTCCCATCGGGCAGCCGGCGTCCGCGTAGAGTTCACCGGCCCGGCGGAAGAGGCCGAGGGGCTCTTCGACGTGGCCCTCGTCCCATCTGAGGTATCCGCGGCGCATGGTCAGTTCGGCCGTGGACCTGGTGTTCCCGGACACCAGCGGCGCCGCCGCCTCGTACGCGGCGTCCGCCTCCGCCATCCGGCCCGCGTTGTAGCGGGCGAAGCCCAGGTCGCTGTGCGCCTCGGCCAGTTGCAGCGGATCGTCCAGGCGCTGCGCGGCGGCCAGTGAGTGCTCGAAGAGGACGTTGAGGTGCGTCGTGCCGCAGCGCCGCGCGAAGAAGGCCCGCATGAAACGCGGCAGCTCGCACACGTGCACGTCGGCTCCGGCGGTGGCCGCGGCCTCGAAGACGGCCATCAGGTTGGCGTACTCGGTGGTGAACCAGAAGAGCGCGGAATGCTTGTCGGTGAATGCCGGCAGCGCGGCCGGAGGACGGCCGGCGGTGACCTCCCGGGCGGGGGACAGGTACGACGCCGCGGCGTCGGCGGCGGCCGCCGCGTGCACGTAGTAGTCGAGCACCCGGCCGAGCGCCTGCTCCAGCTCCGGCTTTGACTCCTGCTCGGCGGCGGCCCGGCGGGCGTGCTGGCGTACCAGGTCGTGCAGCCGGTAGCGTCCGGCCGCCGGCTGCTGGACGAGGTGCGCGTCGAGCAGATC
The DNA here is from genome assembly GCF_043198455.1 of Spirillospora sp. NPDC048824. Classification (NCBI taxonomy): domain Bacteria; kingdom Bacillati; phylum Actinomycetota; class Actinomycetes; order Streptosporangiales; family Thermomonosporaceae; genus Spirillospora; species Spirillospora sp. NPDC048824. Next base: position 253,772 of record NZ_JBICUS010000012.1, on the reverse strand, counting down.
CTCCAGCATCGCCCCGGCTCCGCGCAGCGGCACGTCCGCCAGCGCCGCGGCGACGTACTCGTCGAAGGTCGAGCCGGGCAGCAGGCCCAGAAGCCGGAAGAAGCGGCGCTGCGCCCGGTCGAGCTGCCGGACGGACATGGCGAACGCCGTGTCGAACTCGGTGGCGCCCTCCGCCATCCGCTCGACGAGGATCCCCACGGTCCAGCCCGGCCGGTGCCGCAGCCGCGCCGCGGCGAGCCGCAGGGCCAGCGGCAGATGGCCGCAGAGCCGCAGGACCTCGGCGGCGGACTCCGGGTCGCGGGCCAGCCGGCCGTCGGGCCCGCCCGGGTCGCCGCTGGCGCGGGCCAGCAGCTCGGCGCTTTCGTGCGGGGACAGCACGTCCAGCGACACTGGGGGCACCTCGTCCAGGCCCAGCAGCCGGTTGCGGCTGGTGATCAGGGCGACGGTCGGTCCGGCGCCGGGAAGCAGCGGGCGGACCTGGTCGGCGTCGGCGGCGTTGTCGAGGACGACGACGGCGCGCCGGTGGGCCAGTTCGGAACGCCAGCAGGCGGCCAGCGCCTCGATGCCGCCCTCCTGCGGGATCTTCTCCGATGGCACGTCGAGTGCGGCGAGTAGGGTCCGCAGCGCGGGGTCGGGATCGAGCGGTTCCCGTCCGGCGGTGAAACCGTGCAGGTCGACGTAGAGCTGGGCGTCGGGATAGGCGTCGGCGAGCCGGTGCGCGGCGTGCACCGCCAGGCAGGTCTTGCCGACGCCCGCCATGCCGTCGACGGCGACCACCCGGCTGCCGTCCACCGCGGCGAGCACGGCGGCGAGCTGGGCCTCGCGTCCGGTGAAGTCGGGCATGTCGCGCGGCAGGTCGTTGCGGGGCGGGCGCGGCGCCCCGGCCGGTGGCGAGGGCGGCTGGACCTGGCGGCTGGTCTTCGGGGGCGCCGCCAGCGAGCTGGACGCCCGGACCCACAGGGGACGCAGTGGGCGGGGGTCGCGCTTGACGAGGCGGCACAGCGCGATCACCGCGGACCAGGGCGGCACGGTCTGGCCGCCGAGGTAGCGCGACAGTGACGACGAGCTGAGGTCGGCGTCCCGCGCGAGGGCCCGGACGCCGCGCCCGGACAGCTCCTGGAGCAGCCGCAGCCGGGCCGCCAGCTCGTCACGTGGGTCGGCATGTCCCGCTGCAGGCTGTTGCACCGCCATCGCGCGCCTCCCCTGTCCCGTCCCCGTGAACGTTTCCTGGGACGAGTCGCCGCTGCTCAGAGGTGTTTCAGCTGTCCCAGGGCGTCCCATCGCCGTCGTCATCGTAAGCCCCACCGGCTGTGATGGAGACACGCCCCGCAAGGCAGGCGCCCACCCAGAGGAGGAACCCGCGATGCAGTCTCGTATGGAGAACCCGGCCGCCGTCCTGTCCGGCGCGATGCAGCCCATCCAGGAGATCTTCAAGGCCGTCCATTCGGGCGGAGTGGACGGGCGGACCCTGGAGCTGGTGCACCTGCGGGTCAGCCAGATCAACGGCTGCAGCGCCTGCGTGGACGCCGGCGCCAAGACGGCCCGCAAGTCCGGAGTGAGCGAGGAGAAGCTGGCCACGGTCGTCGCCTGGCGGGAGGCGCCGTACTTCACCGGCGAGGAGCGGGCGGCGCTCACGCTGGCGGAGGCCGCCACCCGGCTGGCGGACCGGCCCGACGCGGTGAGCGACGAGATCTGGGACGTCGCCGCCACCTACTTCGACGAGAAGCAACTGGCCGCGATCGTCCTGATGATCGGCGTCACCAACCTGTTCAACCGGCTCAACGCCACCACCCGGCAGGTCGCCGGCGCGTGGGGATAGAGCGGAACCGCAGAGACCCGCAGAGACCCTCAAGACTCAACGAACAAGGAGACCCCACCATGAGCGGAACGCAGAAGACCACCACCGCGGCCGGCGAGAAGTTCGACGGGTTCACCGACGACGAACGAGCCGCGATGAAAGAGCACGCCCGGGAGCTGAAGGCGGCCGCGCGGCTGGGCAAGGCCAAGGCGGACGGGGAGCGCGACGTCCTCGCGAAGATCGCCGAGATGGCGGACGCGGACCGGGTCATCGCCGAGCGGCTGCACGAGATCGTCAAGACCGCGGCGCCGGACCTGGTGCCGAGGACCTGGTACGGGATGCCCGCCTACGCCAAGGACGGCAAGGTGCTCTGCTTCTTCCAGAGCGCGCAGAAGTTCAAGGCGAGGTACGCGACGCTGGGTTTCAACGACGTGGCGAGCCTCGACGACGGCGCCATGTGGCCGACCGCCTTCGCCCTGGCGGAGCTGACCGCCGACAACGAGGCCCGGATCACCGCACTCGTGAAGCGGGCGGCGGGCTGAGCACTCCCCTTGCCGCCGCCGAGCGAGCCCCGGTCCCACGGCGGGTCCGGGGCTCGCTCGCGCCCGGCCGCCGTGCGGCTGCCGGTGACGCCGGTGCCTTCTCGTCCGGGCGCCTAACGGCTGGAGGGCGTCCAGGGGAACGGGGCGAGGTCGGGCTCGACCCATCCCGTCCGCGCCTGGGCGCCGGCCAGTGTCGGGGAGCGGTAGAAGCGTGTGAGCAGGCGCTTGTCGAGCAGTGCGGGATGCCGTTCGGCGAAGGCGGCGAAGTCCGGGCGGTCATGCTCGGCCGTGTGGTGGGCCACCAGCTCCACCCAGGCCCGGCTGACGGTGGCGTGGTACTTCTGGGGCGCCCCCGCGTAGCGGGCGGGGCGCCGTATGCCGTCGCTGACCAGGGCGATGGCCGCGGGCATGCCGACGCGTCGCACCGCCAGCCAGGTCAGGTGGACGTGCTGGCGGTGGCCGAAGGCGTCGGCGGACGCCATCACCTCGGCCATCAGCTCATCGAAGACATCGGCGCTGGGAAAATCACCGGAATGTGGTCGGTATCGGTCGCTAGGGTGTGATCGCGTATGAGGGTGATCGGGGGGGCGTCGGTGGCGGATCAGGCATTTCAGGTGGATCTGCGCGGGGTGGTGGATCTGCTGAGCCGCCATCTGTACGCGAGCCCGCGGGTGTATCTGCGGGAGCTGCTGCAGAACGCGGTGGACGCGATCACCGCGCGGGGCGGGGACGGCGGCCGTGTGGCGATCGAGACCGGTGGCGGGACGCTGCGGGTCCACGATGACGGCGTCGGCCTCACCGCGGACGAGGTGCACACGCTGCTGGCCACGATCGGGCGGTCGTCCAAGCGCGACGAGCTGGGGTTCGCCCGGCATGACTTCCTCGGCCAGTTCGGGATCGGGCTGCTGTCGGCGTTCCTGGTCGCGGACGAGATCGAGGTCGTGACGCGGTCCGCGCGCGGCGGCGACGCCGTCAGGTGGACGGGGCGTTCCGAGGGCAGCTACCGCGTCGAGCCGGCCGAGAGGGACGAGCCGGGGACGACGGTCACGCTGCGGGCCCGCCCGGGCGCCGCCGAACTGCTGAGCCCGCCCGTCGTGGCGGATCTCGCCCGCACGTACGGGTCGCTCCTGCCGGTCGATCTCACCGTCGACGGCGTCCCGGTCACGGGTGGCGGGCCGCCATGGCGGGCGTCACACCGCGATCCGGCCGGGCGGCGGCGGGCACTGGAGAAGTACTGCGAGGAGCTGTACGGGTTCACGCCGTTCGACGTGGTCGATCTGGACGTGGCGGAGGCGGGCCTGACGGGTGTGGCGTTCATCCTGCCGCAGGCCGTCTCGCCGACCGCGCGCGCCTCCCATCGCGTCTACCTCAAGCGGATGCTGCTGGCCGAAGGTGTGGAGGGGCTCCTGCCCGAGTGGGCGTTCTTCGCGCGGTGCGTCGTGGACGCGGGGGAGCTGCGTCCGACCGCGAGCCGCGAGGCCCTGTACGAGGACGAGTTGCTCGACGCCACGCGGGAGGGGCTCGGAGAGGTCCTGCGGCAGTGGCTGGTCCGGCTGTCGGAGACCGACCCGCCGCGGCTGCGCGGGTTCCTGCGGCTGCATCAGCTCGGCGTGAAGGCGATGGCCCTGCACGACGCCGACATGCTGCGGATCGTGGACCGCTGGCTCGACTACGAGACGTCCGCCGGGCCGATGACGCTGGCCGAGTTCCGCCGGCGGCACCCGGACGGCCGGTTCACCCCGAGCGTGGACGAGTTCCGGCGGCTGTCGGCGGTCGCGGGGGCGCAGGGCGTCGGGCTCGTCAACGGCGGCTACGTCCACGACACGGAGATCATCGAGCGGCTGCCCGAACTCGACCCCGACATCCGTCTCGCCCGGCTGGACGCGGCGCAGCTGACCACGACGTTCGGTGTCCTCGACCCGGCGGCGGAGCTGGCGCTGCGGCCGTTCCTGGCGGCGGCGCAGCGGGCGGTGGAGCGGCTCGGCTGCGAGGTGGTGATCCGCGACTTCGACCCGGCGTCGCTGCCCGCCCTGTACCTGACCAGCCGCGACGCGCAGTTCCGCGAGGAACTCGGCCGGGCGCGGGACGAGGCCGACGAGCTGTGGGCCGATGTGCTGGGCGCGGTCGGCGCCACCGCCGGCGTCGAACGCCCGCAGCTGGTGCTGAACCACCGCAATCCGTTGGCCCGGCGCGTCACGTCCCTGGGGGAGGACGGGCCGGTCGAACCGGCCGTCCAGGCGCTGTACGGGCAGGCGCTGCTGCTCGGCCACCATCCGCTGCGTCCCGCCGACACGGCGGTCCTGAACCGTTCGTTCATCGGCCTGCTGGAGTGGGCCGTCCACGCCCCGGAGGCGCCCCAGTGAGCTTTGACGACGTCGCCGCGCTGCTGGCGCAGGCGGACGAGCTGCCCTACGGGGAGGCCCGCACCATCCTGGTGGAGGACGCGCTGCGCCGCGCCGAGGCGGCCGGTGACGAGGTGCTGGCGTTCCGGGTGCGGGCCCGGCTGACCGACGCTTACCAGTACGGGGGCGAGCCCGCGAAGGCCCTCGCGACGTTCAGCCGGACGCTCGCCGAGCACGACCGCGACCCCGGCCGGTTCGACGAAACGCATGTGCTGCTGTGGCAGATGAAGGCGGTGGTGTCGTCCCTGACGCTGTTCCCCGAGATCCCGCTCGACCGCACCTACGCCCTCCTGGACGACATGGAGCGGCGCTACCTCGCGGGCGGCCACAGCCTCCAGGCCGTCTACCGGCGCCGCCACGTGGTCGCCCGGCATGTGGGTGACGGGGCGGCCGGCGACTGGTATCTGAAGTGGCGCGCCGCCCGGCGGGACGAGCTGTCGGACTGCGAGGGCTGCGACCCGACCGGCATGGTCCGTCACCTCGCCCAGGCCGGACGGCACGAGGAGGCGTTCGAGATCGCCGCGCCCGTGCTGACGTCGGAGCTGTCGTGCAACGAGCAGCCGCAGTCCGTCCTGACCGCGATGCTGCCGGTGTATCTGCGCACGGGCCGCCCCGAGCAGGCCGCCGACGCGCATCGCCGCGCCTACCGGGTGCACCGGAGCAGGCTCGCCGACCTCGGCGACATCGCCGAGCACCTGGAGTTCTGCGCGATCACCGGCAACGAGGCGCGGGGCCTGGAGATCGTGCAGCGGCATCTCGGATGGCTCGACCGGGCGCCGAGCCCGCACTCGGAGATGGAGTTCGCCGCGGCGTCGGCGCTGGTCCTTGACCGCGTCGCGGCGGCCGGGCACGGCGGCGCGACGGTCCGCCGTCCCGCGTCGGACGGCCGCCCGGCGGCGGACGTGCCGCTGCCCGAGCTGCGCACCGAGCTGGCCGAGCGCGCGACGACGCTGGCGGCCCGGTTCGACGAGCGGAACGGCACGTCCCACCAGGGCGACAGGGTGCGCGCCACGCTGGCGGCGGAGCCGGTCGCGGACTTCCTGCCGCTGGCCGCGCACCACCGCCGTCCCGTCCCTGCACCGGCGCCCGCCCCGCAGGAGGACATCGCGTCGGTGGACGACCTCGACGCGCTCCTGGACATCGCCGACAGGCGCCGCATCCAGCGGGACGTGGAGGTCACGCTCGCCGCGTGGAAGCGTTTCGACGTCCTCGCGGAGTCGGCCGAGCCGACACCGCTGCAGAAGGCCCGCCGGCTGGACGGCCGGGGCGTCGAGCGCGCCCTCGACGGCGACGAAGAGGGAGCCGTCGAGTGCTGGGAGGAGGCGTCCCGGCTGTTCGGCGGACTGGGCGACGACACGCGCCGCCACCGCGCGCTCGGCCGCATCGGCGCGATGCACGCGCAGATGGGCGACCCGCGCGGCCTGGAGGAGATGACCGCCGCCGTCGAGCATTTCGCGAGCCACCCCACCGAGGACGGCGACGCCACCGGCTCGCTGCTGCGGCTCGCCAACGCGCACGTGGAACAGGACCGCCCCGCCGACGCCCTCGCCGTGCTCGGCCGGGTCGACCCGGACGACGCCCCCGACCGGGCGGGTGAAGTGTGGTTCGTGCGGGGGCAGTCGCTCCTGATGACCGGCGAGACCGGCGACGGCGTCGCGTCGCTGCGCCGGTCCGTGGAGGCCGCTCGCGCGTCCGGGGGCGCGCGGGAGGCCGCCACGCCGATGCTGCTCCTCGCCCGCGTCCTGGCGGGCCGCGAGGGCGGCCCGGACGAGCAGGCGCTCTCCCTGTTCGACGAGGTGATCGCCGCGGTGCCCGCCGGGTCGCCGATGCGTGCGGCGGCGCACTCGGAGCGGGGTCTCGCGCTGCTCGCCGCCGACCGCCCGGCGGACGCCGTCGCCGACCTCGCCGAGGCCATCGCGGGCTGGACCGCCGAGGGACTGCACGAGCAGGCCGTCCACCTGCGCGTGGACCTCGCCGCCGGCTACCTGTCCACGGGGCGGTTCCTGGAGGCCGCCGAGGCCGCCGAGGAGGCGCTGCCCGCCCTCGAAGACCTGCCCGACCGCGGCGCGGGGCGGCGCTGCCGACTGATCCTCGCGCACGCGCAGAAGAACCTGGGCGAGGAGGACGCCGCCGCGACGTTCGCGACCCTCGCGGAGGACGCCGGGGAGGACGGCGAGCATGGCGCCGTCGCCCACTTCCTCGACGAGGCCGGTGAGGTCCTGACCGGCCTCGACAGGGACGCGCAGGCCGCCGAGCGGTTCGCCGCGGCGGCCGAGGCGTTCGAGAAGGCCGGCGACCCGTACGGCGTCGTCCGCGCCCGCCGCCGCGCCGCGATGTGCCTGCTGTGGTGCGGCGAGCGCGACGAGGCCGTCCCCGCGATGGAGGCGGCCCGCGCGGCGCTGGCGAGCCTGCCACCGGACAACGAGCCCGCCCGCATCTGGGAGACCGCGCTGGTCTCCTACGACCAGGCCCGCCTGCTGGCGCAGGTCGGGCGGCTGCCGGAGGCGGCGTCCCTCGCGTCCGCCGCCGTGGACGGCTTCAGCACCCTGGACGAGACGGGCCCCGCCGAGGAGGCCGCCCGCCTCCGCGACGACATCACCTCCGCCATGCGGGAGTGACTACCAGCCGATGGGAACGCGGTATCCGCCCCCGGCGGGAATGGTCTCGATGAACTCCGGGGACGCCCAGCCGCGCTCGTCGTAGGCGGCGGCGATGGCGTCCCGCACCCTGTCCGCGCGGTCGCCGGGGGTCAGGACGAGCACGGACCCGCCGAAGCCGGCGCCGACCATCCGGCCGCCGCGGGCACCGGCCCGCAGGGCCGCGTCGACCGCCGTGTCCGCCTCGGGCCAGGACACCTCGAACTGGTCGCGCAGCGACAGGTGCGAGGCGTTCAGCATCGCGCCGAGCTCGCCGGCGGCCCCGGCGCGCAGCAGCCCGGCGGCGGCCTCGACGCGGTGGTTCTCGGTGACGACGTGCTGGACGCGGCGGCGCAGGACCGGGTCGCGCAGCGTCCCGAGGGCCCCGGCGAGATCCTTGACGTCGCGCAGCGCCTCGACGCCCAGCAGCGACGCGGCCTCCTCGCATTCGGCGCGCCGCCGCGCGTACTCGCCGCCCGTGAGGGCGTGCGAGGCCCGCGTGTCGACCACGAGGACGGCCAGGCCCGCCTCGGCCGGGTCGAACGGGATGGGCGACCACAGGCCGCTGCGGCAGTCGAGGAGCAGAGCGTGATGGGGGACGCTCAGCAGCGATGCCGCCTGGTCCATCAGCCCGCACGGCATGCCGACCTGCTCGTTCTCGGCGCGCTGCGCCAGCCGCGCCAGGTCGGCACGGCCGATCTCGACGCCGTACAGGTGGCAGAGCGCCAGCGCGGTGGCGCACTCCAGCGCGGCGGACGACGACAGTCCCGCGCCCTGCGGCAGGTCCGAGTCGACGAGCAGGGACGCGCCGCCCGTCCCGTGTTCGCGCAGCACCCGCGCCATGCCGACCGGGTACGCCGCCCAGCCGCGGTCGGGCGGCCACCCCTCGGCGACGACCGGGCCGCCGTCCACCGGTGCGGTGACGGCGGTGGGGGCCTGGAGCGAACGGACCTCGACCACGCCGTCGTCGCGGCGCGCCGCAGCGACCGACACGCCCTGAAGGAGCGCGAACGGCAGCACGAGACCGTCGTTGTAGTCGGTGTGCTCGCCGATCAGGTTGACGCGGCCGGGTGCGCGCCAGACGCACTCGGGTGCGCGCCCGAAGGCCGTGCCGAACGCCTCGGTGAGGCCGGGGGCGTGGTTCGTGATCATCGGGACCGCAGGAACGTCCACGCGTCGTCGACCATGGTGCGCAGGTCACGCTCGGGCTTCCAGCCCAGCTCCGCCTGGATCTTGTCGGACGAGGCGACCAGCACGGCCGGGTCGCCGGGACGGCGCGGCGCGATCTCGGTGGGGATCTCCCGTCCGGTGACCTCGCGGCAGACCTCCACGACCTCCCGGACGGAACTGCCGGTGCCGCTGCCCAGGTTGAAGATCTGGTGGGTGCCCGGCGCGCAGGCGTCCAGCGCCAGCAGGTGGGCGCGGCCGAGGTCGACCACGTGGACGTAGTCGCGGACGCAGGTGCCGTCCGGGGTCGGGTAGTCGTCGCCGAACAGCCGCACGGACTCGCCGTCCCCCTGCGCGATCTTCAGCACGTTCGGGATCAGGTGGGTCTCCACGGTGTGCCGCTCGCCGTGCCGGCCGTAGGCGCCCGCCACGTTGAAGTACCGCAGCGAGACCCCGCCGAGGCCGTGCAGCCGCGCGTACTCGGCCAGCGCCGTGTCGATCGCCAGCTTGGACGCGCCGTACGGGTTGGTCGGGCGGGCCGGGTCGGTCTCCACGATCCCGGGCGAGTCGAGATCCCCGTACGTCGCGGCCGTCGAGGAGAACACGATCCGCGCGACGCCCGCGACGCGCATCGCCTCCAGCAGCGCCAGGGACTCGCCGAGGTTCTTGTCCCAGTACAGGCCGGGCTTCTCCACCGACTCGCCGACGAGCGACTTGGCGGCGAAGTGCAGGACGGCGTCGAATCCGGCGCCGCCGAGGACCTCCGCGGCCGTTTCCCGCAGTGTGCCGCGCACCAGCCGGGCGCCCTCCGGAACGGCGTCCTCGTGCCCGGTGGACAGGTCGTCCAGGACGACGACCTCGTGCCCCGCCTCCAGGAGCAGAGCGGAGACGACGCTGCCGACGTAGCCGGCGCCTCCGGTGACGAGCAGCTTCACTGACGTACCTCCACGGAGAGAGTCTTGGACGGCGGGGTTCGCCCAGGCTATCCGGAACGCCGAACGGGGAAGGCTGAACAGATGGACCGGACACCGTCCCGGCCGCCCGGGGGCCACGCACGCACCCTGGCCCGCCCCCTGGTCTGGCTGCTGTGGAGCTCGACCAACCTCGTCGTGCGGCTTTCGGGCGGCGACCCGGCGGCGCTCCGCGAGGAGCTCACCGCCGGGCGCATGCGGGCGCTGGTCGCCGAGAACACCCAGCTCACAGCGCTTCGTGCACATCCGCGACCTGCTTGTCCCCGACCCACCGGACGGCTCGGGCGGTCCGCCGGTTCGGGATCCGGTGAATCGGGACCCGGTGGTTCGGGTCCTGCCTGTCCTGTCGGAGATGCGCCGCGAGGGCTGCCACCCGGCGATCGTCATGGACGAGTACGGCGGCGTCGCCGGGATCGTCACGCTGGAGGACCTCGTGGAGGAGCTCATCGGCGACATCCGCGACGAATATGATGTGCAGGACGCGCAGGCACGGCGCCTGCACGGCGGCGTGGTCGAGGTCGACGGCCTGCTCAACCTGGACGACTTCGCCGACGAGACCGGCATCCGGCTGCCCGCCGGGCCCTACGAGACGGTCGCCGGGCACATCATGGCGGTGCTGCGCCGCGTGCCCGCCGAAGGCGACTCGGTGGAGGCCGCGGGCCGCCGGCTCGCGGTGGCCCGGATGGACGGCCGGCGGGTGGCCCGCGTGCGCGTCATGCCGCGGGCGACGCCGCAGGCCGTCACGGTGCCGCCCGGCACCCCGTCCGCGACCCCGCGGGCGGCCATCGGAGCCTCCGGCGACACCTGAGAGAATCGGTCCGTGCACATGCCCGAAGCGTCCAGCCCAGTGCCCAGCCCCGCAGCGCCCGCCGAAGCCGCCGCCGCGGCCACCCCCCGCGTGTTCTCCGGCATCCAGCCAACCGCCGACTCGTTCCACCTCGGCAACTATCTGGGCGCGCTCCGGCAGTGGGTCACGATGCAGGACACCCACGACGCGTTCTACTGCGTGGTCGACCTCCACGCGATCACCATCGGGCAGGACCCGGCGGTGCTGCGCCGCCGGACGAAGGTCGCCGTCGCGCAGCTCCTTGCGATGGGCCTCGACCCCGACCGCGCCACCGTGTTCGTGCAGAGCCACGTCCCCGAGCACGCCGAGCTGGCATGGGTGCTGGGGTGCCTCACCGGGTTCGGCGAGGCCGGGCGGATGACCCAGTTCAAGGACAAGTCGTCCAAGCAGGGCACGAGCGGGACGACCGTCGGGCTGTTCACCTATCCGATCCTGCAGGCCGCCGACATCCTGCTCTACACGCCCGAGCCGGGCGAGGGGGACCGGGCCGTTCCGGGGGGTGTGGGGGGTCGTCCCCCCACAGGGGGACCGGTGCTGCGCGTGCCGGTCGGCGAGGACCAGCGGCAGCACCTGGAGCTGACCCGCACGCTCGCGCAGCGCTTCAACCACCGGTTCGGCGAGACGTTCGTGCCGCCCGAGGCGCACATCCCGCCGGGCGCCGCGAAGATCACCGACCTGCAGGAGCCGGACGCGAAGATGAGCAAGTCCGCGTCGTCCCCGCAGGGGATCATCGACGTGCTGGAGGAGCCCGGCCCGATGCGCAAGAAGATCATGCGCGCGGTCACCGACACCGGCTCCGAGGTCGTCTACGACGAGGAGAAGAAGGCCGGCGTCACCAACCTGCTGCGCATCTACTCCGCGCTGGACGGCACGTCCATCCCCGACCTGGAACGCCGGTACGAGGGCTCCGGCTACGGGCAGTTCAAGAAGGACCTCGCGCAGATCGTCCTCGACACGTTCACACCGATCAGGGAGCGCACGCTCAAGCTGCTGGACGACGAGGCGGAACTCGACCGGCTCCTCGCCCACGGCGCGGGACGCGCGTCCGAGGTCGCCGTGCGCACGATGGAGATCGTGCGCGACCGGGTGGGGTTCGTGGGACGTGGTCACTGACCGTCCGACACACGACGACGCCGCGGAGGGCCCCGGGGAGGCGCCCTCCGCGAGCGGCGGCGGCGCGGCGGAGGGAGTCTCCGGCGGGTCCGGCGGTCCCGGCGTCTGCCGCGACGCCGGGCACGGGGCGGCGGTCCGCGCGATCGGCGTCGCGATCCCGATCCCCGACCCGCACGGCGCGCATCTGCAGGCCAAGCGCGAGTCGTTCGGCGATCCCCTCGCCTCCGCGATCCCCACGCACATCACACTGCTCCCGCCGACCGAGGTGGCCGATCCGGCGCTGGGCGCGGTCGAGGACCATCTGCGGGAGATCGCCCGCACCGAGCGGCCGTTCCGGATCAGGCTCCGCGGCAGCGGAACGTTCCGGCCGGTCTCGCCGGTCGTCTTCGTGGCGCTGGCCGAGGGCATCGGCGGCTGCGAGCGCGTCCAGGCGCGGGTGCTGTCGGGCCCGCTGGCCCGGCCGCTGCCGTTCCCGTACCACCCGCACGTCACCATCGCCCACCACCTGCCCGACGACGTCATGGACCGGGCGTTCAAGGACCTCGCCGGCTACGCCGCCGACTTCGACGTGTGGGGCTTCTCGCTGTACGAGCACGGCGTGGACGGCGTGTGGCGCCCGCAGTGCGACTTCGTCTTCGGCGAGGGCGGCCCGGTTCCGCACACGCCCCCCGCCGAGGGCGGCCCGGACCCGCGTGGGCAACGCCGCGTTTAACGTTCGATTACCGTCCGCGGTATCGGGTGGCCCGTGCTGGGTAGGTTGCGTGCATGCGCCAGGCGATCAACAGGGTTCAGCGGCGAAGCGAGTCCCTGTTCGCCCAGGGCAAGGGCCTGCTGCGCGACGCCCGCGAACGCTGGCGATGGTTCGACCACCACATCCGGGCGCTCCGGCGGTACCAGGAGCGGCGCGGCGACCGCCTCGCCGCGGCCCTCACCTGCTACGCCTTCCTGTCGTTCTTCCCGCTGCTGGCGCTCGGGTACTCGCTGCTCGGCTACCTCGTCGGAGTCAGTGCGCAGGCCCGCGCCTACTTCGTCCGGGCGGTGGACTCGCTGCTGCCCGGCCTGGCCGCCGAGATCCGGGTCGAGGAGATCGCCCAGTCCAAGACGGCCGTCGGGATCATCGGCCTGGCCGCCCTGCTGATCACCGGGCAGGGCTGGGTCCAGGTGCTGCGCGAGTCGCTCCGCGACATCTGGGGCAACGAGCCCGACGGCGACGGCAACTATTTCGTCGAGCGGTTCTGGGACCTGGCGGTCCTGGCGTTCCTCGGCGTGGTCCTGATCTGCGGCATGGGGGTCTCCACGGTCACGACGGCCGCCACCAGCACCGTCCTCGGGTGGTTCGGCCTGCAGGACGTGGCGGGTGCGGGCACCGGTCTGCGGATGCTGTCCCTCGCCTGCGCGATCATGTTCAACACCGTGATCTTCCTGGTGCTGTTCACCCGGCTGTCGGGGACGCGGGCGCCGTGGCGGCGGATCATCCGCGGCGCGCTGTTCGGCGCCGTCGGCTTCGAGGCGCTCAAGCAGGTCGCGACGCTGCTGGTCGCGCGGGTGACGGAGAACCCGGTGTACGGGACGTTCGCCGTCCTGGTCGGGCTGATGGTGTGGATCAACATCGCGTCGCGGTTCACGCTGTTCGTCGCCGCGTGGACGGCGACCCGGCGGATCGTCCTCACCGCCGACGCCGGCAACCCGGAGAACGTCGCCGACCCCGATGAGGTCGAGGAACTCCGGGAACGGGCCGAGGCGGACGAACACGAGCGGGAGGACCCGCCCGTGCAGGATTCGCCGGCGCAAGACCCGCCGGCGCAGGACCCGCCCGAGCGGGACGCGCCGGCTCAGGACCAGAAGGCGTCGTCGGCGTACTGATCCTCGGCCAGCGTGCGGATCTCGGTGATCTTGCCGTCCCGGATGCGGAACAGGTCCACCGAGCGGCCGTCCAGGACCCGGCCCGGACGTTCGGCGTAGGTCTGGACGAGGGCGGCGCCGTACTCCTCGTTGGCCATCACCGAGTAGGGCTCGGCGCGGAACGTCCCGCCGGACAGCTCGAACAGGCGGACATAGAAGCCGAGGATCTCTTCGGGGGTGCGGTACTCGCCGCACAGGGGCCCGCGGCCGGGGACGCGGTGGACGACGTCCTCGGCGAGCAGTCCGCGGATGAAGGCCGTGTCGCCCTTGGCGAAGGCCGTGTAGCCGTCTTTCAGCAGCGTCACGTTGGGATGTTCGAGCGCGGGCGCACCGAGCGCAGAGACGTACATGTCGGACATGGCGCGCTTCCTCCTGTGGCGCCGGTCCGCCGTCTCCTGCAGCGGCGGCGAGGTCACCGGCGCACCGCGAGCGTAAGCCCGCCGGCGCGGCCAGGCCAGCGCCCCTGGTGCGGGTCAGAGAACCTTTACCGGCGCGACCGGTGCGCGGCCACCGGCCTGTGCGCGGCCATCGGCCTGTGCGCGGCCACCGGCCTGTGCGCGGCCACCGGCCTGTGCGCGGCTACCGGCCGCCGCGCAGCGACTTGTCGAACCGGCGGCGGCGCAGGACCGCGAACAGCACCGCGATGGCCAGCAGGGCGCCCACGGCGCCGCCGCCCACGAGCAGCCACCTGCGGGACGCGTCGTCCGAGGCGAGCGGGGCGTCGGGCAGCACGCCGCCGGAGCCGGCGTCCTTCTTGGCCTGCTCCGGGTTGCCGGGGGAGACCAGCACGCCCACCGGCTGCACCTTGCCGTGGGCGGTGAAGCCCCAGTCCAGCAGCTTGGCGGCGTACGGGGACGGCGGCCGGTCGGCCTTCATCAGCGCGATCACGATCGTGCGCCCGCCGCGCCGTGCCTCGGCGACGAAAGTCTGCCTGGCGGCGATCGTGTACCCGTTCTTGCCGCCCAGCATCCCGTCGTAGGCCTGCCGTTCGCCCGGCAGCATGCGGTTGTGGGTGTGGATCGGATATCCGCCGACCTTCTTGCCCTTCTTGCGCTCCTTCTTGGTCGGCGGCGCCGGGAACTTGTGGTCGATCGCCTGCATGTACGTGCGGTAGTCGGGGTTCTTCATCCCCTCGCGCAGGATGAGCGCCAGGTCGTACGCCGAGGTGTGCTGGGTGCGGAGGTCCAGCCCGAGGTCCACGTCCAGCCCGTTCGCCGACCCGGCCAGGGTGTCGTGCGCGTTGATCCGCTTGGCCTCGGCGTTCATGTCGGCGAGGGTCTTCTTCATGCCGCCGTTCGCCTCGGCCAGCGCGACCGCCGCGTCGTTGGCCGACATCATCAGCAGCGCGTGGAACAGATCGGAGATCTTGTAGCGCATCTTCGGGGTGAGCCCGACCTTGGTGCCCTCGACGTCGCACGCCTTCTGCGAGGGCCGCACGAGCCGGCCGGCGTCCAGTCGAGGGACGAGGGCCAGCGCGGTGAGTGTCTTGATCGTGCTCGCCGGGAGGTAGTGCCCGTGCGGATCCTTGGCGGCCAGCACGTCGCCGGTCTCGGCGTCCGCGACGAGGTACGAACCCGCCTTGATCTTGGGCAGGTCGGGGACGCCGGCGGCCTTGTTGACGACGATGCCCCGTCCGGCGAGCTGCGGGCCGCCGACCGGCTCCGTTCCCGGGGCGCCGGACGGCGCCGCCTGCGGTGCCGTCAGCGGCGGGGCCTGCGGCGCGGCGGTGGCGGGGGCCGCCACGAGGACGGGTGCCGCGGCGAGCGAGGCCGCGGCCAGGGGCACTGTGAACACCGTCAAAGCGCGGCGGGCACCGGCCCGCCCTCGTCGCTCTGCTCGCAAGCTTCCGACGCTCCTCGTTCCCGCGGAAGCCCTCTCGCTCCCGGCGCGCATGCGCTCGACGCCCATGACTCCCCCGAAGACTAGGCGACCTATCCGGCGAAGGGGTACCCGGTCGGGAAGACGGCAAGCGCGTGACGTACGCGACTTAACGGGACGCAAGGTGCAGATGTGGCCAACACGGTACGTAAGGGACAACCCCTATCGGTTACAGTCCGTCATCGGCGGTATTTTGGGACGGGCTAACTAGTTCGATCGGATGGTGCCGAAGACGAGATCGATGACCGAAAGGTATGGCCCCGCCGTGCGCACTGACCCTCCGCATGAGTCAATTGGGCCGCAAAGGGCATGGAGACCCGGCAGGGTCGCGGGCACGGGCACCATCATGGAGCCAACACGTGACCTGGACCGGCGTTTGTCCAGGCTTAGGGACCCGCTGGCTGAATTGCGCCACGTGCCACGCAACGACCTGCAAGGATTGTGGACGGAGGTTGGCCGTGGCCATTGACTTCAACGCATCGAACGGGGCGACGCTCGGCGTCGAGTGGGAGATCCAGCTCGTCGATGCGGAGACCAGGCACCTGCGGCAGGACGCACGCGAGGTGCTCGCCGACCTGCCCTTCCTCAGCGAGGACGGCGACAACCCGCGCATCCGGCACGAGCTGATGGAATCGACGGTCGAGGTCGTCACCGGCATCTGCGACACCGTCGGCGAGGCCAAGGCCGACCTGGCCGGAACGCTCGCCGCCCTCCGGTCCGCCTCCGGCGAACGCGGCATCGAGCTGGCCTGTACCGGCACCCACCCGATCAGTGACTGGCGGGACGCGGTCATGGCGCCCATGCGGCGCTACGCCGAGCTCATCGAGGAGATGCAGTGGCTGGCCCGGCGCATCCAGACGTTCGGCGTTCACGTCCACGTCGGCATCTCCGACGGCGCCAAGGCGATCCCGATCGTCAACGCGCTCTCGTCCTACCTTCCGCATTTCCTCGCGCTCACCGCGTCCAGCCCGTTCTGGAGCGGCAGCGATACCGGCCTGGCATCCTGCAGGGCGGTCGTCTTCGGTCAGCTGCCGACGGCCGGTCCTCCCCACTCGTTGGACGACTGGGCGGCCTTCGAGGATTACATGGACACGCTTCTGCGTTCGGGAACGATAAGGAGCATCAAAGAGGTCTGGTGGGACATCCGCCCGCATCCCGACTTCGGGACCGTCGAGATCAGGATGTTCGACGGCATCCCCACCATGCGTGAGGTCGGCATGGCGGCGGCGCTGTGCCAGAGCCTGGTCACGCTGTTCGAACAGCAGCTCGACCGCGGCTACACCCTGCCGCGGCCGGCCGCCTGGGTGGTGCGCGACAACAAGTGGCGCGCGACCAGGTACGGGCTCGACGCCATCGTCATCACCGACGACACTGGGAACACCGCGCCGCTCCGCGACGACCTGTACGAACTGATCAGGGAGCTGGAGCCGGTGGCCGACCGGCTCGGCTGCGCCGAGGAGCTCAAGGTGGCCGGCGAGGTCCTGGAGCACGGCGCCCCGTACGAACGCCAGCGCGCGATCCGCGCCGACGGCGGGACGCTCGAGAACATCGTCGACGCGGCGATCACCGAGCTCGCGGAGGACAGGTTCGTCACACTGGGGGAGGTCGCACATGCCGGAACCTGAGGAACCGGCCGTCCCGGGGAAGCCGCGCCGCACCGCCGACCCTGAGCGCACCGTCCCCGGCCGGGACGCCGGCTCCGGACAGGGCGCGGGCCCGGAGTCCGGCCTCGAATCCGGCGCCGTCCGTGAACCCGAGGGCGGCCCTGAGGAAAAGACAGAGAAGACCACCGGGCGGAGACCCTTCGACTCCGCCGTCGCGCAGGGGGCGCAGATGACACGTCCAGGACCCGGGGTGATGCCCGGCCTTGAACCACCCGCCGCCCCGGGGCCCGTGGGCCCCGAGGGCCGGGACGAACGCGGCGCGGCTTCCGCCGCGCCCGTTTCCAAGATCGTGCCGGCCCGCGAGAACATGCCGGTGGAGGAGGATCTGGTGGTCGGCGAGGACGCGCCCGAAGGTCCGGAAGGCCCTGTCACCGGCGAGATCGTGCCGGGTCCCCCCGCCGCGGGCGCCGCCTCCGCCGGGTCCGAGGTGCTCGGCGGTGCGGTGCTGCAGCCGCAGCTCGACGCGTTCCTGTCCGGGCACGAGGACGAGCTGATCGAGTTCCGCCGCGACCTGCACATGCACCCCGAGCTCGGCTACGCCGAGCACCGCACCACCAAGAAGATCGCCGAGCGGCTCCGCGCGGCCGGGCTGGAGCCGGTGATCCTGCCGCGCGGCACCGGGCTGTTCTGCGACATCGGCCCCGCCGACGGCACCACGGTCGCGCTGCGGGCCGACATCGACGCGCTCCCCCTGGAGGACGAGAAGGGCGGCGTCCCCTACCGTTCGACGGTCCCCGGCGTCGCGCACGCGTGCGGCCACGACGTGCACACCGCGATGGTGCTGGGCGCGGGCCTGTTCCTCGCCCAGCAGGCGGAGGCGGGGCTGCTTCCCGGCCGGGTGCGGCTGCTGTTCCAGCCCGCCGAGGAGACCCCGGGCGGCGCCCTGGACGTCATGGCCGCCGGCGGCATCGCGGGTGTCGACCGCGCGTTCGCCCTGCACTGCGACCCCCGCATCGAGGTCGGCCAGCTCGGCCTGCGCACCGGCCCGATCACCGCGGCCTGCGACAAGGTGTACGTGAAGGTCACCGGTCCCGGCGGGCACACCGCCCGGCCGCACCTGACCGCCGATCTCGTGTACGCGCTCGCCAAGATCGTCACCGAGCTGCCGTCGGCGCTGTCGCGGCGCGTCGACCCGCGCTCCAGCCTGTCGCTGGTGTGGGGTCGGGTCTCGGCCGGCTCGGTCGCCAACGCCATACCCGACGACGGGATCGCCGAGGGCACCGTCCGCTGCCTCGACGACGACGCGTGGCACCGGGCCCCGGAGATGATGAAGGCGCTGCTGCAGTCGGTCGCCGCCGCCTACGACGTGGAGGCGTCCCTCGAATACGTCCGGGGCGTCCCGCCGACCGTGAACGAGGCGACCAGCGTGCAGATGTTCCGCGACGCGGCCGCGCAGGTCATGGACGAGGAGGGCGTGGTCCCGACCCCGCAGAGCCTCGGCGGTGAGGACTTCGGCTGGTACCTGGAGTCGATCCCCGGCGCGCTGGCGCGGCTCGGTGTCCGCACCCCCGGATCGTCCGGCGAGTACGACCTGCACCGCGGCGACTTCGATGTCGACGAGCGGTGCGTCGCGGTCGGCGTGCGGGTGCTCAGCGCGACCGCGCTGACCGCGCTGTGGGAGGGCGGTCGTCCCGGCGACGCCGCAACGATCGAGGGTGCCGCACTGGCGTAACCCCCCATTCGGGCGCTGACCTGTGGCGATATGCCTACGCGTTGGTAACGGACCTGTTGCGAATCAGTGCAAGCGGGAAGTTTGCCCACATTCGCGAGGTAGCGTCCGATCGATTTCGGTGGCCGGTCCGGCCGCCGACCCTGGGTGGGGAACGGAAGGAGCGCTACCTTGCGCCGTGGACTGAAGATTTCACTCGTCACCGTGACGGGTGCGGCGCTGACGTTCGCCGCTTCCGCGTGCGGTGGCAAGCAGGCGGACACCGGCGGCGGCGACGAGGGCGCCAAGAAGACCCTCAAGGTCGGTCTCGCGTTCGACATCGGCGGCCGCGGTGACCAGTCGTTCAACGACTCGGCAGCGGCCGGCCTCGACCGGGCGAAGAAGGAACTGAAGCTCGAGACCGAGGAGATCTCGGCCAAGCCCGACGAGCCCGACTCCGACAAGGAGTCGCGGCTGCGCCTGATGGCCAACCAGGGCTACAACCCGATCATCGGCGTCGGCTTCGCCTACACCACCTCGGTGGTCAAGGTCGCCAAGGACTTCCCGAACACCAAGTTCCTCGTCGTGGACGCCGACCAGTGCAAGGTCGACGGAGCCAACGTCAGCGGCGCCTGCTTCGCCGAGGAGCAGGGTTCGTTCCTCGTCGGCGCCGCCGCGGCGCTGAAGTCCGAGAGCGGCACGATCGGTTTCATCGGCGGCGTCAACGTGCCGCTGATCCACAAGTTCTTCGCCGGCTACCAGGCGGGCGCGAAGGCCGCCAAGCCGGACATCAAGATCCTTCCGGCGAAGTACCTGACGCAGCCGCCGAACTTCAACGGCTTCCAGGACACCGGCCTCGGCAACGAGGCCGCGAAGGGCCAGCTCGACCAGGGCGCGGACGTCATCTACCACGCCGCGGGCGGCGCCGGCATCGGTGTCATCAAGACCGTCGGCGCGGCCGGCAAGTGGGCGATCGGCGTCGACTCCGACCAGTACAAGCAGCCCGCGGTCGCCGGGGTGAAGGACCAGATCCTCACCTCGATGGAGAAGCACGTCGACGTCGCGGTGTACGACTTCGTGAAGAGCGTCGCCGACGGCAACGTCAAGGCCGGCACCAAGACGTACGACCTCAGCAACAACGGCGTCGGCTACGCCACGTCCGGCGGTCACGTCGATGACGTCAAGGGCAAGCTGGACGAGCTGAAGGCCAAGATCGTCAGTGGTGAGATCAAGGTCCCGACCAAGGCGTGACCCTGGCGGGGCCTGACCGTTGCGGGGCGTGACCCCGCACGGTGACGTGACCGGCCCGTTTCGTCCGGCCGTAATCGCGCACCGGGCGTCACCGAACTGATGACGCCCGGTGCGCGGCACGTTCCGTCGCACACCGGGCGTCACGTCCCACAGCACGTTCGAGGCAGGAGGAGGGGCACTCGTGCCTGACCAGGTGCCGGCCGTGCGGCTGACATCGATCACCAAGCGGTTTCCCGGGGTGGTGGCCAACCGCGACATCAACCTCACCATCGAGCACGGCGAGGTCCACGCGCTCTGCGGCGAGAACGGCGCCGGCAAGTCCACGCTGATGAAGATCCTCTACGGGATGCAGCGGCCGGATGAGGGCACCATCGAGGTCGAGGGGCAGCAGGTCTCCTTCCGGACCCCGGCCGACGCGATCGGCCGCGGCATCGGCATGGTCCACCAGCACTTCAAGCTGGCCGACAACCTGACCGTCCTGGAGAACGTGATCCTCGGCGCCGAGCCCCGCGCCAAGGGCCGGCGCTTCGGCCGCATCGACTTCGCCGCCGCCCGCGCCAAGATCACCGAGATGTCGCAGGCGTACGGGCTGCACGTCGACCCCGACGTGCTGGTCGAGAAGCTCGGCGTCGGCGAGCGGCAGCGCGTGGAGATCCTCAAGGTGCTGTACCGGGGCGCCCGCGTGCTGATCCTGGACGAGCCGACCGCGGTGCTCGTCCCGCAGGAGGTCGACGAGCTGTTCGGCAACCTGCGGGAGCTGCGCGCCGAGGGCCTGACCGTCCTGTTCATCTCCCACAAGCTCGACGAGGTGCTGACCGTCGCCGACACGATTTCGGTGATCCGGCGCGGCACCACCGTCGCGACGAGGCTGAACCCGGGCGAGGTCACCTCCCGGCGGCTGGCCGAGCTGATGGTCGGCTCGGAGCTGCCCACCCCGGAGCTGCGCGAGTCGACCGTCACCGAGGACGTCCAGCTGGAGATCGGCGCGCTGACGGTGCTGTCGCCCGAGGGCCGCTCCATCGTGGACGACGTGTCGCTGCGCATCCGCCGCGGCGAGATCGTCGGGCTGGCCGGGGTCGAGGGCAACGGGCAGACCGAGCTGATCGAGGCGATCATGGGGCTCCGGGACGCGGACGCCGGGTCGATCGTCCACGGCGGCGAGGACATCACCCACTGGACGACCCGGCGGCGCCGCGAGGCCGGGATCTCCTACATCCCCGAGGACCGGCACCGGCACGGGCTCGTCCTGGAGGGGAGCCTCTGGGAGAACCGCATGCTGGGCCACCAGACCCGGCCCCCGAACGTGCGCGGCCCGCTGGTCGACCGGCGCGGCGCCCGCCGCGACACCACCCGGATCGTCCGGGAGTACGACGTGCGGACCCCGGGCATCGAGGTGCCCGCCGCCGCGCTGTCGGGCGGCAACCAGCAGAAGCTCATCGTCGGGCGGGAGATGTCCGGCGAGCCGCGCCTGCTGATCGCCGCGCACCCGACGCGCGGCATCGACGTCGGCGCCCAGGCCGCCATCTGGGACTACCTGCGGCAGGCCCGCGCCGACGGGCTGGCCGTGCTGCTGATCAGCGCAGACCTTGAGGAACTCATCGGAATGTCCGACACCCTGCACGTGATCCTGCGGGGACGGCTCGTCGCGGAGGTCGATCCGCGGACCGTCACGCCGGAGGAGCTCGGCTCCGCGATGACCGGGGCTGGGGCCGCGTCATGACCGGCCCGAACGACGGCGACCCGAACGACGGCGAGCCGAACGACGGCGAGCCGGAGGGCCCGGCGCGGCCGGGCGACGGAACACCCGCCCCCGAGTCGCCGAAGCCGGACTCGCCGAAGGCGGAGCCGGAGCCGGAGCCGTCGGAGGCCGAGTCGTCCGGGCCCGACCTGGCGAAGCCGGGCTCCGGCGATGCACCGGACGAGCCGGACGGCGGCGCCGCGCCCAGGGAACCGGAGCCCGTGCCGGCGTGGAAGGCGATCCTGCGGGGCCTCGGCCCGACCGGGCTCGGCCTGAAGATCGGCGCGCCGGCGCTGGCGCTGCTGATCTCCCTCGGCATCACGATGATCCTGCTGCGCGTCACCGGCGCCGACCCGATCAGCTCGATCCGGAGCATGATCGATTACGGCACCACGGAACACTCGATCGTCGACATCGTGAACCGCGCCACCCGCTACTACCTGTCCGCGGTGGCGGTGGCGATCGGGTTCCGGATGGCGCTGCTGAACATCGGCGTGGACGGCCAGTACCGGCTCGCCGCGTTCCTGGCGGCCGTGCTCGGCGGGGCGGTGACCCTGCCCGCCCCGTTCGGCCAGATGCTCGTGATCGTCGCGGCGATGGCGGTCGGCGGGCTGTGGGCGGCGATCGCCGGGGTGCTGAAGGTGACCCGCGGCGTCAGCGAGGTCCTGTCGACGATCATGCTGAACGCGATCGCGACCGGCCTGATCGCCTACCTGCTGAACGACCAGCGGCTCGCGGAGCTCCGGCCGGGCAGCAACAACGTCGCGACCCCGCAGATTCCCGAGTCGGGACGGGTGGGGCCGCTGAACGGGTTCCTGTCCTCGATCGGGCTCGACCTGCCCAACCAGATGTACGGGCTGCTGCCGGTCGCGATCATCGTCGGGATCGTGTTCTGGGTCGTCATCAACTACACCAGGTTCGGGTTCGACCTGAAGGTGTCGGGGCTGTCCCCGTCCGCCGCGCAGGCCAGCGGCGTCAACGCCCGCCGCATGATCGTCTACACGATGCTGGCGTCCGGTGTGGTCGCCGGGCTGATCGGCATGCCGGAGCTGCTCGGCGCGTCCTACGAGTACTCGCTGAACTTCCCGGCGGGGCTCGGGTTCACCGGGATCACCATCGCGCTCCTCGGCCGCAACCATCCGGCCGGCATCGCACTCGCCGCGCTCCTGTTCGCGTTCCTCGACCAGACGTCCGACGTGCTCCAGGCGGTCGACGTTCCGAAGGAGATCGTCAGGGTCATGCAGGGCGTGGTCGTGCTGACCGTCGTCATCGTGTACGAGCTCGTCCGGCGCTGGGAGATCCGCATGCAGCAGCGGGCCGTCGCCGCCGAGCTGGCCACCGGCCACGACCTGGCCCGCGAGTCCACGGGGAGCCGTTCATGAGCGCCGCGACCGAGACGGTGGCCGCGAAGAAGCCCGCGAACGGCAAACGCAGGCTGCGCTGGCCGCACTACCTGCTGATCGCCTCGGGGCTGCTGGTCCTGCTGTCGCTGGTCCGCGTGATCGACGACGCGGACCCGGTGACCTCCAGCGGGACGGTCAGCGCCTCGCTCCGCCTCGCCGTGCCGATCTTCCTGGCCGGTCTCGGCGGGCTGTGGTCGGAGCGGTCCGGCATCATCAACATCGGTCTCGAGGGCATGATGATCCTCGGGACCTGGACGGGCGCGTGGGCCGGGTTCCAGTGGGGCCCGTGGATCGGGGTCCTGTTCGGCATCCTCGGCGGCGCCCTCGGCGGGTTGCTGCACGCGGTCGCGACCGTGTCGTTCGGCGTCGACCACATCGTGTCCGGTGTCGCGATCAACATCCTCGGGCTCGGCCTCACCCAGTTCCTCGCCGGGCTGATCTTCGCCACCGGCGAGGCGAAGGCCCTCGGCGGCGGCCCCCGGCAGTCCCCGCCGGTCGATCCGATCATGACGTTGACGGCGCCGGTGCTGTCCGGCGGGAAGATAGGCGGCTGGCAGAGCCCCGACTGGCTCGGGTCGCTGGAGCAGCGGCACTGGTTTCTGGCGTCGGACCTCGCGGGCATCCTGCGCGGGCTGACCAGCGACATGTCGCTGCTGACCCTCGTCGCGCTGCTGCTGGTGCCGCTCAGCTTCCTGATCCTGTGGAAGACGCCGTTCGGGCTGCGGATCCGCTCCTGCGGCGAGGACCCGTACGCCGCCGAGTCGCTCGGCGTGAACGTGTACCGGATGAAGTACGCCGCCGTGATCATCTCGGGCGGGTTCTCCGGCCTCGCCGGCGCCTTCCTGGTCACCGTCGCCGCCCCGCTGTTCCAGGACGGCCAGACCAACGGCCGGGGCTTCATCGGCCTCGCCGCCATGATCTTCGGGAACTGGCGTCCCGGCGGCCTCACCGTCGGCTCGCTGCTGTTCGGCTACACCGACGCGATGAACGTGCGCGGCGGCGGCCAGGCCGTCCACGCGCTGCTGCTGTTCGTGGCGATCCTGCTCATCGGCGTCGCGGTCTGGCAGGCCCGGCGCGCCGGGAAGCTGCGTCCCCAGGCCGCGACGGACCTGGCCCGCCGCGAGGTCCGCAACGCCTACGTCGGGGCCGTCCTGTCGCTGGCGGCGGCCGTCGGGCTGCTCGCCTGGTTCCTGCTGAGCGACGCGGTCCCCGGCGAGCTGGTCTCGTTCACGCCGCACCTGACGACGCTGCTCGTCCTGTCCCTGGCGAGCCAGCGCCTCCGCATGCCCGCCGCCAACGGGCAGCGGTACCGGCGCGGTGAGGCACGATAGCGGTATGGAGATCGACTGGCCTGCCCTGCGCGACGCCGCGCGGGAGGCGATGACACGCGCGTACTGCCCGTACTCCGGCTTCCCCGTCGGCGCCGCCGCCCTGGTGGACGACGGCCGCGTCATCACCGGATGCAACGTCGAGAACGCCTCGTACGGGATCGGGCTCTGCGCGGAGTGCGCCATCGTGTCGGCGCTGCACGGCCCCGGCAAGTCGGAGCGGCCCCGGCTGGTCGCGCTGTCGGTCGTCGACCGGCACGGGAACCCGCTGATGCCGTGCGGGCGCTGCCGCCAGCTCCTCTGGGAGCACGGCGGCGCCCCGATGCTGCTGGAGACGACGCGCGGCATCCTGCCCATGTCGGACGTCCTGCCGGACGCGTTCGGCCCCGACGACCTGATCGAACGTGCTTGAAAGGGACTTTGTGGACGCCATCGATGTCATCCGCGCCAAGCGCGACGGCGGGACGCTGACCCCCGACCAGATCGACTGGGCGGTCGACGCCTACACGCGGGGCGGTATCGCCGAGGAGCAGATGTCGGCGCTGGCGATGGCGATCCTGCTGAACGGCATGACCCGTCCCGAGGTGGCCCGCTGGACGAAGGCCATGATCCGCTCCGGTGAGCGGATGGACTGGTCGGCGCTGGACCGCCCGACCACCGACAAGCACTCCACCGGCGGCGTCGGCGACAAGATCACCCTGCCGCTGGCGCCTTTGGTGGCCGCGTGCGGCGCCGCCGTCCCGCAGCTCTCCGGTCGCGGCCTCGGCCACACCGGCGGCACCCTCGACAAGCTGGAGTCGATCCCGGGCTGGCGGGCGTCGCTGTCGAACGCGGAGATGCTGGACGTGCTGCGTTCCGCCGGGGCCGTGGTCTGCGCGGCGGGCGGCGGTCTGGCCCCCGCCGACCGCAAGCTGTACGCCCTCCGCGATGTGACGGGAACGGTCGAGTCGATCCCGCTGATCGCGTCCTCGATCATGTCGAAGAAGATCGCCGAGGGCACGGGCGCGCTCGTCCTGGACGTGAAGGTCGGCTCCGGCGCGTTCATGAAAACGGTGGAGAACGCCCGCGAACTCGCCGAGACGATGGTCGCGATCGGCACCGACCACGGCCTGCGCACCACCGCGCTGCTCACCGCCATGGACCGCCCCCTCGGCAACGCGGTCGGCAACGCCGTCGAGGTCGCCGAGTCGGTCGAGGTGCTGGCGGGCG
Source organism: Spirillospora sp. NPDC048824 (assembly GCF_043198455.1). Classification (NCBI taxonomy): domain Bacteria; kingdom Bacillati; phylum Actinomycetota; class Actinomycetes; order Streptosporangiales; family Thermomonosporaceae; genus Spirillospora; species Spirillospora sp. NPDC048824. Next base: position 228,275 of record NZ_JBICUS010000012.1, on the reverse strand, counting down.
GCGGCCCGTCCGACGTGGTCGAACTGACCCTCACCCTGGCCCGCGAGATGCTCGCCTCCGCCGGGCTGTCGTCCAAGGACCCGGCCGACGCCCTGAAGGACGGCTCCGCCATGGACGTCTGGCGGCGCATGATCACCGCCCAGGGCGGCGACCCCGATGCGCCCCTCCCGTCCGCCCGCGAGACCCACATGGTCACGGCCCCGTCCACGGGCGTTCTGACCAGCCTGGATGCCTACGGCGTCGGCGTCGCCGCCTGGCGCCTGGGCGCCGGCCGCGCCCGCAAGGAGGACCCGGTGTCGTTCGGCGCGGGCATCATCTGCCACGCCAAGCCGGGCGACACCGTCACGGCAGGCCAGCCGCTCCTCACCCTCCACACCGACGACGAGACCCGCCTGCCCCGCGCCCTGGAGTCCCTGGACGGCGCGTACGAGATCGCGGACGACGGCACCCCGTCCCTCCACCCCTTGATCATCGACCGCATCTCCTGAACCGCTCCGGGGCGGCCCCGCCGCGTGTCCGGCGCGCGGGATCGGGTCAGCCGATCTTGATGGAAGGACCGCGCATGGCAGCCTCTCCGGAGTTCGCCACCTCCGCCGCGCACCCCGCCGGTCGGCATCCGGCAGACGACTTCCACGCCGACAGCGACGCCCGCGGCCGAGGCCAAGACGGCGCGCGTGTCGGGGTCCGCGAAGATCCGCCTCACCTACTGGCCCGATCAGGACGTCCGCGCCTTCACCATCAACGCCCGCGCCGTTCCGTACTCGGCGCCCAAGCCGGGCGTCCCCGACGGGTTGCCCACCGACGCCCGCGGCATCGTGAACATCTCCCACCACTCCCCGGAGGCGGGATGGACCGTGCGGTCGGAGGCCAGGGTCGACTGCCTGGCGACGAGCCCGGGCAACGCCACCCTCACCGCCGTCGTCACCAAGGCGGACGAACCGATCAAGGACTGGATCGGCCGCCGGTTCGGCTTCACCGTCCACGACGGCGGCCCCGGTGGCAGGCATGACCGCATGGGGTTCTCCTGGTCGGTCGTCAACGGCGACCAGAACGAGGAAGGCGAATGGGGAGAAGGCAAGGTCGGCACCTGCATGGGCCCCGCGGCCTTCGCCCCGGTCACCAAGGGCGGCTACAACGTCAGGCACGCCGACCTGCTGCCTGTCCCCAAGGGCTGAGCGCCGCGCCGGTGACCTGCCGCCGTGGTCACCGCCACCGGGCAGGTCACCGGCTCCCGGCCAGGAACCCGAAGAACCCGTCCCGATGCAGGCTCCGCCGAACAGGATGAGATCCGCCGCGACCGGCCCCCGCTCGCCCGGACTCACGCGCCCGCCAGCTCACGAACGAGCACGCTGACCGCATGGTGGACGTCCCGCGCCGGTGCGATCGGCCGTGGCCGCGTGCCTGCCGGATCGCATACCCATGAAGCTCACCTCTTCTCGTGGGACGGCGCGGCCGGTAGGCCCGGGGGGACGTCCACCGACCGCGCCGCGTTCTCGGGGGCCTTCACGCCAGGTGGTGGACGACCTGTGTCCACCACCTCGGCCTTCAGCCCTTCGCTCGCGCCCTCTCGGCCTGCCGGAGCAGCGCCTTCCGCAGCAGGGGCGCCGTGGGGAACATCAGCGTCGGCTCCACCCCGGCTTTGGGGTCGTGGAGGCTGGCGACCCACTCGCCCAGCCGCCCGTCCTGCTTGACGGCCCGCCAGATCCGCCACCCGCCGAAGTCGGCCCGCAGCCGCTCCAGCTCCCGTTCGTCCACCTGCACTCGCGCAGTCATCGAGTTCCCTCTGACTCGTTCCCGCTCGCCAATTTCGTGTGACCACACTCACACGCTCGACTGCGCTTAGGAATCGACCGAGTACCACCAGCAATGCACCGCAGGCAAGATCGTCCGCACCCGCCGTCCGGGTGCAGCCCCCCGGAGGTCGTGATGCCCGCCCAATCCGAGCCCTACGACGGACCAGCCATCGTCACCTTCGCCAAGGAACTCGAGTGGCGCCGAAAGCAGGCCGGTCTCACCAAGAAGGAACTCGCTGAAAAGCTCGGTTTCGCCGACTCCTACGTCGGCCAGGTCGAGCTACGCAAGAACCTGCCATCCGAAGAATTCGCCGCCGCCCTCGACACTTACTTCAAGGTGGACGGGTTGTTCCGCCGCCTATGGGAGCGCATCAACGAGACGCGACACCTGACCATCCTGCCTCCGGGCTTCCCGGAATACCTGGGCTACGAAGAGAAGGCCAGCCACGTCCGCGTCTTCAGCACCAACCTGATCAGCGGACTCTTCCAGACCGAGGCGTACGCAGGCACGATCATCAGCCTGATGATGGGCTCCGCTACACCAAAGTTCGTCGCCGAACGCATGGAGAGGAAGTCGATCTTCGAACGAGAGAACCCTCCACACACTTTCCTCGTCATGGACGAGGACGTTATCCGCCGGAGTGTGGGAGGTACGGAGGTCATGCGTGAGCAGCTCAACTATCTGCTGGAGGTAGGGCAGCGCGAGAAGACTCAACTACAGATCGTCCCGTACGCTGTGGGATTTCATGCTGGCCTGGCAGGAAGCTTTATCATCCTAGGTTTCGAAAACGAGCCAGACGTCGCCTATACGGAGGCCTCCGCAGAGGGGATACTGCTGAAGCGGCGCGACAGGGTCGCGCTGCAAGTCGTAACGTGGGACCTGATCCAGGGTCAGACGCTCTCCACTGAGGAGTCGTTGGCCATGATCCAAGACGCGATGGAGCAGCTATGAGCACCTCGGATGTTTCGGGCACCCTGTGGCGTAAGAGCAGCCGTAGCTCACAGCATGGTGGTGAATGCGTGGAGGTCGCGGACGTCGCTCCGATGATCGCCGTGCGTGATTCCAAGGACCCGGACGGCCCTCGGCTGGCGTTCGGTGCTGCGGCGTGGCGGGTGTTCGCCGACTCTGCGAAGGCGTGCGAGTTCGACCTGGAACGCTGACCGTGGGCGATCTGGGTCGTCCGACCGGCCGTGGGTGGCCCCGCGATGGCCGACCGACAAGGTGAACGCGCTGCAGTTCGGCCCGGCGACTGCTTCGGACGTTCAGTCCGGGATTCAAAGGTGTACACCGTGTTCACTCGTGCCACTGTGTGCACTAGGGTCTGGGGCATGGAGTCGTATCCGATCAAGGAGGCCCGTAAGCGTCTCGGTGACATGCACGCCGCCGTGGTCCACGGCAGGGCGCACCCCCGCATCACCAAGAACGGTCGGGATCCAGTGGTGATGGTCACCGAGCAGGAGTGGCAGGAGTTGCAGCAGTTGCGTCGCGAGCGTGCCGCCCGGCAGGCCGACCAGGAGGCCACCCGCATCAAGCCGTACCTGGACGCCGGCCAGACCCCGCCCGGTTACGAGGTGTACGCCCGCGGGCAGGTCGCCTCGGGGGACTGGCTTGCCTGACCACCTCGTCGTCCCCCGCACACTCCGGCTCCAGATTGCCGGGATGGCGCCGCACTACCGAACAGCGATCCAGCTGGTGATCATGTCGCTGCTGAGTGATTCGGTACCGCCGGACGCCAAGCCGCTCGGAATCGAGGATCTGGAACACGCGCACTACACCGTCACTCGCGACGACGTCACCGTCTACTACCTCGTCATGGGAGACGCCGTCGTGATCAACAACGCTCATCCCGACAGCTGATCTCCCCGCACCAGCCGAGTACGGCGAGACTGTCAAGAAGGTGTCGCTGGCTTTGTGCTACTGGCGCTTCAGCACAGGCAATTCTCCGCTATCCAAGTCCTGCTGGGTGAACTCGTACACGCCGGTCTCTTCCGAGTTGTACTCAATGGAGTCACAAGCCCTCAACAGGGCACGGCCGAAGTCGGCGTAGGTGTTGGGTGCCAGCCGCTCCTGATAAGCCGTGAGCACCGCAAGAACGTCCACAAGCTTCCGCTGATCGTCGTTCGGCTGCGCCGTGTTGTGGCGACTGGCGTACTGCCCGCAGCCGTGAATCAGCAGTTCATGGTCCTCCCAGTTGCCAATGCCTTCGATTCCGACCGATATGCACATACCTGCATACTCGACATCAAGCTCGCAGGCCGGTGTCTTGTATCGGGCTCCCGCTCCGGGCTCCATAACCATTGGTTCATCGGTGCGGGTGGTGACGTGGTGAATCCGCCAACCCGCAGTGCGCAACGTATCGAGTATCAAGACGACGTCGGCACGCTGGTCTTCGTCGAGTTGGATCGTTTCGATTTCCCCAGTCCCCATGCGGGGGTCCCTCCTGCACCTCTGCGGCCTGCCGACAGCGGTCGATACTGGCAGATATGGGACAGCTATGGGACAGCTATAGGACAGCTATGGGACACTCCACGCCTCTCTGCGACGGTGCGACCCCCAACGCCCGCCACCCGACGCCACAGCCACCATGGTGGGTGGGCGCAGGAACGAACTGCCGTCAGAAGCCTTCGCCGCTCGGGAGCATGCCGATCAGGGTCTCCGCTGAGGTGGGGTCGCCGGCGAGCCGTCCGGCCTCGCGAATCTGCTCCACGTTCAAGGCGCCGGCCTTCGCCATCTGGATCGCCTCGTGAACGCCGTTTCCGTCGCCGTGCGCGAGCATGACGAAGAACCAGCGCACCGCCTGCACCGGGTCAGGTGCGGTGCCGAAGCCGTCGCGATACCAGCAGGCGGCGGCGTTCATCGCTTCCGTATGCCCGTGCTCGGCTGCCCAGACGTACCAACCCAGTGCCTCCTCGTCCCGGTCCAGCGCCGACAGCCGGTCGGCGAGCACGGCACCGGCGACGACGATCCCCTCGCGTGCGGCGGCCTCGAACAGCTGCAGGGACTCGTCGGTGTCGTCGACCAGCAGGGCGAGGTTGAACCTGCCGTAGGCGTCCCCGCCCTCGGCGGCCGCCCGGAACAGCGCGGCGGCACGCTCCCGGTCCTCTTCGACGCCGAGGCCTTTCACCAGCATGTGCCCGTAGGTGCGCTGCCCGGCCGGGAGCCCGGCCTCGGCCGCTACGCGGGCGTACGCTGCGGCCGCAGGCAGGGCCGACTCGTCGAAATACTCCAGGTAGATCCCGGCGAGAAGCGCGGCGGCCTCCGCCGACCCGCCGTCCGCCAGCGGGACAAGTTCGGCGGTCACCCGGGCCGCGAGTTCGGCGCCCTCCGCACTGCCCTCCATCGCGGCCCGCACAAAGGCGTGCCCGGCGGCCACCCAGTCCCCGGCCTCGGCGGCCTTCCGCCCGTCGTCCAGATGCATGCAGGGACTCTAGGACATGGCCTGGTGGACTGTGGGTGGAGCCGTAACCGGCTCCCCGCCCCCGCATGTCCGCACACGACCTCGGTCGGACGTCCGCCACCACCGGTTTCACCGACGCCTTTTGGCAAGGCGGGGGAGTAGGCGCAGGGCGTTGTCCCGGGCGATGGCCGGGTGTGCGCGATGGTCGAGGTTCGGGTCGCGGTCGAGAGCCGCGGTGTTGAGGGTCACCTCGCGGGCGGAGTTGGCGGGCCAGTCGGTGCCGAACAGCACGCGGTCGGCGCCGGCCGCGCCGAGCAGCGTCGGGGTGGCGTACGGGGACATCGGCAGCGCCGTGTCGTAGTAGAAGCGCCGCAGCGCCCGCCGGATCTTCGCCGGGGCGGGCCCGTCGTCCTCCCTGCCCCAGCGTTCGGCGCGGCCGGCCATGTACGGCAGGAACCCGCCCCCGTGGGACAAGATGATCGACAGCCGGTGGTAGCGGTCCAGGGCCCCGGTGGCGATCAGGCTGAGCGCGGTGCGGGTGGTGTCGAGCAGGAAGTCGCCGAGCCAGCCTCCGACCTCGGGCACCTCGACGATCCCCTTGGGCGAGAACGGATGGGTGAACGCGACGGCGCCGCGGCGGTCGAGTTCGGCGAGCAGCGGAGCGAACACCGGGTCGCCGAGGTAGCGCCCGCCGGCCGAGGTGGTCAGCAGGACCCCGTCGGCGCCCACTGGGCGAGCACCTCTTCGGCGGGTTCACCGAGGCCGACCGCAGCCACCTCGTCGATCTGCTGCGCCGCCTGACCGAGAGCACCGCACTGCCCCGGCCCGACGCCCCTCAGCCGCGCTGATCCCCCGGCCGATCCGGAAGCCGCCCGGGGAGAGCTTGGGGGATCACACTTCGTCCGGCGGCGGGGGCACCTGCCGTCGCTGGTCAGGGGTCAGATGCTGGTAGACCGTCGTACCGCTCATGCCGAGGATGGCGGCGATGCCGGAGACGGTGTGCAGGCGTTCGCCGCCCCTCCCGCGCTCCTCGAACAGCCGGCGGACCTGCGCGGCGGCGATCTGTGACTCCTTGACGTCGAGGTATGAGCCGCTCTTCGGCCTGTACAGCAACACCACACCGAGAGCCGAGGCGGCCAACGCGACGAGGTACGAGACCAGACCCTCCGGGCCATGCGCCCAGGACCACTGCGAGGCGCCCGACACCACGGCCGCCCACAGCATCGCCGTCCTGGCCTCGCGTCCACCGGCGGCGACCCAGATGAGAATCGCCCCGTAAATGATCGCGGCGAAGGGAGTCCTGGTCTCTGCCAAAGGTCCTGATTGACCTTCGCCTGAGAACTCCACGAAACCGTAGGCAATGGTCGACAGAAAGAGAAAGGCGACGGCCGCCTTGAACACGCCCGGCCTTCGTACGCCGCGGCCGGGACTCGACATGTCGGGCTGACCCGCGTTGTGAGAGGAACCGGTCACGAAGCCCCCTGTCGTCGGCCCAGGCGCGGCACGCGCCGGAATCGTTCTGCAATGGGACGTCGCGGACGATCGCGCGGTTCGCGCCATCGTGCGATCGGCGTTCAAAGCTCGCCGGTTCGGCGGGTGAAGGCGTACGCCGGCCGTGCGTGCGCGGCTACGACCCTGCGGCCTCCGCGCCGATCGCGCGCATCATCAGGGGCCAGGCCGCGTTCATCTCCGGAATCCATTCGGGCCAGGCGTGCCAGCCGTTGCCGTAGATGTGGGACGTGACCGGGATGTTCAGCTCGTTCAGCCGGGCCACGAACGAGTGGTTCATCTGCCCGATGAGGATCTCGCTGAGCTGGGTGAGCCGCCACTGGGCGCCCTCTGGCGTGTACGGGCCGTTCATGCCGGTGGTCCCGCTGGAGACGTAGAGGCCGACGCCGCGCAGCTTCTCGGCCAGCACGTACGGGTCGTGGGCGCGCCAGTTCGCGTCGTCGAGGCCGGGCACGCCGAAGATGCGGAACGCGTCCATGCCCGAGCCGATCAGGTTCACCGCCATCAGGAACACCTGCATCCCGGCCATGGTCAGGTGGGTGGAGCCGCTGAAGGACGCCGCGTAGCGGAACATGCCGGGGTGCCTGGCGGCGTAGGCCAGCGCGCCCTGGCCGCCCGATGACGCGCCCATCACGGCCCTGCTGTTTCCCGCGCGGTAGCGGGCCATCAGCTCGATCACCTCGCTGGTGTGGAAGGTCTCCCAGCGCGGGACGCCGCCCTCGCCGTCGTTCCACCAGTCGGTGTAGCTGCCGTTGTCCCCGCCGGACGGCATGACGACCATGACGTCCCATCGCGCGGCGAGCTCTTCGATGCCGGTCTCGCGCGTCCAGGACGTGTAGTCGTCGCGTCCGCCCTGGAAGGCGTAGACGACCGGCCATGTCCGCTTCGCGGTCCGGCTCCAGCCCTTGGGCAGCAGCAGGCGGACGCTGACCTCTTCCGCGACGTTCGGCGACGTCCAGGTCAGGTCGAGGGTGCGTGCGTCGATCCACGTCTCGGTGATCTCCGACGCCGAGGCGGGCGCGGGTACGGAGATGAGCGAGAACAGCAGGGCGAGCGTCAGCAGCAGATGTCTCATCCGAGGTTCTTTCTGGCCAGGACCCGGTAGGCGTTGCTGGTCCTCCGGGCGATGGGGGTGGTGAGCAGGTCCAGCAGCACGGCCGCTCCCATGAGGGGACCGGCCAGGACGATCGCGGCGAGCGCGCCGGCGTACTCGCGGCGGCCCGGGGGGCGCGGCCACCACGGCCGGTCGACGTCGAGGCCGAGCCGGTTCACGACGGCGGCGGCGGACGCGACGAAGTCCGGTCCCTGGTCGGCCTCCCTGCGCTCTTCGGCGAGGATCTCCAGGCCGCGCTGCGCCAGCGCCGCGCGCAGGTTGCCGATGGGGATCATGTGGAGGTGCTGGGGCGCGAGCCAGGGCACCCAGTAGCCGCGCAGGACGCGGCCGAACCAGGATTCGGGGTCGGGCAGTTCGATCAGGAGGTACCCCCCGGAAGGCAGCACCTTGACGACGGTGTCGAGTTCGGTGAGCGGATCGGCGGTGTGCTCCAGGTAGTGGTGCATGCTGATCATGTCATACCGTCCGGCCAGATCATCGGACAGTGCCGTGAACTCGCCGCGGTAGGCGCGGTCGAGCCAGCCGCGCTGCGCGCCTTCCTCGACCGCGGCGCCGAAGTCGAGGCCGTCGAAGCGCGTGCCGGGCAGGACGGTCCGCGCGGCCCGGCAGAAATGCCCCTTGCCCGTGCCGATGTCGAGCCACGTGGCGGGGTCGGTCTCGCGGGCCGCCATGGCGGCGCGGGCGAGGTACCAGGAGGTGTTGGAGGACAGGATCCGCTCGGCCAGGACGTCGCCGAGGCCGTCGTAGACGTCCTTGTAGTAGAAGGCCAGGCCGTCGGGGGTGAGGCGCGGGTTCTGGAAGACGTGCCCGCAGCCGTCGCACCGGTCCATGGTGAAACGTCCCGGCTTGCCCTGGAGGATGTCGCGGGCCACGACCCGCCTGCTCAACGCGCGGCCGCCGCACCAGGGGCACTCCTCGGCGCGCGGCCCGGCGAACCGGTCGATCCCGCGGTCGATCTCGGCCCGGTACCAGACGCGGGCCTCCTCGCGGCGGGCGATCTGGTCCCGTTCCCAGCGCGTCCTCGGGGCGGTGAGGGTCCGGACGATCGAACGGGGCGTGTGGACGAGCCGCAGCGCGCAGACGCGGGTGAGGTCGCGGGGCCGTACGGCGGCACCGGCGAAGACCAGCGCCGGAAGAGCGCAGTACAGCAGCGCGAGCGCGAACCCGGCGACCGGTGCCAGCACGATGCCCCCGGCCACGAGAAGGTATCCGCCGGCGGCCGCGAACAGCGTCTGCGGTAGCGCGAGCGTTTGCGGGATCACCAGTGCGAGCGAACGCATCCGCGAACGCCGGAAAGCCGTCTGGTCGTGGCCGCCGAACGGGGCGGCGACGATGTCGGCCGAGCCCGTGTAAAGCCGGAGCCGGGCGGTGGCCGCGCCGAGTTCGTCGGGGTCGAGGCCGGTGAACGTCGTGATCCCGGCGTCGGCGGTGGCGGTGCGCAAGGCGAGAACCGCGTGGCAGGCCCCGCGGCCCATGCCGAAGACGTCGTCGCGGTAGGCGGCGAAGTCCAGATGGCGGGCCAGGTCGAGGGCCGCGTCGACGGGCAGGTCCCGGGGCATCAGGTCGACCAGGCCGATGCCGTTGTCGCGGGCGTGGCGCTCGGCGGCGCGCAGCACGCCGGGCGGGACCTCGACCCCGTCCGCGGTGAGCAGGACGAACTCGTTCCCGCCCGGCGGTTCGCCCTCGGGCGCGGGCGGCAGGGGGCGGAGGCCGCGCAGGCGGGCCCGCAGCCGCCACGCGTTGGCCGTCATGCAGAGCGCGATGACGACGATCAAGCCGGTGGCCATGTTCCCACCCCTTTCATTCAGTTGCGAAAAATGCCTTCGGCGTCTTTCGGGCATGCTAGAAAAGGCGCTTGAAAGGACGCAGATAACTCAGTGGTCAGTAAAGTCGAATCTTGAGTTCAGTCAGTGATGTGGCCATTCGTGAGCGTCATAACCTCGGTTCATGGCAATCAAGGTCATCGACGAGGAGATGCTGAGCGACCGGCTCAGGAAACTGACGGTGCAGGCCGATTCCCTCGGCCCGGAAGAATGGTCGATCCGGGTGCTCGTCCCGCACGGCTGGTCCGAGTACGGTGGCGATGGCCGGCCGCTGCTGACGCTGCACCACGGCGGTCTCGACGACTCGGCGTCGTGGACGCGCCACACCGACGTGGAGCATCTCAGCCGGGACGACGACGTCCTCATCGCCATGCCGGACGGCGGCCGGGCGGGCGGGTACGCCGACTGGCGCAGCGGCCCGCAGTGGCAGACCTTCCACGTCCACGAACTCCACGAGCTCATGCGGAGGCGGTACCGGGCCTCGGCCGTGCGCGCGGTCGCCGGGGTCTCCGGCGGCGGGTACGGGGCGCTGCTGAGCGCGGCGGCCCATCCCGGGATGTTCCGTTCCGCGGCTGCGCTGAGCGGTCCGTGCACGATCCGTTCGCCGCTCGCCGCGACCACCCTGCTCGCCGCCACCGGCATCGCCGGACGGGTGAACCCGTTCGCGATGTGGGGCGTGCCCGTGCTCGACGACCGGCGCTGGCGTGCCGCCGACCCGCTCCACCTGGCGGCCGGGCTGCGCGGTACGGACGTGTTCCTGTCCTGCGGGCTGACCGGGCGTCCCGGCCCGCTGGACCGGCCGGGGTCGTGGAGCGCGGCCAATCTCGCCGAGCCCGTCGTACGGTCGACCATCCGGCCGTTCCTCCGGCGGCTGCGCCTCCTGGGAATCCCCGTGGCGGCCCACCTGTACCGGAACGGCACGCACAGCTGGCCCTATTGGGAACGGGAACTTCATCGGATCTGGCCCCGGCTCATCGCGTCGGTCGGCGGCCGGTGACGGAAGTGCGGCGACGGCGGAGTCGGTGACGGCAGAAAGGGCTGCGGCAAGGGTTCCTCCCGCGAATGCGTGGTGTGCCAGAGTCTGTGTCGTACAGTGGCGCGCACATAGTGTCCGGATGACAGAAGTCAGGGACCGGTTTCCTCAGTCAGATGAGTGATCCGCTCTTCCGCCTGAGCGGCGCGGCAGCGGTCCGGGCCGTACGCTGTCCCGCATGCGGAGCTCACTGGCGGGCGCTGGACGGTCCGGGAACCGGGCGGGCACGCCGTGACCCGCGGGACGGTGGTCGAGGAGGTCGCCGAGCAGATCGCGTTCGCGATCGCGTCGGGGCGGCTGCGGGCCGGGGAGCGGCTGCCGTCGATCCGGCGGCTCGCCGGGGAGTACGAGATCAACCCGTCCACGGTCCAGCTCGTCCTCGGGCAGCTGCGGACGGCGGGATTCGTGGAGACCCACCACGGGGTCGGCGCCGTGGTCCGCGACGTCGAGGCGTACGGCGGGGTGGAGACGTGGCGCTACCTGTTCCGGTTCTCGCGAAGGCTTCCCGACCTGGCGGTCCGGATCCTCCGGGACATCCTGGAGACCTTGCGCATGTTCTACGGATCGGTCTTGGACAAGATCGAGGCGGACCCGGGCGCCCACGACCCCGCGCCGGTGCGGCGGGCGTGGCGGCGCCTCGACATGCTGGCGCGGGATGAGGAGGCGACCCCGGCGGACGTCCACCAGGGCGTGCTGGACGTCCTGCGGGCGGGGTCGATGGCGGTCGGCGGCGGCGTCTTCCTCGGGGTTCTGAACTCGCTGGGGCCGATGCTGGGCGAGGTGCCGGAAGTGCTCGACGTCGTGTTCGACGCCCCGGGCGTGCACGTGTGGTGGTGGGATCAGCTCATCAGCGCCTGGGAGGCGGGGGACATGGGGCCCGCCCGGCAGGCGATCGGTCTCCTGGACGACTGGCACGCGGAGGTGCTGGGGCGGCTCCGCGCCGCGCTCGACGCGCAGGTGGGCTGAGGTCCCGGAAACGTCGTTGTGAGTTCGAGCAGAGGTCGCCGGCGGAAACGCGCACCGCCCTTCCTACTAGGCCGCCAACTGTGTGACACACACTGTGGGACGCATCCCCCGATCCCGAAGGAATGAGGGACCACATGCGAACCCCCCCGACACCACGCTCCTCTCCCGGGCGTCCGGTGCGCCGCGGACCGATCCGCACCGCGATCCTCTCCGCGATGAGCGCGCTGGTCATGCTGGCGCCCACGCTGGTGGCGCCCCCGGCGGCCAACGCGATCCCCGCGCAGGACCTGCCGGCGATCGGCGTGGACACCGGCCGGTTCAAGCTCCCGATCGCCTGCACGATCAACTTCGCCGGAGTGCTCCCGGTGCTGTGGCTGCCCCTGGACGTCGACATCCAGGGCGTCGCGCCGGTCCAGCTCGGCCCCGGCCAGGAGTTCTGGCTGACGCAGGGAGCGGGCAGCATCACCTTCCCCGAATGGCTGACCACGCTGGCTCCGATCCTGGGCCTCGACAAGGCCGACGCGACGATCAGCGACATGTCCATCGGCGCGACCAACTCGACGCCCGACGCGGTCAACATCGCCAAGGACCCGATCACGCTCACCGACATCCCGATCGAGCCGGGCAAACCGCTGAAGGTCGGACTGCCCGCGCCCGGCCAGGGCCCGTTCGACGTGGGGCCGTACACCGCGCCGCAGAGCGGCAAGGTCACGCTGGGCTTCGACAGCGCGTTCGCGCAGGTCGACCTGAAGTCCTCGGCCGGCTTCTCGCTCCCGATCACCGCGGACTGCAAGCCGCGGGGCGGCAACGCCCTGCTGACGCTCGGCGTCGGCGGGGAGCCGGGGCAGCCGCCCGCGAAGTTCCACGGTGCGCCGCTGAACTTCCCCGAGCCCAAGTCGGGTGAGCTGGCGGGCGTCATCAACGCGCCGTACCAGTGCACCTGGGACGGCCGGCCCCACGACGTGGGGATCGCGGTCGGCGCCGACGGCATCCCGCTCACGGTCAGCAAGTCGGGTTCGTTCTCTTTCACGAACGCGTCCGGTGCCCTGACGGTGCCGAAGGAGACGGTGAACGGCCTCCTCGACGAGGGCGTGACCACGATCTCCGGCACGGTGTCCGAGCTGAACCTGGAGGTCGAGGGCGGCACGCCGCAGACCCTCAACGTCATCCCGGACGAGGGCGTCTCGATCCCCGCGACGACCCTGGTGCGCGACCAGCGGCTCGTCGTGCCGCTGCCCGCGGACGGCGCGCTGACGGCGGGGCCGTTCACGCCGTCGTCCGGGTCGCAGAACGTCCGGGTGATGCTGGGCTCCGCCGGCGCGCGGCTCACCTTGAACGGCGGCGCGTCCACCCAGGCGACCTGCGGCAAGCCGTCGCCGTCCGTCTACCTCGTCGACAACCCGGTGACCTGACGCTCTGAGCGTTCCGGCCACGTCCGCGCGGGCCGTCCCCGGTTCAGGGCCGGGGGCGGTCCGCCCCTTCCGTTCCGAGCACAGCGCCCAGCGCGATCCGTACCTTGACGGACTGCCTGCGCAAGCACGGCATCAAGGTTCCGGCGAACGGCGAGCAATGGACACCGCCGCCCGGCTATGACCCCGCGAAGGCACAAAAGGCACTCAAGGCATGCCTTCAAGAACAGAAGAAAGCCAACTAGAACGGGCCTCCGAACTTCCGCGAAGCTCGCCGGGGGTGAGGCGTCCGTCGGCGACCACGACGGTGATCGCCCGGGTCAGGTGGTGCGGGACGGTCAGCGGCTCGTCCCAGGCGAGCGCGGGTCCGACACCGGGGTAGTGGGCGGCCCGCACGAACCACGGGTCGAGCCCGGCGGTCTGGACGAACACCAGGCTCCATGCGTCCGAGGTCAGCGCCAGCCAGGGCGTGACGCTGCCGTGCACGGCCTCCTCTCCGGACGCCTCGCCGGTGAAGACGGCCAGGCCGGGGGAGTCCTTGGGCGCACGCCAGAAGAACCCGCCGTAGCCCGCGCCCGTGCGGCCCTTGCACGCCGAGCTTTGTATGACGAGCGGCCGCCCGGTCCGGCCGGTCAGCGTGAACGTGAAGTGCAGCACCCACGCTCCGGCGACGGGACGGGCGGTCAGGGTCCGCTCCTCGTCGGCCAGGACGGTGCCGTCCGGGCCGACCCAGTCGAGGGTGTCGGCGTAGCCGCCGTCGATGGGGCGGAGGGTGCGCCGGCGCTGCCGTCCGTGATTGGGGAGGATCTTCGGGCCCTCGCCGGGGACGTAGGTGGAGCCGCCCCAGAAGTTGACCCCGTCGACGTCGGAGATCGCGACGCCCGCCCCGAAATGGTGGACGTGGTCGTCCGGCTGGGTCTCGGTGACGACCGTCCCGCCGAGGGTCCGGACGGGATGCAGGTGGGGCCGCGGGGCATCGGTCGCCTGGAGGTCCCCGCGCTGGATGTACGCGGCCACCTCATGGCCGCCGACCCGCAGAATCGTCTCCGGCCACGGGCGGTCCGCCGGCTCGACGGTGTCAGGGAAGCCCAGTTCGGAGAGGGTTCTGAGGTCTTGCGCGGCGCGGACGGCCAGGCCCTCGATGCCGGGCAGGACCAGCCGGGACGGTTCCCTCCGGACGAACCGCTCCTCGATCGGGCGTGGTTCGGGAGCCAGCCGGATCGCGTCGAGCAGCCGGGTGAAACCGCCGGTGCGCGCGAGCGGGACCAGGAGCGGTGTGCTGTCCCGGATGTGCGCGAGGAGGTCGCCGAGCAGGTTCGTCCGGCCGAAACCGGTCCTGACCCCGCCGGACTCGATCTCGTCGACGGTGTAGAAGAGCCGGGCCGACCGGGTCTCGCCGTGGAGGTGGAGGTAGGGCTCGGTGCGCCGGACGGAGCAGAGCGAGACGGTGATCGCGATGACCGTCCCGTCGGCGAGCCGCAGCCGGGCGCTGGAGGTGTCGTCGGACTCGATCGCGTTGGCGCGGTACAGCTCCAGCTCGATGCCGGCGACCGAATCGACCGTGTCCGCTCCCGCCACGGCCAGGGCGGTGGCCACGGCGTGCGCGAACGGGTTGGTCAGGGCGCCGTCCATGACGTCGACGCCGTCCAGCCGGCGGCGGCCCGCCCAGGCCGAACGGGTGTAGTAGCCGAACGGCCGGGTCCACGCCCCCGCCACCCCGATGGCGCGGAGCGGCTCGCCGAGGACGTCCCGCGCGGCCGGGACGGCGTCCGAGCCGAGCGACTGGAAACCGACCTGGCAGGCGAGCCCCGTCTCGGCGACCGCGGCGGAGATCGTCTGGAACTCCTCGACCGACGGCGCGGGCGGCTTCTCCAGCAGCACGTGCGCACCGGCCCGGAGCGCGGCCACGGCCAGCGGCGCATGGGTGTGGATCGGGGTGGCGATGACCGCCGCCTCCGCCCCCGTCTCCCGGATCAGCGAGGCCAGGTCGGCCGACGCCGGCACGCCCAGCCCGGACGGCGGCGCGATGTCGCACACCCCGGCCAGCTCGGCGCGGCCCGCCGCCGCCAGCCGCCGGACGTTCTCCAGATGGTGGCGCCCGTAGCCGTTGACTCCGGCGACGACGACCCTCACCTGCCTCACCGCGACCACCTGGTGGGCGCGCCCGTCGCCCGCAGCTCCGCGCCGGTGATCTCCACCGGGGACGGGTCGGCGAGCAGCCCGAGGTCTGTGAGCGCGGCGTCCTCCGCCCGCTCCACCATCGCGGGATGGTGCAGGGCGAGGGCGAGCTGGCCCGACAGCTCGGTGAGCAGGTGCGGGTGGACCGGCACGTCGAAGACCCGGGCGAGGCCGGCGATGCGCAGGAACGGGGTGATCCCGCCGACCCGCACCACGTTCGGCTGGACGACGTCGCAGGCCCCGGCGGTCAGCAGGTCGCGGAAGCCGTGCGCGGTGGCGACGTTCTCGCCGACGGCGACCGGCGTGCCGATGCTCCGGCGCAGCTCCGCATGAGCGGCGAGGTCGTCGGCGGGCAGCGGCTCCTCGACCCAGAACAGGTCGAACCGCTCCAGCGCCCGTAGCGCGATCCTGGCCCGGTGCAGGTCCCATCGCTGGTTCGCGTCGATCATCAGCGCGGTCTCGGGGCCGATGATCTCGCGGACGGCCGCGACGCGCTCGACGTCCTCGGCGAGCGAGGGCCGTCCCACCTTCATCTTGACGGCCGGGTATCCGGCGGCGGCCCACCGCGCGGCCTGGGCGGTCAGCTCGTCCAGCGAGTAGTGCCGGTTGATTCCGCTGCCGTAGACCGGGACGCTGTCGCGCCGCGCCCCGAGGACGTCGACCAGGGAGCGGTCACCGCACTCCAGGTCCCAGAGCGCGAGGTCGACGCCGGCCATCGCGATCGGGACGATCCCGGACCGTCCCGCCTCGCCGAGATGGGCCGACAGCCTGTCCCACACGACGCCCGGGTGCGCCGGAAGCCCGATCACCGCGTCGCGGACGTCGTGCTCCAGCAGAGCCTTGACCGCATGCGCCCCGATCCGGGGGGTCCAGGAGATCCCGGTCCCCGATCGTCCGTCGTCCAGTGTGAGGGTGACGAACAGGACGTGGTTGCACGGCACGTCCGCGCCCCACGGCCGGGCCAGGGGCACCGACCGGGACACCACCGACAGATCCTTGATCATGACCGGCCCTTCAGACGAGTTCGGTGCGCCAGCTGCGCTTGGCCGTCCAGCCGAGCAGCCGCTCGGCCTTGGCGGCGGAGAACGCCGGGGACGTGCCGGTGAGCGCGGCCGCGGCCTCCTCGGTCTCGGGGAAGAAGCGGGGCAGCAGTTCCGCCAGCGGTTCGCGGGCCAGTGCGTCCCCGGCCCCGGCGAAGAAGACCTCGCCGTTGCGCTCCAGCCGGGGCAGGTGGGCGAGGAGGGCGCCGATGAACTCGCCGGCGTCCCGGGCGTCGAGGTAGTTGAACAGCGAGACGCTGCCGATCTCGGGCCGGTCCAGCCGTTCGCGGAGGGTGTGCCCCGACTGGGTCGGCGCGCCCTCCCACTCCTCCGGCGCGATGACGAAGCAGGGACGGAACGCGGCCATCCTCGTGCCGGTGGCCGAGCGGGCGAACGTCTGCATGGTCTGCTCGGCGACGAGTTTCGACAGGCTGTAGACGTTCCACGGCCGCGGCGGATGCTCCTCGTCCAGCGGCAGGTACGCGGGCGTCCAGCCGCCGGGGGCGCCGTAGCCCATCACCGTCGGGCTGCTCGCGACGGCCAGCCCCGGCACGCCCAGCGCCACCGAGGCCGCGCAGACGTTGAACGCCAGCTGGGTGTTGACCCGGAACGTCGTGGCGTCCGTCCGGCCGAAGGGCACCGCGATCGCGGCGAGGTGGACGACGGCCTCCGGCCGGAACCGTGTGATCGCCGAGTGGGCCTCGCCGAGATCGGTGAGGTCGGCCGGGAGGGTGGCGGCGGCCTCCCGCGGGGTGCCCGGGGCGCTGTCGACGCCGATCACCTCGTGTCCGGCCGCCGCCAGCGTGGTGACGACGCTGCGGCCCAGCCGGCCCGCGCTTCCGGTGACGAGCACTCTGCTCACCGCATGGACTCCTTAACGTGCTGCAACCAGTTGCAGTAACAATCGCGCCAGCGTGGCCGTCCGTCAAGTGAGTAGCGTTCGACCAGCAGAAACAGTCGCAACGATCATCCCGGCCTTGCAAACGGTTGCGCTAGGGTGGGCGCCATGGCAGTGACTATCCGGGACGTCGCCCACGCGTGCGGCGTCCACGTGTCGACGGTGTCGCGGACCTTCTCCGCGCCGCACATGGTGAACGCCGAAACGCGGACCCGGGTGCTGACGGTGGCCGAGCAGCTCGGCTACCGGCCCAACCGGGCGGCCAGGTCGCTCACCACGGGCCGGACCCACAACCTCGGACTGATCGTCGCCGATCTCGCCAACCCGTTCTTCCCCCCGCTGATCAAGGCCGCGCAGGCCGCCGCCCGCGCCCGCGACTACCACCTGTTCGTCGCCGACACCGACGAGGACCCCGCGAAGGAGGAGGAACTCGTCCAGGCCTTCTCCAAGCAGGTCGACGGCATCGTGCTGTGCAGCCCCCGATCATCGAACAAGGCGCTGGAGAAGCTCGTCCAGACACTGCCGTTCGTCCTGGTCAACCGGCGGCTGCGCGGGGTGACGACCGTCGTCATGGACGTCGCCCGGGGCGCCCGCACCGCGATGGAGCACCTCGCCGGGCTCGGCCACCGGCGCGTCGCCCTCGTGTCGGGGCCGTCCGGCTCCTGGACCAGCGGCGAGATCCGCAAGGCCGTCACCGGCGTCCCCGGTCTCGAAACGGTCGTCATCGGCCCCAACGCGCCCACCGAGGAGGGCGGCGTCTCCGTCGCCGGCCAGGTGGCGGCGGCGGGGGTGACCGGCGTGCTCGCCTACAACGACCTCGTCGCCATCGGCCTCATCGAGGGCCTGGACGAGCTGGGCGTCGGCGTGCCGGGCGACATCAGCGTGATCGGCATCGACGGCAGCATCACCGGGCGCCTGTACCGGCCGAAGCTCACCACGGTCGCCATGCCCACGGCCGACGCCGGGCGCATGGCCGTCGACCTGCTCATCACGTCGATGAGCGCGGCCACCGTCCTGGAGACCCACCTGGTGGTCCGCGAATCCACCGCTCCCCCGAAAGGACCCTCATGAGAAGTCACGGCGTCGCCTTCGGTGTCACCCCCGAAGGCGAAAAGGTCGAACGGTACGCGCTCGACAACGGGCGCCTGCGCGTCGCGGTCCTCACCTACGGCGCGACCGTCCAGCGGCTGGAGGTGGCCGACGGCACCAACGTGGTGCTCGGGCTCGACACACTGGAGGACTACCTGCACCGCAGCAGGTACTTCGGCGCGGTCGTCGGCCGGTACGGCAACCGCATCGCCCGCGGCAGGTTCACCCTCGACGGCACGGAGTACCGGCTCCCGGTCAACGACGGCGCCCACAGCCTGCACGGCGGCGTCCGCGGCTTCGACAAGCGGGTGTGGCGGGTCGAGTCGGCGGATCCGGCGGAACTGCTGCTGAGCCTGGTGAGCCCGGACGGCGAGGAAGGCTACCCGGGGGAGCTGACGGCTCAAGTCCGGTACATGCTGGACGGCGACACACTGCGGCTGGAGTACCGGGCCACGACCGACGCCCCGACCGTGGTCAACCTGACCAACCACTCCTACTTCGACCTGGCGGGCACCGGTGACGTCCGCGGCCACGTGGTGATGATCGAGGCGGACCGCTACCTGCCGGTCGACGAGGGGAAGATCCCCACGGGCGAGCTCGCCCCGGTCGCCGGGACGCCCTTCGACTTCACCGCCCCCGCCCGGGTGGACGCGCGGCTCGGCGGCCGCTACGACCACTGCTACGCCTTCACCGCCCCCGCCCGGGGCCGGGCGACGGTCACCGACCCGGTCAGCGGCCGTTCGATGGAGGTCACCACCACCGAACCGGGCGTCCAGTTCTACACCGGCCACATGCTGGACGGCGCCGCCACGCCGTACGGCCCGTTCGCGGGTCTGTGCCTGGAGACCCAGAGCTTCCCCGACGCGCCGAACCGTCCGGCGTTCCCGTCCGCGGTCCTGCGGCCCGGAGAGACGCACGTCTCGGTCACCGGCTACCGCTTCAGCGTTTCCTGAGCACTGCAAACGGTTGTAGTAACAAGCGGCAAACCGAAAACCACCGGACAAGCGCTCTAGCCTCGAATACCGGCTCTCACCTCGGATGATGTAAGAACGGGCCAGCGCTCGCAGTGAGGAATCTCACTGCAAAGGGTTGACGTCATCTCCGGCTTCGCGCTAAGAAAGCGCTATCTCAACCGCCATCCGACTCACCGAAGGGCCGGTGATGACGCTGAGGCCCGCTGCTGCCGACACGGCGACGGGGACGGCCGAGCCCGTGGCCGCGTCCTCCGTGACAACGGACGCCCGCCGCCCCGGGCGCCGCAAGAACTCCCGCAACCGCTCGCAGGCATGGACCGCCTATCTGTTCCTCGCACCCTGGTTCATCGGCCTGTTCGCCATCACGCTCGGCCCGATGATCGCCTCGCTGTACCTGTCGTTCACCGACTACAGCCTGCTGAGCGAGGCGCACTGGGTCGGCCTGGACAACTACGACGAGATGTTCACGGCCGACGACCGCTACCTCAACTCGCTCAAGGTCACGACCACCTACGTCGTCGTCTCGGTCCCGCTGCAGCTCGCGTTCGCCCTCGGGCTGGCGCTGGCGCTCGACAAGGGGCTGCGCGGGCTGTCGTTCTACCGGTCGATGTTCTACCTGCCCTCCCTGCTCGGGGGCAGCGTGGCGATCTCGATCCTGTGGCGGAAGATCTTCGGGACGGACGGGATCGTCAACACGTTCCTGGGCTGGTTCGGCTACGCGGGCCAGGGCTGGGTCACCAGCCCCGACACCGCGCTGTGGACGCTGATCATCCTGCACGTCTGGACGTTCGGCGCCCCGATGGTCATCTTCCTGGCCGGGCTCCGCCAGATCCCGAAGAACCTCTACGAGGCGGCGCGGGTCGACGGCGCCGGCACGATCCGGCAGTTCCGCTCGATCACGCTGCCGCTGCTCACGCCGATCATCTTCTTCAACGCCGTGCTGGAGGTCATCAAGTCGTTCCAGTCGTTCACGCAGTCGTTCATCGTCAGCGGCGGCAACGGCGGACCGGTCGACTCGACCCTCTTCTACACGCTCTACCTCTACCTCAAGGGCTTCAAGAACTACGAGATGGGATACGCGGCCGCGATGGCGTGGGTGCTCCTGCTCATCATCGGGGCTCTGACCGCCGTCAACTTCCTCATGTCTCGATTCTGGGTCTTCTATGGCGACGACAAGTAAGCGCACGGAGAGAAAGCGTCCGGTCGGCAGGCGCGCGGCGGGCCGGCGTGCGGCGGGCGCGCGCGTGCCGGTCCTGTTCCGGCCCGCCTCGCGACTGACCAAGCACGTGCTGCTGATCGTGTTCGGGCTGTTCATGCTCTACCCGCTGCTCTGGATGATCTCCAGCTCGGTCAAGCCCGAGGAAGTGATCTTCCGGGAGCCCGGCCTCGTCCCGTCCGAGGTGACCGGTGAGAACTACACCGGCGGCTGGGACGCGCTCACGCACTCCTTCGGCTACTACATGTGGAACTCCGCGGTCATCACCGGCCTGGCGGTCGTCGGCAACCTGGTCGCCTGCTCGCTGGCCGCCTACGCGTTCGCGCGGCTGGAGTTCCCGTTCAAGAAGCTCTGGTTCGCGATCATGCTGGTCTCGATCATGCTGCCGCACCATGTGACGGTCGTGCCGCAGTACATCGCGTTCAGCAAGATCGACTGGATCAACACGATCTGGCCGATCATCCTGCCCAAGTTCCTGGCCACCGACGCGTTCTTCATCTTCCTGATGGTGCAGTTCATCCGCACCCTTCCCCGGGAGCTGGACGAGGCCGCCGCGATCGACGGCGCGGGACACCTCCGCACGTTCCTGCAGGTGGTGATGCCGCTGTGCATGCCCGCACTGGCCACCACGGCGATCTTCACGTTCATCTGGACGTGGAACGACTTCTTCACCCAGAACCTCTACCTGACCAACTCCGACAACCTCACCGCCCCGGTCGCGCTGCGCCATTTCATGGACACCAGCGGCGACTCGTCCTGGGGGCCGATGTTCGCGATGTCGATCATCTCGCTCGGCCCGATATTCGGTTTCTTCCTGGCCGGCCAGAAATACCTCGTCCGAGGTGTGGCGACCACCGGTCTCAAATAGCGACCGCCCCCGAACGGCGACCGCCCCCGAACGGCGGCGCCCTCAAACGACCCCTCCCCCCATTCCTCTCCCCCCGGAGGTACCACTGATGAAACGCATCCTGGCGGCCACCGCCGTCACCCTGCTCGCGGTGTCGGCCACCGCCTGCGGAGGCGGCGACGACGGGTCCGGCGGCAAGACGAAGGTCGTCTTCTCCTACTGGGGCAGCGACTCCCGGCAGAAGCTGACCGAGGCGGCCATCGCCGAGTTCGAGAAGAAGAACCCCGCGATCGACATCGAGGGCGACTTCTCCGACTGGGACAGCTACTACGAGAAGCTGGCCACCAAGACCGCGGCCGGGGACGCCCCGGACGTCATGACGATCGAGATCCGCGGCCTGGCGGAGTACGCGGGACGCGGCGTCCTCGCCGACCTGAGCGGGAAGGTCGACACCGCGGACCTCGACCAGGGCGTCCTCAAGGCCGGTCAGGTCGACGGCAAGCAGTACGCGATCCCCACCGGCGTCAACGCCTTCCCGATGATCGTCAACAAGGAGACGCTGGAGGAGCACGGCCAGAAGGTCCCCGACGACAAGACGTGGACCTGGGACGACTACATCGAGACCTCCCGGAAGGTGACCGAGAAGAGCGGCGGCGAGGTCTGGGGCACCGAGTGGAACCAGAACCCCGCGTTCCTGCAGATCTTCGCCGCGCAGCGCGGTGAGCAGTTCTACGCGAACGGCAAGGTCGCCCTGTCCGAGCAGACCATCAAGGACTGGTGGGCCCTGCTGAAGAAGATCGTCGACACCAAGGCCGGGCCCGGCGCCGCCGAGATGCTGGAGACCGGCACCAACGTCGACCAGGCGCTGATCGCCACCAACAAGAGCGCGTTCGGAAGCTGGTGGAGCAACCAGCTCGACACGCTGACCAAGGGCTCCGGCCAGGAACTCGACCTGCTGCGCATGCCGAAGGCCCCGGGCGCCACCGGCTCCGGCATGTTCCTGCAGCCGGCGATGTACTACACGATCTCGGGCAAGACCGAGCAGTCCGCCGCCGCCCAGAAGTTCGTCGAGTTCCTGGTCAACGACCCGGCCGCCGGCGCGATCGTGCTCAGCGACCGCGGCCTGCCCACCAACGCCAAGGTCATCGCCGCGATCAAGAGCAAGCTGTCCCCGGCCGACCAGAAGGTGCTGGCCTTCATGGACTCGATCAAGAACGATCTCACCCCGATCGTCGTCCCGCCGAAGGGCGCGATGGAGATGGAGGACATCCTCAAGCGCCCCACCGACGCGGTGCTGTTCGGCAAGTCGACGCCGGACGAGGCGGCCAAGGCCTTCCTGACCGAGGCCGACAACGCCCTGTCCCAGTAGCGGTCGTCCCCACCGACGAGCCGCGCGGCCCGTGAAGCGTCCGGGCCGCGCGGTGCCACCGACCTCCGGCCATCCTCATCTCTGGAGCCCCCGACCATGCGATACGCCTTCGTCGGGCTCGGCCACCGGGCCCAGATGTACGTGGACGCGCTCCTCGGCGAGTGGGGCGACACCGGCGAGATCGTCGCGCTCTGCGATCCCAACCGGACGCGCCTGCGCTACTACCTCGACAGGATCGGCCGCGACGTGCCGTGCTTCGCGCCCGAGGAGTTCGGCGCGATGCTCGGACTCGCCGACGCCGTCGTGGTCGCGACCGTCGACGCCGCCCATGCCCGCTACGTGGCCGCGGCCCTCGACGCGGGCAAGGACGTCGTCGTGGAGAAGCCGCTGTGCACCACCGCCGAAGACTGCGCGGCGATCGCGGAGGCGGCCGAGCGGGCCGCCGGCAGGCTGATCGTCACCTTCAACTACCGCTACGCGCCGCGCAACACCGCCGTTCGCCAGGTGATCGCGGACGGCGCGATCGGCGACGTCACCTCGGTGCATTTCGCGTGGGCCCTCGACACGGTCCACGGCGCCGACTACTTCCGCCGCTGGCACCGGGACAAGGCGAACTCCGGCGGCCTGCTGGTCCACAAGGCCACCCACCACTTCGACCTGGTCAACTGGTGGATCGGCGACGCCGCCGCATCCGTCTACGCCCAGACCTCCCTGCGCTTCTACGGCGCCCGGAACGCTCGCGCACGCGGGCTCTCCGACCGTCCCGCGCGGGCGTTCCGCGCCCCGGAGCTCGGCACGGACCCGTTCCTGCTGGACCTGTCCGCCGATCCCCGCCTGAAGCGCCTCTACCTGGACGCCGAGCACGAGGACGGCTACATCCGCGACCAGGACGTGTTCGGTGAGGGCGTGACGATCGACGACAACATGTCGGTCCTCGTCCGCTATGAGGGCGGCGCGCTCCTCACCTACTCCCTCAACGCCCACGCGCCCGCCGAGGGGTACCGGGTCGTCTTCAACGGCACCGCCGGGCGGCTGGAACTGGACGTCGTCGAGCGGGCGTGGACGCCGCCGCGCGCGGCGATCGACCCGACCGCGTCCGGGAAGGAGCACGCCGAGGGCGCGTCCGAGCGGCTCGTCCTGCACCGCCACTGGCGGCGGCCGGAGGAGATCGAGATCGAGGGCGGCGCGGGCGCGCACGGCGGCGGCGACGTCCTGCTGCTCGACGACGTGTTCCGGGGCCCGCCGGACGACCCGCTCGCCCGCCAGGCGGGGTACCGCGCGGGTGTCGCCGCCGTGATGATCGGCGCGTCCGCGAACCTCTCCGCGGCGACCGGCGCTCCCGTCGCCCTCACGGCCGGCGGCACCCGGACGGCCGGCTGATGCTCGGCGAATTCTCCGGCCTGGCGGACATCGCCGCCCGCAGCCGCGACCTGTTCCCTCCACCCGGCCCGGACCTGCCCGAACGTCTCCGCGACGCGCTGGGCGTCCTGGAGTTGAGCGCCGGCGACGTCCGGGTCGAGCGCCGCTGGAGCGACGCCGGCCTGGTGGGAGAGGAACTGTCCTGGACGGTCGGGTTCGGCCCCCGCACCCGCGCCTTCCTGCTGCGTCCGCGCGACGCCGCCGGCCCGCTGCCGGGCGTGGTCGCGATGCACTGCCACGGGGGCGTGAAGTGGGCGGGCAAGGACAAGATCGCCGACGGGCCGGAGCCGCCCCTCGCCGAGATCGTCCGGCTGCGCACCCGGCTCTACGGCCGCCGCGCCTACGCGGGAGAGCTGGCCCGCCGGGGCTTCGCGGTGCTCGCGCACGACGTGTTCGCCTGGGGCAGCCGCCGCTTCCCGCTCACCGGCGACCAAGGCGCCCCCGACCGCCACGACCTCGGCCGCTATGACCGTGCCGCCCGCGAGCATGAGCACGTCCTGGCGAAGGCATGCACGATCCTCGGCACCTCGTTCGCCGGCGTCCTCGCCTCCGAGGACCTCGCGGCCGCGGCGTACCTGCGGTCCCGTCCCGGCATCGCCTCCGTCAGCACGCTCGGCCTGTCGGGCGGCGGGGCGCGGGCCGCCCTCCTCGGCGCCCTCGACCCCGGGATCCGCGCCGTCGTCGTGGCCGCGATGGTCTCGTCCTTCCGGGACCTGCGCGACGAGCACGTGGCCGCCCACTCCTGGATGCTGTTCCCGCCGGGCCTGACCCGCCTGGCCGACTGGCCCGGCGTGGTCGCCGCCCGCGCCCCGGCGCCGTTGATGGTCCTCTACGCGACCGCGGATCCGCTCTTCCCCGTCCAGGGAATGCGCCGGGCCCATCACCAGATCACCGCGGCCTACCGGAGTGCGCCCGGCCATTACACCGGCGTCTTCTTCGACGCCGTCCACCAATTCGACCGTTCCATGCAGAACGCGGCCTTCACGTGGCTCACCGGTATGGTCGCGGACAATTATCCCGCATCGAGACCCATGAAAGGATCGCAAGTCCATTGACGTGTTCACGGCGAACGCATAGTTTGTGAGAAAGCGCTTTCTGTAGCACCGGACAACCGGCGTCCGCCCCCCGCCCCCCGCCATCGAGACGGCCGCATCGCCGCAGCCGCAATTGCCGCAGAAGGGCCAGCCCCCATGTGCCCGCTCCCTCTCCGCCGAGCCCGGCCGCCCCCGCGCCCCCTCAATTGAAAAGCCCGGGAACAGCGATCCGAATGTGGCCGCCATGCGCCGGTGGACCGACCATCACCGCAGCGCGTATTCGCCGGCCGCACCTTTCCCCCGAAGTCCGGTCGGCCAGGCCGACCGATGCCCTGAAATCTGGTCGGCCAAGCCGGCCGAGCTTGGAGCAGCAATGCAAGTGAAACCCGCCATCGCCTGCGGCACCGTGCTGGCCGGTGCGCTCGTCGCACTGTCCGGCACCGCGGCGCAGGCCGCCACCGTCCGGTACGAAGCCGGGACCTCCCCGGCGGTGTGCAGCGGAACCATCGACTCCGACCACGGCGGCTACTCCGGCCGCGGATTCTGCAACGGCGACAACGAGGTCGGCGCCTACGCGCAGTTCACCGTGAACGCCGCGGAATCGGGCACGGTGACACTGCACGTCCGCTTCGCCAACGGAACCACCACCGCGCGGCCCGCGGACGTGACCGTGAACGGCTCGGCCATCGCGTCGGCGTCGTTCGAGAGCACGGGCTCGTGGGACACGTGGACGACGAAGACGATCACGGTGCCGGTGAACGCGGGCGGCAACACCGTCCGGTTCACGCCCACCACCGCCAACGGCCTGCCCAACATCGACTACATCGACGTCGAGACGGGGGACGGCGACACACCGCCGCCGTCCGATGAGGACGCGCTGTACGTCGCGCCGGGCGGAAGCGACGGCGCGGCCGGAACCGAGGCGGACCCGACGACGCTCACCTCGGCGATCGACCGCATCGCCCCCGGCGGGACGATCTACATGCGCGGCGGGACGTACCGCCACGCGCAGACGGTCACCATCCCGCCCGGCAACGACGGCACCTCCGGCGACCGCACGCGACTGACCGCCTACCCGGGCGAGACCCCGGTACTGAACTTCTCGGCCATGAGCGAGAACTCCGCGAACCGCGGGCTCGCGGTGAACGGGTCGTACTGGCACGTCCACGGCATCGTCGTGGAGCACGCCGGCGACAACGGAATCTTCGTCGGCGGCAGCGGCAACGTCATCGAGCGAACGGTGACGCGCTTCAACCGCGACACGGGACTGCAGCTGTCGCGCATGACGTCGGACACCCCCGAGGACCAGTGGCCGTCCGGCAACCTCATCCTCAGCGCGGAGTCGCACGACAACGCCGACTCCGACGGCGAGGACGCCGACGGCTTCGCCGCCAAGCTCACCTCCGGCCCCGGGAACGTCTTCCGCCACTCCGTCGCCCACAACAACATC
Source organism: Spirillospora sp. NPDC048824 (assembly GCF_043198455.1). Taxonomy (NCBI): domain Bacteria; kingdom Bacillati; phylum Actinomycetota; class Actinomycetes; order Streptosporangiales; family Thermomonosporaceae; genus Spirillospora; species Spirillospora sp. NPDC048824. Next base: position 201,716 of record NZ_JBICUS010000012.1, on the reverse strand, counting down.
GACGACGGCTGGGACCTTTACACCAAGGACGAGACCGGCCCCATCGGCGCGGTGACCATCGAGGACTCCCTCGCCTACGAGAACGGCACGCTCAGCGGCGGCGGCCAGAGCGGGAACGGCGACCGCAACGGCTACAAGCTCGGCGGTGAGGACATCCCGGTCGGCCACGTCGTCCGGCGCTCCTTCGCCGTCGACAACGGCAAGCACGGCTTCACCTACAACAGCAACCCCGGCTCGATGACGATCTCCGCGAACGTCAGCATCGACAACGCCGAACGCAACTTCTCGTTCGACGACGGCGGTTCGGTCTTCCGCGACAACACCTCGTGCCGCTTCGACGGCGACGGCTCCAACGACAGGACCGTCGGTGACGCCGACGGCTCCAACCAGTTCTGGTCCGGCTCGAACGGCTCCCGCTGCTCCTCCTACGCGGGCTCCCTCGGCTGGTACCTCGCCTCCGACGGCCACCTCGTCGTGACCTTCGGCGGCAGAACGGCGACGCCCTGACCCTCCGGCCGACACCCGACGACCGAAGACGTGAGAAGAGAAGAGACGAGAATGAGAAGACCAGTCGTACTGCGACTTTCCGGGGCGCTGGCGACGACGGCCCTCGCGGCCGCCGCCGGTGTGGTGCTGTCACTGCCCGACGTGTCGGCGGCGGCCGGCGGCGCCACCGGCTACGCGACACAGAACGGCGGGACCACCGGCGGCGCCGGCGGGCAGACGGTGCGGGCCACCACGGGGACCGAGATCCATGCGGCCCTGTGCGGCCGGGCCGGCAGCGACACCCCCATCACCATCCAGGTCGAGGGGACGATCAACCACGGGAACACCGGCAAGGTGTCGGGCGACAGTTGCAGCACCGCCGACGACAAGATCGAGCTCAAGCAGATCGGCAATGTCACGATCATCGGGGTCGGCGGCGGAGCCGTCTTCGATCAGATCGGCATCCACATCCGCGAGTCGAGCAACATCATCATCCAGAACGTGACCGTCCGGAACGTCAAGAAGTCGGGCTCGCCCACGTCCAACGGCGGCGACGCCATCGGCATGGAGAGCGACGTGCGCAACGTCTGGGTCGACCACACGACCCTGGAGGCGTCCGGTGGGGAGTCGGAGGGGTTCGACGGCCTCTTCGACATGAAGGACAACACCCGGTACGTGACGCTCTCCTACAGCGTCCTGCGCAACTCCGGCCGGGGCGGCCTCGTCGGAAGCAGTGAGAGCGACCGCTCGAACGGCTTCATCACCTACCACCACAACCTGTACGAGAACATCGACTCCCGTACGCCCCTGCTGCGTGGCGGCATCGCCCACGTCTACAACAGCCACTTCACGGGCATCACGAAGTCCGGCATCAACTCCCGGGCCGGGGCCCGCGCCAAGGTCGACAGCAACTACTTCCAGGACTCCAGGGACGTCCTGGGCACCTTCTACACCGACGAGGCCGGCTACTGGCAGGTCGGCGGCAACATCTTCGACAACGTGACCTGGTCCAGCCCCGGGAGCGAGAACCACCCCGCCGGCCCGGACCCGCAGTCCAACACCACCGTCAGCATCCCTTACTCCTACACCCTCGACGACGCCGGTTGCGTGCCGGACGTCGTGAACCAGACGGCAGGCGCCGGCAAGGGCCTGCGGGTATCGGACGGAGACTGCTCGCCGCAGACACCGACCCCCGGCCCCACCACGCCCACCCCGGGACCGACCACCCCGACGCCGGGTCCCACCACCCCGACGCCGGGACCGACCGAGCCCGGCGGTACCAACCTCAGCATCGGGGCGGGCTCCGACGGCTCCAGCAAGGCCGACGGGACGAGCTACGGCAACGTGCGGGACGGTGACATGAGCACCTACTGGTCGCCCGCGGGGACGACCGGCTCGATCTCGATCAAGTGGGACTCCGCCCCGACCGTGTCCATGATCAACATTCGCGAGGCAGCGGGTTCGGAGGGCGTCGTCGGGTCCTGGCAGGTCCTCGACCACGACGCCGGAACCGTCCTGGCCTCCGGAAGCGGGGCCGGCGTCATCACCTTCTCGCCGACCTCGCTGCGCAAGATCACCTTCAGGATCACCGGCTCGACCGGCACTCCGCGCATCGCCGAGTTCGAGACCTACGCCGGGTAGCGGCGCGCTCCGCCGTCCGGCGGGCCCGGCACACACCGGGCCCGCCGGACGGCAAGGGGCCTGCGGGCCTGGGGACGGGATCGCTCGGTTGCCGGGGATGCGATCGCGAACGTCGCGCAGAACAGCACGATCGGCCGACCGTGCTCACGCATGAGGGCCGGGTCGCTTTCGGTTCGTGAACGACCGTCGTGAGTCTGCTCTGTTCTCTCAAGCCTGCTCTGTGCTGAGCCGGGCCTGGTCGGCGGCGACCAGGTCGGCGAACTCGGTGGCGAGGGGGCTGAGGGCGTTCCAATCGCGGACCGCCCAGCCGACCGTGATGGGAGACAGCGCCGGGATGGGGACGGTCCGCGCCGGGCCGGCGGGTGAAAGCGGCAGCCTGGGCAGGGCCGGCAGGATGGCGTGGCCGATGCCGAGTTCCGCGAGCAGGACCGCGGTGTCCCAGTCGGCCACTCCGACGGTCCGGGAGGGCGTGCATCCGAGCCGGACGAAGCTCTCCTCAAGGCGCCGGTGTGACGCGGAGTTGGCCGGGTGCGCGATGTAGCGGATCGAACGGAGGTCGCCGGGATCGATGGTCCGCCTGGCGGCGAGTGGATCATCGGCGTTGACCACCAGGACCCACGGCAGGTCGATGACCGGCCGCTGCTGGATGCCGGGAGCCGGCTGCCCCACGGTGATCCAGGCCAGATCCGCGTGCCCGTTCTGCAGGAGTTCCAGACAGCGGCGGGTCGACTGGGCGGACTGGAAGTCCAGGGTCGCCTCGGGATGCCGGTCGCGGAACGCGGTGATGGCGTCCGGCATGAAATGCCGAACCGTCACGCCTCCCGTGGTGATCTTCACGGTTCCGCCGTCGCCGTCGCGGAGTTCCCGAAGGCGGCGGACGGCGGAGTCGAGCGAGGTGATGCCGCCCAGCGCCGCCTGGTACAGGATCCGGCCCGCGTCCGTCGGCGTGACCCCGCGGGGCTGCCGCTCGACCAGCGTGAGCCCGATCTCGCGTTCGAGCCGTTTGACGTGCTGGCTCACCGCCGACTGGCTGCAGGAAAGGGTGCGGGACACCGCGCTGAGGTTCCGCGTCTCGCACACGGCGATGAAGACCCGGAGGTCGTCGAGCGTCACGGACCCAAGTTAACTCTTGGGGATTTATAAGTAAATCCAAGAATTGACTGGAGTGTGCCGCGGCCGCAGGCTGAGAGGCGAACCAGATGGTTCCCAAGACGGCGGCAACCCGTCCGCGGTGCCCTTCGATGTGTGCCGGTGACCCGGGACATACGGCGGACGGCGATCGGGCAGGCGGACGGGTGCCGACCCCCGCGCCACGATCGTCGCGCGGGCGGGGTGGCGATGGGCGACCGTCGAGGGCGACGCCGAGATCATCGGTCCCGACGACGGAACGACGGGCCGCCGTGCTCGTCGTCCCCCGCCGCGTCTACACCAATCCCCAGACCTCCTGACGCGGGCCAGGCCGGCGTCACACCGAGAGGAGCGACTTGCCGATCGTGGTGCGGGCGGCCAGGGCGCGGTGGGCGTCGGCGGCCCGCGCCAGCGGGTAGACGGCGCCGATCGCCGGGTTGAGCCGTCCTCGGGCGGCCTCGTCCAGGGCGGCGCCCAGCAGTTCGCTCACGGTCTCCTGGTCGGGCGGCCCGTCCATGAGCGGGGTGAACACCCGCAGGCCGCGGCGCTCGACGAGTTCCGGGTCGGGGGTCGTGAAGCCGTCCGCGGTGCCGTAGGTGACGAACCTCCCGCCGTCGGACACCGCGTCGAGGGCGGCCGCGCCGAGCGCGCCACCCGCCCCTTCGTAGGCGAGTGCGACACCGCCGCCGGTCAGCTCCCTTACCCGCCCGTCCCAGCCGGGTCGCGTGTAGTCGACGGTGGCCTCCGCGCCCAGCTCACGGGCGAGCGCCAGCTTGTCGTCCCGGGACGCGGCCGCCACCACCCGGGCACCGGCCTGGACGGCGAGCTGCACCAGCAGTGATCCGGCGCCGCCCGCCGCCGAGGACACCAGCACCCATTCATCCTTCTCGGGTACGCCCAGCCGGTTCAGGCTGAGCGCGGTCACGCCATCGTGGACGAGGGCGGCCGCCGGCTCGTCGCCCAGCCCGTCGGGGACGGGCGTGATCTCCTCCGCCCCGGCGACGACCTGCTCGGCGTAGCCGGTGCCGGTCCGCACGACCACACGCCGTCCCACCCACGCGGGGTCGACCCCCGGTCCGGCCTTCAGCACCTCGCCCGCTCCGCCGCCGCCCGGGATGTACGGCAGCTCCCGGGGAAAGAAGTCCTGGCCCCACCCGCCGCGCAACAGGGTGTCGAGGAAGATCACGTCCGCCACCGCCATGCCCACCACGACCTGGCCGGGCCCCGGCGCGGGATCGGGCAGCTCGACCGGGCGCAGCACTTCCGGACCACCGAACGAACCCACCTGGACAGCACGCATGACCGGCCCCTTCATCAGAAATCCCGAGGTACCCGCTCAGTCTTCAACCTGAAGTTTGGTCGAGGTCAAACTCTCCGGCGTGCGCGCATCTCCTGTTCCACGCCGGGCACCTCGCCGACCAGTACGGCTCTCCCGCCTCCGGCCGGGACGCGGGCGCCGCCCGGCCCACCGCGAGGCGTAGCCCGGTTCGCCGAACCGGCGGTGGTGGCAGACTCGGCGGGCATGGAGATCGTTCCGGATGACGAGTTGCGTGCCCGGCTCGCCGAGGCAGCCGACAACGCACCCAGCCCAGAGATCGCGCACCAGGCGCTGGGCCTGCTGCGCCCATCGATCGCACTCGCGCCCGCCGCCGACGGCCAGGGGTGCGGGACGACGCGTTTGGGGGGCCTGCCGCCGCTTCTTCCGGAGGCCGAGTGGCCGGCGACCGGCGGGCGACCCCGGACACTCGTGGCGCGGCTCGACTGCGCGGCCCTGCATCCGCTGCTCGGCGACGAATGGCCCCTCCCGCGTGACGGGCTCCTGTTGTTCTTCTACGACGACACCTTCGGTGCCGTCTCCGCCGACGATGTCTGCCTTCTGCACGTGCCCGGCGACGCACCGGAACGCCCCGCGCCGCCGGACACGCCCGTGATCCCGCCGCTTCCGCTCGTCGCGGCCCGAACCCCGTCGCTGCCCGTCTCCTTCAGCCGGGCGATCGACGCGTTGCCGGGGGAGCACGACCTCATCGATGCCATGGACGCCGTAGAAGCGCTGGCCGGCGTGCTCCCGGAGGTCGACTACCGGCTGCTGGGCTGGCACGACGGCGGAGGGGACGGTCCGGACGGCCAGCGCCCGCTGCTCCAGCTGGAGGGTGTGGACGGCATCGACTGGGGCGAGGTCGTGAACATCACCTTCTGGATCGGTGACGCCGACCTGAGCGCGGGCCGCCTCGAAGGCGCCTACAGCGGCCTTGAGGTCGCCTGAGCTCTCACACGCGCGAACGATCATTGGCGAGACAGGGTGTGAAGGGCGTTCTAGGATCGTTTTCAACTGATCAGGGAGTGCCCCGTGGCCGAAGTGGAAGAGTCCCCAGAAGGCGTGGACGCCGCCGTCCCCAACGGCGCCCGGATCTACGACTACATGCTCGGTGGCAAGGACAACTATCTCGCGGACCGGCGCGTCGGCGAGGAGATGGTCAAAGCGAACCCCACGGCTCCGCTGACCGCCAGGGCGAACCGCGAGTTCCTCGGCCGGGCGGTGCGGTTCCTGGCCGCCGAACAGGGCATCCGGCAGTTCATCGACATCGGGACGGGCCTGCCCACCCAGCAGAACGTCCACCAGGCGGCACACGCGGTCGCTCCGGACAGCCGCGTCGTCTACGTGGACTACGACCCGGTCGTCGTGGCGCACGCGCGGGCCCTCCTGAGCACCGCTGACACCGTGCGGGTCGCCGAACACGACCTTCGCCGGCCGGAGGAGATCCTGGCCGATCCGGAGGTCCTCGACCTGATCGACTTCAGTGAGCCCGTGGCCGTGCTCCTGGTGGCCATCCTGCACTTCGTCGGCCCGGACGACGACCCCCACGGCATCGTCGCCCGGCTGCGCGCGGCGATGGCCCCGGGCAGCCACCTGGTCCTCTCGCACACGGCGAGCGAGTCGCCCGGCGAGGTCATGGAGGCGGCGAAGCGGGGTTTCCGCGCCTCGGGCGCGCCGCTCACACCCCGGACACGGGCCGGGATCGGGGAGTTCTTCGACGGGTTCGACCTGCTCGACCCCGGGCTGGTCGACGTGCGGGAGTGGCGTTCCGGTTCCGGCGGCGGCGCGGCCGTCCTGCCGGAACTGCCCTGGACGATCGTCGGTGGAGTTGGCCGCCTGCGGTAGCGCGGGCGGCGCCTGCCGTGCCCTGGCGAGCCGGCGGATCAGCGGGGCTTGTCGATGAAGGACGCGAAGCCGTCGTGGAGGCGGGTCAGGCCGAAATCGAAGAGCTGCTCGTAGGAGAAGTCGAAGGTGTCGTCGGCGAGGGCGGCCATGGTCGGGAAGGCGCCGCTGTTCATCGCGTCCATGAGGGCCGGGGCCTGGGCCTGCCAGAACTCCTCGTTGCTGACGCCGGTCCGCTTCTCGGCGCGGCGTTCGTTGATGTAGCTGCGCGCGACGCCGTCCACGTAGTCGTGCTGGACGCCGATCATCATCATCAGCGCCCGGTCGTCGATGCCGACGGGACGCAGCAGCCCGAGTAGCCGGTCGAGGCCGCGCAGGCCGTTGGGGCCGAGGAGCGGGCGGCTCTGGTCCACGAACGGGTACCAGGGGTGGTCCATGCACAGCCGCCAGTGGTGGTGGGCCTCGGCCGTCAGGATCTCCCGCCAGCCGCGTTCCCCGTCCTGCTCGGGGACGTCGATGACGTGGTCGAGCATGAGGTCCAGCAGTTCGCTCTTGCCGGGGACGTAGCGGTAGAGCGACATCGTCCCGACGCCCAGGTGGGTCGCGATGACGCGCATGGACAGCGCTTCGAGGCCCTCGGTCTCGGCGAGTTCGTCGGCGACCTCGACGGCCGCCGCGACGATCCGGTCGAGGCTGAGCGTGGGCGGGCGTCCGCGGGCCGGGCGGGTCCGGTCGCCCCACAGCAGCTCCAGGCTCCGTCCGAGGTCGCGTTCGCCGCCGTGCTCCGTCGTCATCGTTCGCCCTGCTCCGGCCTGTGCGGCACCGGCCGGTGCCGCAGTACAGACGCTATCGTCCCTACTTCGAGTATGGTGTACGCGTATTAGTGTATGGTGTACCCAAAGTGAGTCCGGAATGGGAGGCGGCATGGCGGACGACGCGATCCTCGCCGAGGGGATCCGCAAGAACTACGGAGACGAACACGCGCTCGACGGCTTCGACCTCGCCGTGCCGAAGGGCATGGTGTACGGCCTGCTCGGCCCGAACGGCGCGGGAAAGACCACCGCCGTGCGCATCCTGGCCACGCTCGTCCGGCTGGACGGCGGGCGGGCCGAGGTGACCGGGCTGGACGTCGCCACCCAGGCCCGGCAGGTCCGCCGGCGGATCGGGCTGGCGGGGCAGCACGCGGCGGTCGACGAGGTCCTGACGGGGCGGCAGAACCTGCGCATGTTCGGCAGGCTGTTCCACCTCGGCAAGAAGCGGGCGGCGGAGCGCGCCGACGAGCTGCTGGAGCGGTTCGACCTGGTGGAGGCCGCCGACAAGGGGCTCAAGGAGTACAGCGGGGGTATGCGCCGACGGCTCGACCTCGCCGCCAGCATGATCCTGGCGCCGGACGTCCTGTTCCTGGACGAGCCGACCACCGGGCTCGATCCGCGCGGCCGCAGCGAGGTGTGGCAGTCGGTCCGGTCGCTGGTCGCGCAGGGCACGACCGTCCTGCTGACCACGCAGTACCTGGACGAGGCGGACCAGCTCGCCGGGCGCATCGCCGTCCTCGACCACGGCAGGGTCATCGCGGACGGCACCCCCCGGTCGCTGAAGCAGCTGATCGGCGGCGACCGCATCGAGGTGGTGGTGCGCGACCCCGCGACGCTGCCCGCGACGGCGGCCGTGGTCGCCCGCGTCGCGTCCGCCGAGCCGCGGATCGACGAGGCCGCGGCGCGGGTCCACGCGCCGGTCGCCGAACGCGTGGCCGCGCTGACCGAGGTGGCCCGCACCCTCCAGGACGACGGCGTCGACGTGGAGGACATCGGGCTGCGGCGTCCCACGCTGGACGAGGTGTTCCTGCGCCTCACCGGACACCACGCCGACGACGAGAAGGAAGACGCGAAGGAAAGGGTGCAAGCGTGAGCGCCGAAAGCATGGCGGCCGCCGACGACGGACTCGGCACGCGCCTCTACTGGGCCGCCGCCGACAGCTGGACGATCGTCCTGCGCGGCCTGACCCACTACGTCCGGCAGCCCAGCAACATCGCCTGGCAGCTCGGATTCCCCATCGTCTCGGTGCTGCTGTTCGGCTACGTCTTCGGCAGCGCGATGTCGGTCCCCGGCGGCGGCGACTACCGCGAGTTCCTCATGCCGGGCATGTTCGGCATGACGATGGCGATGGGCTTCATGAACACGGCGTACGTCGTCGTCTACGACAGCGCGCGCGGCGTCACCGACAGGTTCCGTTCGATGCCGATGGCGCCCTCGGCGGTCGTCACCGGACGAGGCGTCGGCGACCTGATCGGCGCGACCCTCGACCTCACCGTCCTGGCCCTGACGGCACTGGCGATCGGCTGGCGCTCCAGTGCCGGCGTCCTCGGCACCCTCGCCGCCTTCGGCCTGTTCCTCCTGCTCCGCTTCGCGCTGATCTGGATCGGCGTGCTCCTCGGCCTCCTGGTGCCCAACGAGGAGGCCGCCGGAAGCCTGTTCGCCGTCGCGTTCCCCTTCGCGATGATCTCCAGCGCGTTCGTGGCCCCGTCCCTCATGCCGGACTGGCTGGGCGCCATCGCGATGTGGAACCCGGTCTCCTCCACGGTGACGGCGTCCCGCGAGCTGTTCGGCAACCCGGCGGCCGTCGGCGGCACCTGGATCGAGCAGAACGCACTGCTGATGGCGATCGTCTGGCCGATCGTCATCACCGCGGTCTTCCTGCCCCTGGCCGTCCGCCGCTACCAGCGCCTGAGCCGCTGACGCCACCGGCCGGGGTACGTCCGGGCCGTCCCCCGGCCAGGGAGCCGGGCAGACCGGCCGTGATGCCTCTTGACGCTGGTCAGGGGTGGTGCGAGCGTGAAAGGTGATGGTGAAAGGGGGACCCATCATGACGGAGATCAAGAGCATCGAGAAGCCGGACGATCGAAGGGACTTCCCAAGAGGACACCTGGAGACCGTCCAGTTGCCGGGCCTTCTGTTCGGCAAGGCGACGTTCGAGCCCGGATGGCGCTGGACGGAGTCGCTCAAGGACATCATGGGCACGGACCTGTGCGAAGCGGACCACAAGGGCTACATCATCCAGGGGCGGCTGCGCATTCGGATGCAGGACGGCTCCGAGGGCGAGGTCGGGCCCGGAGACGTCTTCGCCGTGGCACCCGGCCATGACGCCTGGGTCGTCGGGGACGAGCCATGCGTGGCCCTCGACTTCGGAGGCGGCATGGAGGAGTACGCCAAGGCCTGAGTCCGCCTCGGACCGCCCGGGGGCATGAGGAAGTGCCGGCCGGGCGGCCCGTCCGTCCAGGGGCCCGGGGCTTGGGGCAGGCCCGCGCCGTACGCGGAGGAGCCGCCCGAAATGGACGCGTTCGTCGGCGTCGCACGCAAGCCCTGAGGCGGGTAGCGTCTAGGGATGAACGTTCGGCCGACTTCTGAGGACATTCGGCGCGCGCCGAAGGTGTTGCTGCACGACCACCTCGACGGTGGGCTGCGGCCCGGGACCGTCGTGGACCTCGCGCGAGAGTCCGGATACACGGACCTGCCGGCCACCGACGCGGACGATCTCCGGGAATGGTTCGAGGCGGCCGCCAACTCCGGGTCGCTGGAGCGCTACCTGGAGACGTTCTCCCACACCGTCGGGGTGATGCAGTCCGCCGAGGCGCTCACGCGGGTGGCGTACGAGTGCGCGGAGGACCTGGCCGGCGACGGGGTCGTCTACGCGGAGGTCCGGTACGCGCCCGAGCAGCACCTCACCGCGGGCCTGTCGCTGGAACAGGTCGTCGAGGCCGTCCTCGACGGGTTCGCGCGGGGCCGCGAGGACTTCGGGATCCGGGTCGGGACGCTGGTGACGGCGATGCGGCACCAGGCGCGGAGCATGGAGATCGCCGAGTTGGCCGTCCGGTACCGGGACGCGGGCGTCGTGGGGTTCGACATCGCGGGCGCCGAGGCCGGGTACCCGCCCACCCGGCACCTGGACGCGTTCGAGTACCTGCAGCGGGAGAACGCGCATTTCACCATTCACGCGGGTGAAGGGTTCGGGCTGCCGTCGATCTGGCAGGCGATCCAGTGGTGCGGCGCCGACCGGCTCGGGCACGGGGTGCGGATCATCGACGACATCGAGGTGGAGGGGGAGGACGCCCGGCTGGGGCGCCTCGCCGACTATGTCCGGGACAAGCGGATCCCGCTGGAGATGTGCCCCACGTCCAACATCCAGACGGGCGCGGCGAAGTCGATCGCGGAGCATCCGATCGGGCTGCTGCGGCGGCTGAGCTTCCGCGTCACGGTGAACACCGACAACCGGCTGATGAGCGGGACGACGCTGTCTAACGAGTTCGCGCAGCTCGTCGAGGCGTTCGGATACGGGTGGGACGATCTGCAGTGGTTCACGGTGAACGCGATGAAGTCGGCGTTCGCGCCGTTCAACGAGCGGCTCGAACTGATCAACGGGGTGATCAAGCCCGGTTTCGCGCAGCTCAAGTGGAGCGGCGCCCGGCCCCTGGCATGATCGAGCCATGACCATTCGTTCCACCGGCGGGCATGTCGCGGCGTACGCGTGGCTGGTGTTCGCGGCGCTGAACATCGCCGACCTGGCGATCGGCATCACCGGCGAAGCCGACTATTCGCTGATGACGCTCGGCATCGGCATGGTGCTGCTGCTGGGCTGCGGGATCGCGTACACGGTGGGCCTACGGCCCGCGATCGTCGGGGATGATGAGGCCGTCACGGTCCGCAACCCGCTGCGGGAGGCCCGGGTGCCGTGGGGCGCGGTCCGCGGGATCGAGGGCGGGAACGCGGTGGCGGTGCGGTTCACCGGCCCGGACGGGACGGAGCTGCAGACGCGGGCCTGGGTTCACCAGACGTCGCCGCGCGCCCAGGCCAAGGCGGAGGCCCGTGCCCGCAAGGAGGAGAGCAAGACGCCGGGCATCGATCTGCGGGGGCGGACGCCGGCGGCGTACGCGGCGCAGCGTCTGAACGAGATCCTCGACCGTCAGCGTCCGAAGACCAGGTCGGGGGCACCGGACAAGGCCGCCGCGGCCAAGGCGGAGTCCGGGAAGGCGAAGTCGGCGGCGGGCGGGGAGCCGGTGCGGGGGACGGTGCGATGGTCCGTCCCGGCGGTGGCGTCGCTGGCGGTTCCGGCGGCGGTGCTGGTCGTGCTCGCCGTCGTGGGCGCCGTCACCTGAGACGCGTCACACGAGACGCGTTCCCCAGACGCCGTCACGCGAGGGTCGCGGAGAGGTCGGCGCGGAGGGCGTCCAACTCTGCGGCGGCGCGCGCGCGGACCGTGGCGATGTCGTCGTCCACGGGGAGGACGACCTCCAGGTAGCACTTGAGTTTCGGCTCCGTCCCCGATGGGCGGATGACCACCCGTGAGCCTCCGTCCAGGCGGAAACGCAGGCCGTCGGTGGGCGGCAGGCCGTCCACACCGTGGGAGAGGTCGTCGAACGACGTGACGGGCCGTCCGCCTAGCCGGGCCGGGGGATCGGCGCGCAGGCGGGTCATCATGGCCGTGATCAGCGACGAGGGTGAGCGGAGCTCGTCCTTTGAATGGTGGCGGGTGGGGGCTGGAGGACGGTCGTCCGAGCGGAGCTCGTCCTTTGAATGGTGGCGGGTGGGGGCTGGAGGACGGTCGTCCGAGCGGAGCTCGTCCTTTGAATGGTGGCGGGTGGGGGCTGGAGGACGGTCGATCCTGATGGACAGCTGGGACGTGGCGTGCAGGCCGTGTTCGCGGGCCTGGTCGTCCAGGAGGTCGAGCAGCGTGCGGCCGTCGCGGCGGGCGCCGGCGGCGAGCGCGGCGACGGCGAGCGCGGCGGCGATGCCGTCCTTGTCGTTGACGAGCACACCGCGGTCGTCGCCGACGCTGTAGCCGATCGCCTCCTCATAGCCGAACACGAGCCGGTGGCCCGCGCCGCCCGCCTTCATGATCCATTTGAAGCCGGTGAGGGACTCGGCGAACCGGACCCCGTGCGCCGCCGCGATGGAGCGCAGCAGCGACGACGACACGATCGTGGTGACGACCAGGCGGTCGTCACCGGTGGTGTGCCGCAGGACGTGCTCGGCGAGCAGTGCCCCGAGTTCGTCCCCGGTCAGCGTCCGCCAGCCGCCGCCGTCCGGGACCGGGACGGCGACCGCGCAGCGGTCCGCGTCGGGGTCGTTGGCGATCACGAGGTCGGCGCCGCGGGCGTCCGCCAGCCGCAGCGCCAGGTCGAGCGCGCCCGGCTCCTCCGGGTTCGGGAACGCGACGGTCGGGAAGTCCGGGTCGGGTGCGGCCTGCTCCGGAACGACGACCGGGGCGGGGAATCCGGCCCTGTCGAACGCCTGGAGCAGGATGTCCCGTCCCACCCCGTGCATCGGCGTGTACACGACGGAGATGTCGCGGTCGTCGCCGAGCCGCAGCGACGACACCGCGTCCAGGTAGAGGCCGGCGTCCTCGTGGACGGGCCACCGCTCGCCGAGCGGCAGTTCGTCCACGCGGCCGACGGCGTCGATCGCGGCGGAGATCTCCGCGTCCAGCGGCGGGACGATCTGTGCCCCGTCGGCCCAGTACACCTTGTAGCCGTTGTCGCGCGGCGGGTTGTGGCTGGCCGTCACCATGACGCCCGCCACGATGTCATCGAACGTCCGGGTGAAGTGGGCCAGGACGGGCGTCGGCACCGGGTCGGCGAACACCTCCGGCCGCAGGCCCGCGCCGCTGAGCACGGCCGCCGTGTCGTCGGCGAACCGCCGCGAGCCGTGCCGCGCGTCGAATCCGATGATCACCCGGCCGCCGCGGGGGAGGCGGGCGGCGAGCCCGGCGGCGGCGCGCATCACCGTCACCCGGTTCATCCGGTTCGGCCCGGCGCCCAGCTCGCCCCGCAGCCCCGCCGTCCCGAACTCCAGCCGCGCGCCGAACCGGTCGGCGAGGGCCTGGTCGCCGCCCTCGTCCAGGAGCGTCCGGAGTTCGGCGCGGGTGCCCGGGTCGGGGTCCTGCGCCAGCCACTCCTCCGCCTGCGCGCGAAGATCGCTCATACCTTGGTCTTCTCCACGGCCCACGAGTTCAAAGCTTGGTCAGGACGGTGCCGAGCAGGGTGCCCATGCGGCCGGCGGACGCGCGTCCCGCGGCGAGGACCTCCTCGTGGTCGAGCGGCTCGTCCGACAGCCCGGCCGCGATGTTGGTGACCAGCGAGATCCCGAGGACGTCCGCGCCGCCCTGCCGTGCCGCGATCGTCTCCAGGACGGTCGACATCCCGATCATGTCGGCGCCCAGCGTGCGCAGCATCCGGATCTCGGCGGGCGTCTCGTACGTCGGGCCGCGGAACGCCGCGTACACGCCCTCCGACAGCGACGGGTCGGCCTCCTTCGCGAGGGCCCGCAGCCGCGCCGAGTACGCCTCCGTCAGATCGAGGAACGTCGCGCCGGTCAGCGGGTTCGCGCCCGACAGGTTCAGATGGTCGGTGATCAGCACCGGGTCGCCGATCCGCTGGTGCTCGGGCCGCAGCCCGCCCGCCGCGTTGGTCAGCACCATCGTCCTCACCCCGGCGGCGAGCGCCGTCCGGACGGGGTGCACCACCGCGTCGACGCCGCGTCCCTCGTACAGGTGCGTCCGGCCGAGGAACACCAGGGCGCGGTGCTCGCCGACCTCCACGACGCGGATGCGTCCCGCGTGGCCCTCGACGGCGGGCGGCGCGAACCCCGGCAGGTCCGTCACCGGCAGCTCCGCGGCGGGCTCGCCGAGCGCGTCGGCGGCGGGGACCCAGCCGGAACCCATCACGAGGGCGACGTCGAAGGAGTCGATGGACGTGCGGGCGCGCAGTTCGTCCGCGGCGCTCCTCGCCAGTGCAAAAGCGTCGTTGCTCACATCGCCGACACTACAGGCGTGATCGCCGCGCCCCCGCCGTGCCGCCCGGAGGTCAGTCCCCCAGCGACTTGCAGGGACGGGTGCGCAGGTCCTTGACGTAGTCGTCGGGTGCGCCGGCCTTCTCCGCCGCGTCCGCGAGGATGCCGAGATAGCGCGCGGACGGGAGCCCGCCCTCGTAGTCGTCCAGGACGTACAGCCAGCACAGCACGTCGCCGTCGAGGGTCTCCACCCGGACCCTGGTCTTGCGGTAGACGCCGAGCGCGGCGCCCTCCCAGGCGTCGAGCTCCTTCTCGTCCCAGGCGGGCACGTCGTACATGACGACGAAGACCTGCTCGGAACCGTCCTCGACGACCGTCGCGAGGGCCCCGTCCCAGTGCTTGTCCTGCCCCCCGAAGGTCAGCCGCCACCCGGCCAGCCAGCCGGTGCCGCGCATGGGGGAATGCGGAGCCCGGCTCGCCATCTGCTCGGGATCCATGTTGGAGGCGTACGCCGCGTACAGTGCCACGTTGGCCAAGGCTAACTCACGCGCGCGCCGCGACCGGGGTGAAGCGCGGATTGCGGGCCGCGCGTATCCGGGTATTCGGCGGCCGGCACCGAAATGAGGCGCCGCCACCGGCCGTCCCGCGGATGTGCGGCGGAAACCGGTCCGCTGCGGGACTTTTCACTGCCGGGAGTAGGAAAGAATGGAAGATGTGACCCGCATCGTGATCATTGGAGGAGGCCCGGGCGGTTACGAGGCCGCGCTCGTCGCGGCGCAGCTCGGCGCCGACGTGACCGTCGTCGAACGCGACGGACCCGGCGGCGCCTGCGTGCTCACCGACTGCGTGCCCTCCAAGACGCTCATCGCCACCTCGACCCGGATCTCGGTCATGTCCGAGTCGGCGGGCCTCGGCCTGCGCTTCAACGGCGGCCCGGACGGGATCGTCGGGGCCCTGGAGGCCGACCTCGCCACCGTCAACACCCGCGTGAAGGACCTCGCGCGGGCCCAGTCGTTCGACGTGGCGGAACGGCTCGCCTACGAGGAAGTCAAGATCGTCCGTGGTGAGGCGCGGCTGGTCGAGCCGCATGTCGTCGCCGTCGGCGACCGGCGCATCCGGGCCGACATCGTGCTCATCGCGACCGGCGCGACGCCGCGCGTGCTGCCCGGGGCCGAACCGGACGGCGAACGCATCCTGAACTGGCGCCAGCTCTACGACCTGCCGGAACTGCCCGAGGACCTGATCGTCGTCGGGTCCGGTGTGACGGGCGCCGAACTGGCCGGGGCCTACCTGTCGCTGGGATCGAAGGTCACGCTGGTGTCGTCGCGCGACCGGATCCTGCCGACCGAGGACGCCGACGCCGCGTCCGTCCTGCAGGAGGTGTTCCTGCGGCGCGGGATGAACGTCATGTCGCGGTCCAGGGCGGCGGGCGTGGAGCGATCCGGCAATGGCGTGATCGTCACGCTGGAGGACGGGACGAAGGTCGAGGGCACGCACTGCCTCATGACCGTCGGGATGGTGCCGAACACCACGGGCATCGGCCTTGAGGAGGTCGGCGTCCAATGCGACGCGCGCGGCTTCGTGGAGGTCGACAAGGTGTCGCGGACGTCCGTCCCGCACATCTACGCCTCCGGTGACTGCACCGGCGTCCTGATGCTCGCGTCGGTCGCCGGCATGCAGGGACGCATCGCCATGTGGCACGCGCTGGGCGAGGCCGTGCAGCCGCTGAAGCTCGGCTGGGTCGCGTCCAACATCTTCACCGACCCCGAGGTCGCGTCGGTCGGCGTGACGCAGCACATGGTCGACTCCGGGGACGTCAACGCCCGGACGGTCATGCTGCCGCTGTTCACCAACGCACGGGCCAAGATGCAGGGCTTCGAGGACGGTTTCGTGAAGCTGTTCTGCCGCCCGTCCACCGGGATCGTCCTCGGCGGCGTCATCGTGGCGCCGCGGGCGAGCGAGTTGATCCTGGGCGTGTCGATCGCCGTCCAGCAACACCTGACCGTCAACCAGGTGGCCCAGACGTTCGCGGTCTACCCGTCGCTGTCGGGCAGCATCACCGAGGCGTCCCGCCGCCTGATGGCCGAGCACGCCTACTGAGAGACGTGCCCGGCCACTCGGTCGAGCGACGGGACCGCTGGAAGTGCGGCGTGCCGCTCAGAAGTAGCGCAGGGCCACGTACGCCCACGCCATCACGGTGCTGACGACCGTGACGCCCACCCCGTAGCGGGTGAACTGCCAGAAACTGATCGGGTGACCGGTCCTGGCGGCGATGCCGATCGCGACGACGTTGGCGCTCGCGGCGACGGCCGTCCCGTTCCCGCCGAAGTCGGCGCCGAGCGCGAACGACCACCACAGCGCGTCGGCGGTCTGCGGGTCGGCCCCGGCGGCCATCCCCTCCACGATCGGCGCCATCGTCGCCGTGTAGGGGATGTTGTCGAAGAACGCGCCCAGTACGGCGGATCCGAACACCAGCGCGGTGGCGGCGGCGAAGTAGTTGTCGCCGATCGTGTCCGCTGCCCAGGTGCCGATGTTCTCGATGACGCCGGTGTGCCCGAGGGCCGCCACCATCACGAACAGGCCCATGAAGAACACCAGGACGCCCCATTCGACCTCTTTGAGGACGTCCGAGACTTCGACCTTCGTGACCAGCAGCATGACGCCCGCGCCGATGAGGGCCACGATCGACGGCTCCACGTGCAGCACCGAGTGCAGCGAGAACCCGACGATGATCAGCCCCAGCACGATGAGGCATCGCACGAGCAGCTTGTGGTCGGTGATCGCCTTGCGCTCGTCCAGCGCCATCACCTCGGCCACGTACCGCTCGTCGAACGTGAACGACTTGCGGAAGATCCACCGCGACATCACCACGAACGTGATGAAGATGATCACCACGATCGGCGTCATGTGCACGAGGAAGTCGTTGAACGTCAGCCCCGCGCGGCTGCCGATGATGATGTTCGGGGGATCCCCGATCAGGGTGGCGGCGCCGCCGATGTTGGACGCCAGCACCTCCGCGATCAGGTACGGCTGGGCGGGGATGCGCAGCCGGTTGCAGACCACCACCGTCACCGGCGCCACCAGCATGATCGTGGTGACGTTGTCCAGGAACGGCGAGGCCACGGCGGTGATGGCCATCAGCATCACCAGCAGCCGGTACGGTCTCCCCTTCGAGCGCTTGGCCGCCCAGATCGCCAGGTACTCGAACAGCCCGGTGCCCTTGATGACGCCGACGACGATCATCATGCCGAGCAGCAGGAAGATGACGTTCCAGTCGATTCCCGCGTGCTCGGAGAAGAAGACGTCGGCGCCCGAGGTCAGCCCGAGCACCGTCATCAGACCGGCCGCGACAAGGACGACCTTGACCTTGTCGATCTTCTCCGTCGCGATGAAGAAGAACGCCACGACGAAGATGGCGAGCGCGGCAACGGCGCTCATGGCGCGTCCCATCCTTGTGCGCCGTCGAGCGAGGTGCCGTCAAGCGGGATGCGGATGAACGGTGTGCCGTCGGAGTGTGCGCCCGGCGGGCGCGCGATTTTTGGGCGCGTACCTCTTGCCGGCGCGTCCCTCAGTCGTCGGGCCTGGTCAGCGCCAGTGCCGACAGCAGCCGGTCCAGAATGACCGCGCCGGCGAGCAGCCCTGCCTCGTCGACCACCGCGACCAGCGGGCTCCGGTGCCGCGCCATGAGCGTGGCGATCTCCAGCAACGTGGCGGACGGTTTGACGCTGACCGGGCGGGCCGTGGGCGCTCCAAGGCAGTCCCCGACCCTCATGTCGCTTATCTCGTGCCAGAACACGTCCGCGTGCGCCTCGTCCACGGTGCGGCTCAGTGCCTGGTCCTCCTGATAGGCGGCGGGCACCGCCAGCTTCAGCACCTGCGTCCCGGGCAGGACGACCCGGGGGCGCTGCTCCTCGTCCACGACGATCAGTCCGGGCAGGCGGCCGAGCGCCATGACCTGAATCGCGTGGGCGATCGAGTCGCCGAGTGTCACGGTCGGCACCTGTACGGCGATGTCCCGCGCTTGCATGGTTTCCTTTCGGCTTCCGGAGAGCCTGGTTCCCAGGGCTGATAGGTTCCTCCTCCTAACGCCGGGGGCGGTCCTGTCGCAGGACGGCCTCCGCGGCGCCTTGGGCAGGGCACCGTGTCCGGTGCCCGATCGCTGTGCCATGCGTCCGCCCCTTTCTGCGTACACCGTCCAGTCTTTGCGGCGGCGGACCGCATCGGCATCGGGGCCGGCACCCATATGGGCCAGGAGGAATCATGTATTTGTGGTTCGCCCAGTCCGGGCTGAGCTGGGATCTGCCTACCATGGAGGCGAGACCGGAGGTGATCGGTGCACGCTCGGGAGACCCGCACCCGGATACTGCTGGCCGATGATCATGCACTGGTGCGCCGCGGGCTCCGGCTGATCCTGGACGCCGAACCGGACCTGACCGTCGTCGCCGAGGCCGCCGACGGCGCCGAGGCCATCGAGGCGTGCGCCGGCACCGAGGTCGACCTCGCGATCCTCGACATCGCGATGCCGCGCATGACGGGGCTCCAGGCCGTCCGGGAAATCTCCCGGCGGTTCCCCTCCGTGCGGACGCTGATCCTGTCGATGTACGACAACGAGCAGTACCTGTTCGAGGCGCTCAAGGCCGGCGCGTCCGGCTACGTGCTGAAATCCGTCGCGGACCGCGACCTGCTGCACGCCTGCCGCGCCGCGATGCGGGGCGAGCCGTTCCTGTACCCCGGCGCCGTCAACACCCTGATCCGCGAGTACCTCGCCCGGGACCGGGACGGCGACGGCCCCGAAAGCCTTCTCACCCCACGCGAGGAAGAGATCATCAAGCTGGTCGCGGAGGGGTACTCGTCCAAGCAGATCGCCGAGATGCTGACGATCAGCATCAAGACCGTCGACCGGCACCGCGCGAACATCCTCGGCAAGCTCGGCATGCGCGACCGGCTGGAGCTGACCAAGTACGCCATCCGCGTCGGCCTCGTCGAGCCCTGACCCCCGCCCGCCGCTCGCCCCGCCCGCCGCCCCACCTGTCGGGGGCCGCGCTCAGGTTCTGACGGGGTACTGGCCGCGCCGCGCACCCGGCGGCGGTATGACGAGCTTGACCTCGGTGCCGCCGCCGTCGGCCGGGCCGATGTCCAGCTGCGCCCCGATGAGCATCGCGCGTTCCTGCATCCCGTGGATGCCGGAACCGAGCTCGACGGGCGGCCCCGAGCCGTCGTCCACGACCCGCAGGATCACCCGGCCGCCGTCGTCGCGTGCCAGCGACAGCTCCGCGTTGCTCGCGCCGGAGTGCCGCCACACGTTGGTCAGGCCCTCCTGCGCGATCCGGTAGATCACCAGCTCGACGTCGGGCCCGAGGTCGTCCAGGCCGGTCTGGACGCGGCGCGTCACCCGCGGCCCGCCCGTCCCGGAGAAGTCCCCGGCGAGGGAGCTGAGCGCGCTGGTCAGGCCGAGATCGTCCAGTGTGCCGGGACGCAGCCGGCGGGCCACCCGGCCCACCTCGTCCAGGCTCGACCGGACCAGTTCCTGGACACCCCGCAGGTCCTCCGCCACTTCGCCGGGCGCCCGGTTCACCACCGACTTCAACTCCAGCAGAACCACGGTGAGGCTCTGCCCGATCTCGTCGTGGAGTTCCTGGGCGATGCGGCGCCGCTCGGCCTCCTGCGCGTCCAGGACCACGGCCGTGCTGATGCTGCGGTCGGCCTCCAGCCGGTCGAGCATCGCGTTGAAGTGGTCGACCAGCCGGAACAGGTCGCGGTTCGGGGTCGTCGCGAGCCGGTCGCCGGAGCGCAGCGAATCCAGGCGCGCCATCAGGGTCGTGAGCCCGTCCAGCGGTGCCAGGCTCGCCCGCAGCAGCAGCGCGTTCGCCGCCACCATCAGCGCGATGCCGATCGCCAGGACGACGAGTTCGCTCAGCAGGACCGGCGAGGACACCGTGACGGGCGCGAAGGCCAGGATGGCGGTGCCGATCACGAAGATGAGCCCGTTGGTTCCGAGGATGCGCCAGAACAGGCCCGGCACGGGCGTCCTGGGCAGGCGCCGCGGCCGCCCGGCGTCCGGCCCGGCGTCACGGCTCCCGGGGTCGGTGCCGGCCGCCGGTCCGGTCTCACTCGCGCTCATGGAACCAGGTCACCCCACAAAGCCCGTCGTTGTCCATTCAGTGCGGCTCCGAGCAGGGCGGCCACCGGCCCGGGACGTGTTCCGTCTGCATGGTGCGCGCCCGCGAAATGAGCACTCGCCCCGATGGTGATGAGGTGTTCCTCCGCCCATGGTGGAGGGTGAGGACACCGGCGACGACCCAAGGGAGGCCGAGGTGGGGCAGCAGGCGGGAAACCTGGTCGCACAGGACGGCCCCCTGAGCGCCCGCTCGGCGTTCGTGATCGTCGCCGGGCTCCTGGTGGCCATGGTGATCGCCTCCGGGTTCCGGCGGGTCGGGGCGTCCGAACGGCTCGTCGTCCGGCGGTTCGGGAGGACGCGCGGCGTCCGCGGGCCGGGGCTGCGGTTCCTGCTCCCGCTCGCCGACACCGGCGTGCGCGTCCCCATGGGGATGCGGCCGCACGACATCTGGGTCAAGGCCACCACCAGGGACGGCGTTCCCGTCCGCGTCAAGGCGCTCGCGATGATGGGGGCCGACGACCCCGTCAGGTACGCGTCCGCAGCGGATACGCCGTCCTCGGCCGCGCAGGCGACCACCGCGGTCGCGCTGCGCGATGTGATAGCGGACCGGGACCTGGCGGACCTGCCGTCCCTGATGGCCGACGGGGACGACGCCGATCTGGTCCGGCGCGTCAACGAGGCGGTCCGGCCCTGGGGAGTGGCCGCGAACCTCGTTTCCATCACCGACGCGACGGTCCCGGTCCGCGCCGCTCAGAACCCGCCGAAGTCGCCGCCTCCGCCGAACCCGCCGAAGTCGCCTCCGCCGAAGTCCCAGCCTCCGCCGATGTCGCCGCCTTCCGCGCCCATGCCCTCGCCGCCGTAGCCGCCGTAGCCGAACCCGCCGCCCATCATCGAGCCGAGCATGGTGCCGATCATCATGCCGCTGAGCAGGTCCATCCCACCGTAGCCGCGGTAGTAGCCGCCGGCGTAGGGGCCGTACGCGGGGCCCGCGTCCCAGTACGGGCGCCGGACGCCGCCGTACGGCACCATCCGGACGTCCGGGTCCGTCCCGTGCAGGACGGCGTCGGCGTCGGCCTCGCACGCCGGGACGGAACGCGCGACACCGCCGGGCGGCGCCCACGTGACGTCCTTCACGGACGGCCCGTGCTGCGGGTTGAAGAAGCACGGCGCACGCCGTTCGGGGACGGGGTCACCGGAGAGCCGGGCTCGCGTCGCTGTCATGTAGTAGCGGCCGTCCTCCAGCGAGGTCGTGACCTCCTGCATGTCCTGCGGCTGAACGGCGCGTTCGGTCGCCGTCTTGGCGCTGTCGTAGGAGTTCATCGCGCGTTCGTAGTCGGCGCGGATGTCGGGGTCGAGGTCCTTGTCCATGACGTTGAGGTCCAGCCGGGCGATGTCCTCGCCGAGGAGCGTCACGTCCTCCTCCACGCCGCTCTTGAGGTCGGCCATCTCCTGCGCCGCCCGGGTGCGCTGCCGCTTGCGGGAGACGAGGAACGCGGCCGCCACCAGCGCGGCCACCATGATGAGCACGCCGAGGGTCACGAACCCGCCGATCGCGCTCGACCGGGCCTTCTCGTCGACCTTGTTCTCGGCGAGCTCGCCGAACCGGGTCAGCCGGTCCTCCAGCGGCATGCCGTTGGTGCGCGTGACCAGCTGGTTGATCTCGGCCTGGTCGAGCTTCTGGGAGATCGCGCCCATCCGGGCGCCGTCGGCGGTGATCGCGACATAGGTCTCGCCCTCGCCGACGCGCTGCGCGACGGCCGGAAGCAGCTGCCTGACCTGGTCCCTGGTGATGTCGTTGCCGACGACCACGGCGCGGATGTCGGCGTCGCCGGCGCCGGCCAGGGCGGACCGGACCTCGCTCTGGGCGGCCGGGGACAGCGCGTTACCGGCCTCGCTCGTCACGTGGAGCCGCGAGTCGATGAGGCCCTTGGCGATCTGCCCGACGGTGTCGGCGGGCGCGGCCGGCGGCGCGGCGAGGGTCTGCGCCGCGGTCGTCTGCGCCGCGGTCGTCTGCGCCGTGGTCGACTGCGCCGCGGTCGTCTGCGTGGTGGCCATCCGCGTGGTGGCCGTCTGTGCTGCGACTGCTCGTGTGGTTGCGGGCTGTTCCGTGGCGGCCTGTGCGGGGGCGGTGAAGGCGAACGCCGGAACGGCGATCGCGGCGGCGATGATCGCCGAGACGGCGCCCCGGCGTGCCGCCTGGTTGGCCCGGATCTCGGTGCTCATGCCTCCAGTCTGCCCACGTGGAAGCCGGGATCGCTTCCTCCGCAGGACCTATTTGCGGCCGAGTTCAATGGTGGCCGCCCCCCAGACCGGAAACCACCCTGCCCAAAACCGGGCCGGGTGGCCCCGCCGGCCTCGCAGGCGGGCTCAGCTGTCCTTGATCTCGCAGATGACGGCGCCCGCGGAGACGGTCTGGCCGACCTCGGCGGCCAGTCCGGTGAGCGTCCCGGCCTTGTGGGCGGTGAGCGGCTGCTCCATCTTCATCGCCTCCAGGACCACGATGGTGTCGCCGGCCTCCACCGTCGCGCCGTCCTCGACGACGATCTTGACGATTGTGCCCTGCATGGGGCTGACCAGCGAGTCGCCGGACGCCTGCGCGCCGCCGCCCTTCTTGCCCGCGCGCTTCCTGGCGGGCTGGGCGGCGCCTCCCTGGGCGGCGGACGCGCCCAGACCCGCGGGCAGGACGACCTCGATCCGCCGGCCGCCGACCTCGACGGTGACGCGCTCCCGCTCGCCCTCGTCCTCGTCCCCGGCGACGGACGTCTCGTAGGGCGTGATCCGGTTGTCGAACTCGGTCTCGATCCACCGGGTGTGGACGGAGAACGGCGTCGCGTCGCCCTCCGGGACGAACGCCGGGTCGTCCAGCACCGCCCGGTGGAACGGCAGCACCGTCGGCATCCCGTCGATTTCGAACTCGGCCAGTGCGCGGCGGGCCCGCTCGACCGCCTGCCGGCGCGTCGCCCCCGTCACGATCAGCTTCGCGATCAGGGAGTCGAACGCCTGCGGGACGGTCTGCCCGGCGCCGTAGCCGGTGTCCAGCCGGACCCCGGGCCCGGTCGGCGGCTCCCACCGGGTCAGCGTGCCGACGGCGGGCAGGAACCCGCGCCCGGCGTCCTCGGCGTTCAGCCGGAACTCGATGGAGTGGCCGCGCCGCTCCGGGTCGCCGTACCCGAGCTCCTCGCCGTCGGCGACGCGGAACATCTCCCGGACGAGGTCGACCCCTGTGACCTCCTCGGTGACGGGGTGCTCCACCTGGAGGCGCGTGTTCACCTCGAGGAACGAGATCGTCCCGTCATGGCCGACGAGGAACTCGCACGTCCCCGCGCCGACGTACCCGGCCTCCTTCAAGATGGCCTTGGACGAGGTGTACAGCAGCTCGACCTGCTCGTCCGACAGGTACGGCGCCGGGGCCTCCTCGACGAGCTTCTGGTGCCGCCGCTGCAGCGAGCAGTCGCGGGTGGACACGACGACGACGTTGCCGTGCTTGTCGGCCAGGCACTGCGTCTCGACGTGCCGCGGCTTGTCCAGGTACCGCTCGACGAAGCATTCGCCGCGCCCGAACGCTCCCACGGCCTCCCGGACGGCGGACTCGTACAGCTCGGGGACCTCTTCGAGCGTCCGTGCCACCTTCAGGCCGCGCCCGCCGCCGCCGTACGCCGCCTTGATCGCGATCGGCAGGCCGTGCTCCTCCGCGAACGCGACGACCTCGTCCGCCCCGGAGACCGGGTCCTTGGTGCCGGCGACCAGCGGCGCACCGACCTTCTGGGCGATATGCCTGGCCTGCACCTTGTCGCCCAGCGCGATGATCGCCTCGGGCGGCGGGCCGATCCACGTGAGCCCCGCGTTCTGCACGGCCGTCGCGAAATCGGCGTTCTCCGCCAGGAAGCCGTAGCCGGGGTGGACGGCGTCCGCGCCGGCGTCGGCGGCGATCTTCAAAAGCCTCTCGATGTTCAGGTAGCTCTCGGCCGCGGTCCGCCCACCCAGGGCGAACGCCTCGTCGGCGACCCGAACGTGCAGCGCCTCCAGATCGGGCTCGGCGTACACCGCCACACTGGCCAGCCCCGCATCGCGACAGGCACGGGCTATACGAACCGCGATCTCACCGCGGTTGGCGATCAGGACCTTGCGCACGTGGGTCTCCTCCCTCAACCTCGCACGCAGTCTAGATAACCGCCGTTCCAGGTTTTCGTAAGCCCCTCCTTATTGCGCGGCAACGCCCGTGCCAGGCGGTCTGCGGCCGCACGCCGGGCACGGGACCGGGGACGTGCTCACCGGTGACCGTTCCGCACCGGCCCGCCGGCCGGCGGGTGTAATCTTCGGCTCGGATCTGCTCGGCTCCTATCAGCGGGAGAGGCCGATGGTTCGCCCGTGGCCCCGGGTCGGCCTGACGGTCGCCCTGGCCGCCTGCCTGCTGGCTCCCTCGTCCACCGTCCGGCGGGAGAGCCCCGTCGTGGACGCCGACGTCACCCGGCAGCTCACGATCGCCGCGAGCACGCTGCTGCGGCACCGCTCGCAGGCCCTCGTCCAGAAGCACCCTCGTGACGGCGCGGCCGTGCCCCGCGAGGTGTACGGCGTCCGGATCTCCCCGCGGCTCGCGCGCTCCCAGGAACGGGCCGTCCGCGAACTGGAGAACCGCAACCGCGCCCCCGTCGAGGGCGGCCCCGCCTACACCGGTGCCCGCACGAGCCTCGACGAAGGACGCGCCGTCCGGAAGGGGGACCGCATCACGCTGGAGGCGGTCGAGCACACCGTCGTCCGGTACGGCAGCGGCAAGGTCACCCAGTCGGTGCGGCGCCGGTTCGTGTTCCGGACCCGGGGCGAGCAGATCACCCTGATCGCCGAGCGCGTCCTCGACCCGGACGCGCACCCGGTGAACGACCCGGTCTCGCCCGCCCGCTGACGCGTTCCGCCGAATTGCGCGGCCAGGCTCTGAAAATGCTTTGACGGGGAGTAATTGCGCCGGTCACAAGGCATGTGGAGTAGATGGTCTGGCCACATTCGGACACGCTGGAATGCCGCGGACAGAGCCGTTTCAGCGGGGGTTCCACGTGGTGGGCCTGGATCAACGTGATGGATGAGGCGTAGGCTGACGCCGGTGGTAAGCCGTTTCCGCCCGCAGTTGAAGAAAGGCTCCATTCTTCAGGACGCCATTCACTGACGCCCGCCACGAGCCGCGGGTCCCGGCCCATCCCCCCGAGGCCGGGACCCGCATCCACCACCCGCATGGCCTCCCCCCGATGTTCGCCGAGGGCCGGTCAGCCCGCGTTCGGCTGGGGCGGGAGGGCCACCTGGATCTGGGTGGCCGCACCGGCGGCGACGAAGAGGCCGCGGCCGGTGGGGCCGCCCAAAGGGGCGTTGCGGGGGAGGCGGAGGCCGAACAGGTCGCCGTCGTCGGGGGAGTCGACGGACAGCAGGACCCCGGAGCGGGAGCGGCGGACGTCGGAGAGGAAGCCGCGGTGGCCCCGTCCGATGTCGCCGGTGGTGCCGCCGATGACGACGGCGTGCTCGCCGTCGCGTGCGGTGCGGAGCACGTCGCGGAGGGCGTCGTCCAGGTCGGTTCCGCCGAAGAGTTCGGCGTCGTCGACGACGACGGCGTAGCGGTGCTCGTCGCCGATGGCATCGGTGAGGTCGCCGGCGCCCGAGTCGGAGGTGAGGACGCCGAGGACGCCCGGGTGGGCGGACAGGAGCCGGAGCGGGGAGCGCCGGGGCGTGACGAGCACGACGGGAACGAGGCCGCCGCCGACGGCGGGGTCGAGGAGCGAGTGGACGATCGTGCGCAGCGTCGTGGAGCGCCCGGAGCGGGGCGGGCCGGCGACGGCGAAGCCGGGACCCTCGTTCAGGAGGTCGACGCCGACCGGGGCCAGGGTGTCGCCGCCCACGCCGACGAGGGCCCAGAGCGCGGACGGGGCGAGGAACTCGGGGTCGAGCGACATCGCCTCGCGGTAGGTGACGCGGACCGGTAGCTCGTCCACGTGCAGGGGACGCTGGCGTCGCGGCAGGCGGCCGTAGCGGGACATGCAGGTGCGGGCGATCTCCTGGAGGACGGCGATCTGCGCGGTGCCGGACGGGTCGTCCCCGAGGAGGCCGATCTGTGATTCGCGCGGGGGCGCGCCGGGGACGACGGATTCCAGGGCACGGCCGGGCGGCATCGCGGCGGGGACCTGCTTGTCGTGGAGGCCGCCGTAGCCGTAGTCGTTCGGGTCGGCCATGCGGAGGATGAGGCGGCGGTCGAAGACGGTGGCGATCTGGCCGCCGAGGCCGGAGCGGTCGCCGGTGAAGACGGCGCGCAGGCCGACGGCGGCGCCGTCGCGGAGGAGCCGGATGACCTGGTCGACGAGGCGGCCGTGGTCGTAGTGCTCGAACGCGCCGAGGAAGCCCTCCCAGCGGTCGAGGAGCAGCACCATCCAGGGAAGGCGGTCGGTGGCGGCGACGGAGGCGCGCTGCTCGGCGAGGGACGCGAAGCCCGCCTCGGCGAGGAGCTGCCGGCGGCGGGCGGCCTCGGCGGCGAGGGCGGTGACGAGCCGTTCGCAGCGGCCGAGCTGGTCGCGGCTGACGACGGCGCCGCAGTGCGGGAGGGAGACGAGGGGCAGCAGGGCGTTCGCGCCGCAGTCGATGGCGTACAGGTGCGCGTCGTAGGGGGAGCAGGCGCCGGCGAGGGACCCGGCGATGGTGCGCAGTGCGGTGGAGCGGCCCGACTGCGCGGACCCGGCGAGGTACAGGTTGCCTCCGGAGGCGAGGTCGAGGGTGAGCCGCTCGCGGGACTGGACGGCGGGCAGGTCGGTGACGCCGAACGCGATCGGGGGGACGTCGACGACGGAGCCGCCGGCGGCGGTGCCGGGCGTCAGCGTGATCCGTTCGGGCAGCGGGCTCAGCCACGGTGACGGCAGCCGGGCGATGCCGGCGCGGCGGGCCGCCTCGTCGATCGCCTGGACGAGGACGCCGAGGTCGGTGGCGAGATCCGGGTCGCCCGCGGTGGTGCCGCCGGCTCCGCGGGGCGCGGGCAGCGGGTGGCCGAGGCCCTGCCAGGGGAGCGGCAGGACGGTGGGGCCGCGGCCGCCGGCGCCGGCCCCGGGGCGTCTCCCCCCGATCCGGGCGGACTGGACGGGCTGCGGCGATGACACGCCGGAGCGGACGTAGCAGCGTCCAGGGGTGGCCTTGGAGATCTGCGCGGCCTCGGGAGAGTCGAGGACGCCGGCCGACTCGTCGGGGCCGGTGACGCGGAGCGCGATCCGCAGGCCGGTGTCGGCGCGGATGCCGGCGGTGACGGCCTCGGCGGGACGCCGCGTGGCGAGGACGAGGTGGACGCCGAGGGAGCGGCCGCGGCGTCCGATGCCGAGCAGGCCGGTGACGAAGTCGGGCAGGTCGGTGACCATGGCGGCGAACTCGTCGACGACGAGGACGAGCCGCGCCATCGCGGGCAGGTCCGGGTCGGTGACGCGCAGGTCGTCGTAGTCGTCGACGTCCTTGGCGTCCGCGTCGAGGAGGACCTCCTCGCGGCGGCGGAGTTCGGCGGCGAGGGACTCCAGGGCGCGTTCCGCCGCGTGGCCGTCCAGGTCGGTGACCACGCTCACGGTGTGGGGGAGGCGGGCGCAGTCGTCGAACGCGGCGCCGCCCTCGCAGTCGATGAGAACGAACGTCATCTCGTCGGGACGGTTCGCGACGGCCAGGGACGCGATGAGCGTCCGCAGGAGCTCCGACTTGCCCGCGCCCGTCGTTCCCGCGATGAGGGCGTGCGGCCCGTCCGTGCGGAGGTCGATCTCGTAGGGGTCTCCGGGGCCGTGTCCGCCCGGGCCGACGCCGATGGGGACGCGTGTGGTCCGGCCGCCTGTGCGCGTCCACATCTGGAGGATGTGCTCGGCGGTGGGGTCGGGCATGTCGAGGACGTCCAGGAGCCGCACCTCGGGCGGGATGGAGTCTTCGGCGCCCTCGCGTGACACGTCCCGGACGGGGGCCAGCGCGCGCGCCACCCGGTCCGTCCAGGTCGCCGAGACCTGGTCGGCGAGTACGCGCCCGATCACATCCAGCCCTTGGCCCTGGAGCCGGACCATCGACGGGTACTGCGGATCCCACGCGGCCACGGCCTGGCACTCTTCGGGAAGCAGAGGTTCCTCGTCGTCGACGCAGATGGCGTACAGCCCGTATTCGGCGCCGCGCGACAGCAGCATCGGCATCCCGGGTATGCGGCGCAACGCGCGCGCGCCGTCCAGGACGATCAGGACGTTGTACGGGACGGCATCGGCGGCCTTCCCGCCCTGCCCGGAGAAGGACGACTCCGCTTGGGCGGCACGGCGCCGTTCCGTCACCCGGATCGCCAGTTCGGTGACGCGGTGCGCGGCGGACTCCGCGTCGGTGCCGACAAGGGCGACGCAGTCCTCGCCCTCGCGCGGCGCGCAGTGCGGCAGCCACCGCACCCAGTTCCACTCGTCCCCGGCCCCCTGGTCGGCGGACAGGACGACGATGGACAGGTCGCGGGGGCCGTGCAGGGCGGCGGCCTGCCCGACCAGCCAGCGGGCCAGCGCGCGGGACGCGGGACGCGGCCCGGCCAGCCCGATGACGCCCAGTTCCGCGAGCGGCAGCGCCACCGGGACCCGGCGCGCGGGCGGCACCGCGATGCGGGCGTCGCCGGTGAACTCGATGTGGGCGGGCAGGTCGGCGAGGCCGATGCGCAGGTGCAGGGCGTCGGGGTCGCCGTGGCGGCGTTCC
This sequence comes from Spirillospora sp. NPDC048824, assembly GCF_043198455.1. Classification (NCBI taxonomy): domain Bacteria; kingdom Bacillati; phylum Actinomycetota; class Actinomycetes; order Streptosporangiales; family Thermomonosporaceae; genus Spirillospora; species Spirillospora sp. NPDC048824. The sequence continues at coordinate 172,705 of NZ_JBICUS010000012.1, read as the reverse complement.
CACAGCCGCCGCCGCGGGCCGGTCGCGGTCAGCAGCACCTCGGCGGGGTCGGGGTGGAACGCGCGCCGCTCGGCCTCGTCCTCGCGCAGCAGCCGCCGCAGCTCGCCGTCGAACTCGCCGGACTTGCGGTCGTACTCCTTCAGCGACCTCTTGTGCGACAGCAGCGCCCCCAGCAGCCGGAGCCGATCACGCGGGTCGCGTTCGGGACGCTCCGGGACCTCCAGCCGCCGGTCGCGGTGCGCCGGGTCGGGCCGCGGCGGCCGGTTGAACGCGAGGCCGCCCTCGGGCAGCGGCTCGAGGTGGGTGTCGGGGGCGGCGCTCGGCGCGAGCGCCAGCACGCTGGAACCCACCGACAGCAGCGCGCCCGCCGGCCACGTCGTCTTGGCGGCCAGCGGCGTCCCGTCCAGCTCGGCCCTCCCCTCCATCGTCTGCGCGGACGCCTCGACCTCGACGGCCTCGCGCCCGACCGTGAGCCGCAGCGAACGGGCCGGCACGGACGGGTCGTCCAGCACCACGTCCACGTCGCGCCCGGAGCCGATCGTGCAGGCCCCGAGGCCGAGGCGGTGCACCGACCCGGCCGCCGGGCCGCCCACGACGCGGACCTCGACCAGGCCGGTCGGCTCGGCGAGGACGGTGGCGGCGGCGCCGCGCTGCTCGACCGCCACGACGGCGCCGTCCCGCAGTTCCTTGACGGCGAGGGCCTGCGGGTCGAGCATCCGCCCGTCCATCCACAGGGCCCGCCGCGATCGCGGGCTCCGGCCGCCGCCGGAGGCGAGCCCGTCCCGTCCGAGCAGGGCGTCCTTGGAGTAGCGGGGCGTCGGGACGGGCGGCGGCGCGGCCGACGGCGCCCGGCCGTCGAGCAGGGCGGCGAGCGACTGCGCGACCCCGTCCACGGTGGCCTCGGAGTCGGCGTCCAGCACGACGTCGCGTGGTCCTCCGCCGGTCAGCGCCGTGAACGAGATCCGCATCAGAGCCCTCCGACGTCCTCGGGACAACCGCGCTCAGCTTAGTTACCCGTCCTCTCCGACTCCCGGTGGGCGGCGACGATGGTCTTGAGGGCGTCGTCCATCGGCGTCGGCGCCATCCCGAACGTGGACTGGAACGCCGAGGAGTCCAGGATGTACGGCTTGTCGAACTGGTACCTGGTCTCCCGCAGCTCCTTCATCATCGGCGAGACGAGCCCGAGCGCGTTGAAGACGGGACGCGGCACCTCGTACACGCGCGGTGCCGGGGCGCCGGCGACCTCGCACAGCCGTCCGGCGACGTCCAGCGTGGACACGGCCGGGCCGGTCGGGACGTGCCATGCCCGCCCCCACGCCCGCTCGTCCGTCCCGGCGATGGCGAGGGCCTCCGCGACGTCCGGCAGGTACGTCCAGGCGTGCGGGACCGACGGGTCGCTGAAGTACGGCACGCGCTTGCCCGCCAGCAGCGGCTTCACGAACCGGGTCTCGCCGATGTACGCCTGGTCGGTGCTCCGGGGGCCGTAGTAGTCGGAGCCGCGCAGCTCGGTGACCCGCACGCGGCCCGCCCGGTGCGCGGCGATAGCGTCCCGCCACATCTTCGCCCGGACCCGTCCCTTGGTTCCCGTCGCCGCGAGCGGCAGGTCTTCGGTCATCGGCCCGTCCACCGGCCCGTACACGTACAGGTTGCTCAGCGTGACCAGGACGGCGCCTGTCTCCTCGGCCGCACCGAGGAAGGACGCGGCCATCGGCGGCCAGTCCTGCGCCCACCGGTGGTACTGCGGGTTGACGCAGTTGTAGAGCGCGTCGGCCCCCTTGGCGATCTCGGTCAGCCGCGCCCGGTCGGCGACGTCGGCGGCGACCCGCCGGACGCCCTCCGGCCCCGACCCGGACCGCGTCACGACGACGACGTCATGCCCGCCCCCGGCGAGCCGCTCGGCGAGGTGGGCGCCGACCTGCCCGGCTCCGACGATCACGTGCCTGCCCATGTCGTTCTCCTGTCTTCCGTTTCGTTCGGTTGATCCAGTTCTCTCGCCGACCTGCGGCATCGCCCCTTTTCGCGGTCTCACACGGGCGGCATGGCGCGGCTCAGCGCGTGTGGCGGGGTGTTTCGATGTGGGTCTTGAGGGCATTCAGGCGGGTCTCGTGGGCCGCGCGCAGCTTGCTCGCCCCGAAGAGCCGGCGGACCAGCGGGCCGGCGAGCGATTCCTGGAGCGTCACCCGGGTGCGCCCGTCCTCCTGGGTCAGGACCATGCGGTCGACCGCCCGGTAGAGGCCGAGGGAACGGCCCGTCCAGCTCAGCTCCCGGCCGGGGTCGACCACGGCGAAGCGGGACCGCAGCGGCGTGCCGTTCTGTGCCCAGCGGAACTCCCGGCCCGGTTCCACGGCGTCCAGCGCGCGGATGCGGAAGCCGGGCGCCCAGGTCTCCCAGCGGCGCAGGTCGGCGAGGACGTCCCAGACCTCCTGAACCGGCGCGTCGATGACGATGTCGGACGAGTTGGTGACGGGCGCGCTCTCGTCGATTCGACCGCGCAGCGCGTACTCCTCGCGCAGCGTCTTGAGGTTCCTGGCGGCCATGAGGGCCCCTCTCGGGTTCGATGCTCTGTTTCGAGAGCAATGCTCTCTTTTGAGAGCGGCGTTGTCAAGAGCAATGCTCTCGAATCGGTGCGGCGCTCTGCTAGCCTGACCCCATGAGCGCAGGTCGTACGGCACGGGAACGCGTCAGGGCGGAGCTGGTCCGCGAGATCACCGAGATCGCCAGGCGGCAGCTGGCCACCGAGGGGGCCGGGGGACTGTCACTGCGCGCGGTCGCCCGTGAGATGGGCATGGTGTCGTCGGCGATCTACCGGTACTTCCCGAGCCGCGACGACCTGCTCACCGCGCTGATCATCGACGGGTACAACGCCGTCGGCGAGGCGGTCGAGAACGCCGACGCCGGCATGCGCGCCGACGATTACGCCGGACGGTGGCTCGCCGTCTGCAGGGCCGTCCGCGAGTGGGCGCTGGAGCACCCGCACGAGTACGCCCTGCTGTACGGGTCGCCCGTCCCCGGCTACAAGGCGCCGCAGGACACCGTCCCCGCGGCCATGCGCGACACGGTCGTCCTCGCGCGGATCATCACCGAGGCGCACGCGGCCGGCGCCGTCGAACCGGCCGGATTCTCCCCGGCGCCTCCGCCCTCGATCGCCGCGGACCTGGACCGCGTGCGCACCGCGGTCCTCATGGACGTCCCGGACGACGTGATCATTCGTTGCCTCACGGCATGGTCCGGTTTGTACGGAACGGTCAGCTTTGAATTGTTCGGGCAATTCAACACCGTGCTGGAGGACGACCGGGCCGGCTATTTCGACCACGGCATGACCCTGCTGGCGGGTCTCGTCGGCCTGCGGCCGTGACCCCGCGGGGGCCGCGACCGTGACGCCGCGGGGCCTCCGGCGCGCCTCCGGAGTCGTCCAGGATGTGGTCAGTGACAGATGTGACTGATGGTAAGCAACCCGGTGATCAACGAATTCGCAGGTCATCGAGCCATGCCCAGATATGGACGGCTTGTATCGACCGAATCCATTGACGTGACCTTGCCGCCCCCGCAAGCATGGATCGCTCGGTGATGCGCGGATCCCGGGAAACGGGTCCGCGGAGGGGCGGGAAGGAGCGCGTGGGCAGCGCGATGAAGTCCAACCAGTCGACCTTCGCCGGAGGCGGATCGGGCTCGGGCGGAGGCGGAGCGGGTCCGGCCGCCGGCGGTGCGGCGGGCTCGTCCGGCGGCGCGCCGGGGCTCGGCCGCTCGGGGCTCGGCACCTCCGGGGGGCAGCGGCTTCCCACCTCCCCGCGCGAACGCAAACCGGCACTGGCGGCGCTCGCGGTGCTGCTCATCCTCGGCGGCGCCCTCGCGAGCGCCTACCTCGTGATGGCCAGCGGCGAGCGGGTGTCGGCGATCCGGATCGCGCAGCCGGTCGCGGCCGGGCAGCAGATCCCGGCGGCCGCGCTCGAAGAGGTCCAGGTCGGCGACACCGGAATCCAGTACATCAGCTGGTCGGAGCGTGCCAAGGTCGCCCGGCATCTCGCGGCGGTCCCGCTGGTCAAGGGCGCGCTGCTGACCAACTCCATGATCAGCTCCCCGGACGCCCCGGCGATGGGCCGCCTCATCGTCGGGCTCGCGCTCAAACCCGGCCAGTTCCCCTCCGGCGGCGTCGCCGTCGGCAAGCACGTCACCCTCTACGCGGTCGGCGGCGGGCAGAACGGCGGGCCGCGCGCCGGCACCGTCCTCGCCCGGGACGCCATCGTGGTCGCCGTCTCCGGCGGAGGCGGCGGGGGCGACCTCGGCGGCACCCGGCTGCGGTCCGACCAGACCAGCGTGGACGTCGCCGTCCTGCCGGCCGACGCGCCGCAGGTGACCCAGGCGGCCTCGGCCGGGGCGGTCGCGCTCGCGCTCATCCCGGACGGGGCGCAGGCCGCCGCCCCACCCGCCGAGCCCGGCGGCGAAGACCCGGGCGGGAACGAGGAGCCCGGCGGCTCCGAGCCTCCCGGCGGCACCGTGCCGGTGCCGGGCGGGGGCACCCCGGGCACGGGCGGGAGCGGGGCACCGACACCGGGCGCGGGCGGTAACTGACCGTGGCACTCATCGCGCTCGCGGCCGACAAGGGGGCGCCGGGCGTCACGACCGCGGCCGTCGCCCTCGGCGCCGTGTGGCCGCGTCCCGTGCTGGTCGCGGAGTGCGACCAGGCGGGCGGCGACCTCGTGTACCGGCTGCCCGCCGCCCCCGGCACCGCCGACGGCCCCCAGGGCCACGCCGCGGACGGCGGGATGCTCAACCCGTCCCGCGGGCTGCTCAGCCTCGCCGCCACCGCCCGCCGCGGCCTGCGCCCCGACCAGATCGCCGAGCACTGCCAGCGGCTCGTCGGCGGCCTCGACGTGCTCGTCGGGACCACCAACGCCGAGCAGGCGCAGGCGATGACGTGGCTGTGGGGCCCGCTCGGCCGCGCGTTCGCCGGACTCGACCCCGTCGACGTGATCGCCGACTGCGGGCGGCTCGGCGCCGGCACCCCGCTGACCGAGCTGATGCACGAGGCCGACATGGTCGTCCTGCTCACCAGGGCCACCCTCGAACAGGTCGCCCACCTGCGCGAACGCGTCGCGGCGCTGACGTCGGAGCTGCGCGGCGGCCCGCCCGTCGGGGTGCTCGTCCTCGCCGACCCGCGCGACTTCCGCGGCTCGATCGCCGAGGTCGACCGCATCCTCGCCGGGGTGCGGGGCCGCGCCCGGCCGATGGACGCGGGCGCTCAGCAGGGGCCCCCGCCGCCGGACGTGACCGTCCTCGGCGGGCTGGCCCTCGACCCCAAGGGCGCCGAGCTGCTGTCGGGCCGCTGGGGCGGGCGCCTGGACCGCTCGCTGCTGATCCGGTCGGCGCGCGAGGTCGCGGGCGAACTCGCCGGACGCCTCGCGTCGGCCCGGCCCGCCCTGGGCGCGGCCCACGACCGCGGCGGGCACGACGTCCCGCCCCCGTACCGGCCGGCGCCCGAACCACCGCCGGCGCCCGGCCCGCATGTCCCGCCCGCGGTGCAGGCACCGCCCGGTGAGGGGCTTTCGGCGGACGGGCAGGTCCCGGCCAGCGAGCGGACTCCGCCGACCGGGCAGGTCCCGGCGGGCGGACGGCACGAGGAGGGGAGGCGCTAGATGGACCACGGGCTCGTCAAACGCCTCCGCCAGGAGGTCGGCGACCGGCTGGCGCAGCAGCGCCGCCTCGACGCCGCCAACGGGCTCCCGCCGATGACCGGGGAGGACGAGCGGCAGTTCGCCCGCGCCCTCATCGGCCAGGTGCTGGAGGAGTTCGCCCGCGGCGAGATCACCTCCGGGCGCCGCCCGCCGAACGCCGAAGAGGAGGAGGCGCTCGCGGCCGGGGTGCACGCGGCGCTGTTCGGGGTGGGCCGGCTCCAGCCGCTGCTGGAGGACCCCGAGATCGAGAACATCGACATCAACGGCTGCGACCGCGTCTTCATCGGCTACGCCGACGGGCGCGAGGTGATGGGCGAGCCGGTCGCCGAGAGCGACGAGGAACTGGTCGAGCTGATCCAGATACTCGCCGCCTACAGCGGGTTGTCGTCGCGTCCGTTCGACACCGCGAACCCGCAGCTCGACCTGCGGCTCCCGGACGGTTCGCGGCTCTCGGCCGTGATGGACGTGACGGTCCGCCCGGCGCTGTCGATCCGCCGTGCACGCCTCGGCAAGGTCTTCCTCGCCGACCTCGTCGGCAACGGGACGTTCCCCCAGGAGATCGGGTACTTCCTCCGCGCCGCCGTGCAGGCCCGCAAGAACATCATGATCGCCGGAGCGACGAACGCGGGGAAGACGACGCTGCTGCGCGCCGTGGCGAACGAGATCCCGGCGGACGAGCGGCTCATCACCGTCGAACGCGCCCTCGAACTCGGCCTGGACGCCTTCCCCGAACTGCACCCCAACTGCGTCGCGTTCGAGCAGCGGCTCCCGAACTCCGAGGGGCAGGGCGCGATCTCGATGGCGGAGCTGGTCCGCCGGTCGCTGCGCATGAACCCGTCCCGCGTGATCGTCGGCGAGGTGCTCGGCGACGAGATCGTCACGATGCTGAACGCGATGACGCAGGGCAACGACGGGTCGCTGTCGACGATCCACGCGAACTCGTCGGTGGAGGTCTTCAACCGCATCGCGACCTACGCGATCCAGTCGGAGGAGCGGCTGCCCGTCGAGGCGACCCACATGCTGATCGCGGGCGCCATCGACTTCGTCGTGTTCATCGAGAAACGCAACGAGTACACCTCCGGGGGGCGGCTGCGCCGCTACGTCGCCAGCATCCGGGAGGTGACCGGCGTGGACGGGCGGGTCCTGTCGTCGGAGGTGTTCACGCTCGGGCCCGGCGGGTTCGCGGTGCCGAGCGCGCCGATCGCGTGCGCCGCCGAACTCGCCGACCACGGCTACGACCCGTCCGCCGGAGGTGCCTGGTGAACGCGTGCCGGGGCGGCGGGCGGCTCGTCACCGGCGGGGGAGGGCGCTGATGTACGCGCCGGACGTTCTCCTCGCGATCGTCGCGGGCGCCGTGGCGGGCGGCGGGCTGCTGCTCCTCGCCGTCGCGGTGCGCGGGCTGCCGCCGCGGCCCGTGTCCGGGGGGCGGCGCCAGGTCCGCAGCCGCGAGGACCTCGTCAGGACGCTCACGACCCGCACCGCCGTCGCCGTCATCGTCGGCGTGGCCGTGCTGATCGTGACGCGCTGGCCGATCGCCGCCGCCGGGACCGGCGCGCTCGTGCTCACCTGGAACGGCCTGGCCGGCGGCGCCGCCGAGGAACGCAAGGGCATGGCGGGGCTGGAGGCCCTCGCCGGCTGGACGGAGTCGCTGCGCGACACCATCGCGGGCGCCGTCGGCCTCGAACAGGCGATCCCCGCGTCGCAGCGCGCCGCCGCGCCCGCCCTGCAGCAGCCGCTGCGCAACCTCGTCGACCGGCTGCACACCCGCGTCCCGATGCCGGAGGCGCTGCGCCGGTTCGCCGACGACCTGGACGACCCGTCCGCCGACCTGGTGATCGCCGCGCTGATCCTGAACGCCAAGCTCCGCGGCCCCGGCCTGCGCGACATGCTCAGCGCCCTCGCGAACTCCGCCCGCGCCGAACTGGACATGCGGCGCCGCGTCGAGGCCGACCGGCGGTCCACCCGGCGCAGCGTCCGGATCGTCGTCGCCGTCTCCGTCGGGACGGCCCTGGCCCTCGCCGTGTTCAACCACTCCTACGTCGAGCCGTACGACGACGTCCTCGGCCAGCTCGTCCTGTGCATCGTCGTCGCGCTGTACGGGGCGGCGTTCCTGTGGCTGCGCAGGTTGTCGAAGTACGAGCTGCCGGGACGGTTCCTCAGCGAGCCGCGCAGGGCCGTCCAGCCCGGCGTGCCCGGCGAGGTGCCGAGCACCGTGGCGGGCTGGCAGGGCGGCGGGCCCGGTTCCGGCGGCCCGCAGGAACTCCCGCTGCGTGGACGCCACACCATGGACGCGGGAGGAGGTGCGGAGTGAACGCCGCGATGCTCGCGGGCGCCGTCGTCGGCCTCGGCCTGTACGTCCTCGCCAGGGCGCTGTTCCCGGCGCGGCCCGGCCTCGCCGCGCGGATGGCCGCGCTCGACGCCGCCCGCCGCCGCGACCTGGAGGAACAGCAGGCGGGCCGGATGTCTCCGACGCTGGAGCGGGTCGGGGGGCTGCGCGCCAGACTGGGACGGGAGCTGGCGCGGTTCTGCGAGTCGCGCGGCTGGAGGCTGCGTTCCGTCCGCGCCGACCTGGCGATCACCGAGCGGTCGATGGAGGCGTTCCTCGCGACGAAGTTCCTGCTCCCCGCCGCCGCGCTGCTGTTCATCCCGCTGATCGCCGCGTACTTCGCGCTGCTCGGGCTCGGCTCGTCCGTCGCCGTTCCCGTCTGGATCTGCATCCTGTTCGCCGCCGTGTTCTTCTTCTTTCCCGACATGCAGCTGCGGCAGGAGGCGCAGGCCCGCAGGCAGGACTTCCGGCACGTCGTCGGCGCGTTCCTCGACCTTGTCTCGATGAACCTCGCCGGCGGGCGCGGTGTGCCGGAGGCGCTGATGACCGCCTCGAACATCGGTGAGGGCTGGGCCATGCACCGCATCCGCGACGCCCTGTCCAACGCCCGCATCACCGGCCAGACGCCCTGGCAGTCGCTCGGCAGGCTCGGCGAGGAACTCGACATCGCCGAGTTGCGCGACCTCGCCGGGGCGCTCGCCCTCGTCGCCGACGACGGGGCGCAGGTCCGCAAGTCCCTGTCCGCCCGCGCCGCGTCGATGCGCAGCCGCGAGCTGTCGGAGCTTGAGGGCAAGGCGGGCGAACGCTCCCAGTCGATGCTCGTCGCGCAGCTGTTCCTCTGCGCCGGATTCCTGATCTTCCTGGCCTACCCGGCCCTGATGCGGGTGCTCGCCTCATGAGTCCCCACGCTTTCCGAAGAGTCCCCGTGACGGCCCACTGGAGGTACCGCGATGAGTCCGCACAACCCGATGAACGATCCGATCGTCGTCTATCTGCGCGCCATGGCCGGTGCGCGGATCGCACGGATGCGCGCGCCGGACGAGCGCGACCGGGGCGCGTCCGCGATCGAATGGGCGATCATCACCGCGATCCTGGCGCTGCTCGCGATCACGATCGGCGCGGTCATCACGAAGAAGGTCACCGACAAGGCCAACACCATCAACACCGGCAGCTGACCCGGCGGCCCGCCGCGGATGCGGAGCCGCCGCGGTCCGACGCCGGGGTGTCGTCGATGGAGTGGGCGCTGCTCACCCCGCTCCTCATCCTCCTGATGCTGATCGTCGTGCAGTTCACGATGGTGTTCCACGCCCGGCACGTCGCGCTCGCGGCGGCGCAGTCGGGCGCCCGCGTCGCGCGGACCGCGCCCGTCGGCGGCGGCTGGCAGGACGAGGCGACCACGAAGGCCGCCGGGGACGTCCGCGAGATCGGCCCGGAACTGCTGAGCGGACTCGACGTCCGGGCGGGGGAGGCCGGCGACCAGCGCTGGGTCGAGGTCAGCGGCTACGCGGTGGCGGTCATCCCGTTCATGAAGTTCCACGTGTCGCAGCGGTCCCAGGGGCCGATCGAGTGCTTCCGTCCCGACGTCGGCGAAGGCGTCGCGTGCGAACCGGAGGCCGCCCGGTGAAGATCGCGGACCGCGGGTCGATGTCCCTGGAGATGGTGCTGGTCACGCCGCTGTTCGTGGCGTTCCTGCTCTTCCTCGCCGGCGCCGGCCGGATGGTCGACGCCAAGAGCCAGGTGGACGGGGCCGCGCGGGACGCGGTCCGCGCCGCCTCCATCGCCCGCAGCGCCCCCGCCGCACAGCGCCTCGCCGCCGAGACCGCCGCGGCCGGTCTCACCGGCACGGAATGGTGCTCGGGCGGGCCCATCGTGCAGACCGACGTGTCCGACTGGGGGCCGGGCGGCCGCGTCGGCGTGACGATCAGCTGCGACGTCGACCTCGGTGACCTGTCGTTCATCGGCCTGCCCGGCAGCAAACGGCTCCAGGGCGAGGCGATCGCCCCCATCGACACCTTCACCTACCGGGGGACGGACGCGGGCGGCGCCGAAGACCCCGGAGGCGGGCAATGACCGGGTGCACGGCCCGCGGCCGGGGTCGCGGCCGGGACGGGGGCCGGGACCGGGGCACGATCGCGCTGTACACCGTGCTGTTCACCCCGATCGTCTTCCTGCTGGCCGGGCTGCTCGTCGACGGCGGCCTCGCCATCCACGCGCGGCAGCGCGCGGCGGACATGGCCGAGCAGGCCGCCCGGGCCGGCGCCGACCAGATCGACACCGACGCGCTCCGGGAGACCGGCGAACCCGTCCTCGACCCGGCCCGCGCCCGCGCCGCCGCATGCGACCTGCTCACCGCCTACCGCGACCAGGTCACCGCGTCCCGGTGCGACGCCGACGAGCAGGAGGTGGCCGTCACCGTGCAGATCACCGTCCGGCCGCAGCTGCTCGGGATCATCCCCGGCTTCAGCGAGTTCCGGATGACCTCCGGCGCGACCGCCCATCCCGTCACGGGAGGAATCGACCCGTGAGTCCCAGGCGAAACCGACCTACGATTTGTGCGACGTCCGGAGACCGGAGAACGGCAGGGGCGCGATGGTGACGCGGCAAGGGCAGAGGCCCCCGGACCGGGGCGGCAGGCAGCCGGTCAAGAGGCAGCGCAGCGCGGGCGACGTCCTGGCGGGGATCGGCGCGGTCGTGGCGCTGTCGGCGCTCATGGCGGGTGTCCCGGCCGCGCTGCTCATCCTGTTCGGCTCGCCGCTGCCGGACCATGTGCCGTCCGCGTCGGACCTCACGCAGCGGGTCGGCCCGGGTTCGCTCATCGCCATCCTCGTCGCGCTGGTGTGGCTCGCGTGGCTCCAGCTCGCGGTGTGCGTGGCCGTCGAGGTGTACGCGGGGATCCGCGGGGTCGGCGTGCCCGCGCGGGTGCCGCTCGCCGGCGGGACGCAGTCGCTGGTGCACCGGCTCGTCGTGGCGGCGCTGCTGCTGTTCACCGCCACCACCGCGATCATGCCGGCGTTCTCGGGCGCCGGCGGTCTGTCGCAGCGGCCGCCGGTGCAGACGCAGTCGCAGGAGTTCCACCGGATCCCGGCCGCGCCGGAACGCACGGCCGTCGCCGACCGGGTCGCCGCGGACCTCGCCGCCGAACCGCTGGAGAAGGCCGCCACCACCAAGATCTACCGGGTGCAGCCGCCGGAGGGACGCCACCACGAGAGCCTGTGGGAGATCGCCGAGAAGTGCCTGGGCGAGGGACGCCGCTACAAGGAGATCTTCGCCCTCAACAAGGGCCACATCCAGCCGGACGGGACGCGGCTGACCATCGCGAGCCTGATCCGTCCCGGCTGGATCCTGGAGATGCCGGCGGACGCCAAGGGTGCGAAGGTCATTCCCGCCGGGGACCTCGACGAGTACTTCCGGTACGGGCACGCCGTCCCCGACAAGCCGGAGAAGCCGCGGGAGCCCGCACCGGCGCCCGAACCGGCCCCGGAGGCGGAGCCGAAGCCCCAGCAGCCCGCCCCGCCGCCCGTCTCGCAGCCGCCGGTGACCCAGGCCCCGCCGACCGCCCCGCAGCCGCCCGTGTCGAAGGCGCCGCCGACGGCGCCGCAGCCGTCGGTGTCGCAGGCTCCGCCGACCGCGCCGCAGCCCGAGGTCACGCAGACCCCGGAGACCCGCAAACCGGAGACCCGGAAACCGGAACCCGCGCAGCCACCCGTGCACGGCGGCCCGTCCGGCGAGATGGGCGGCGACGCCGGAAGCGGCGGCGCGTCCGTGCCGGGCCAGGGCCTCGACCAGCAGGACGAGACCGGCACGGCGTCCGGCATCGGCTGGCCGCACGGCCTGGCGGCCGCGTCGCTGCTCGCCGCCGGCCTGCTCGCCGTCCTCGGCCGGCGGCGCCGCGTCCAGCTGTGGAACCGCGCGTTCGGGACCATGGTCGTCCGGCCGGAGGGGGAGGCGGCCGGGACGGAGCGGGCGCTGCGGCTCGGCGCCGACGACGAGGCCGTCCGGCTGCTCGACCTCGGGCTGCGGCACCTGTCGAAGTCGATGGCGGCGGGCGGCCGTGCCCTCCCGACCGTGTACGGGGTGCACATCGGCACCGCATCGAGCGACGCGGCGCAGGCCGGGCAGGGCAGCCTCGACCTGTGGATCGCGCCCGCCGACCAGAACCCGCCCGCGCCGTGGCAGCCGTACGACGACGGCCAGGTGTGGCGGCTGCACGGCGACGCGCTGGCCGGGCTGGAGGCGGCCGACCTCGGCGACGTCCTCGCCCCCTACCCGGGCCTGGTGTCGATCGGCACCAACGACAACGGCCGCATCCTCGTCGACCTGGAGGCCGCGCACGGCCTGATCGCGCTGCGCGGCCCCGAGGACACCCGCCGGGCGGTGCTGTCCGCGGTCGCGATGGAGCTGGCCACCAACCGCTGGTCCGACCACATGCGGATCACGCTCGTCGGGTTCGGCGGCGAACTCGGCGAAGGCCTGGCGGAGATCGCGCCCGACCGGATCCGTTCCGTGCCGACGCTCGCGGACGCGCTGCCGGAGCTGGAGGGACGCAGCGAGGAGGTGCGGCAGGCGCTCGCCGCGTCCGGCGTCGACTCGGTGCTCACCGGCCGCTGCCGCGGCGTGTTCGGCGAGGCGTGGATGCCGCACTACCTGATCATGGCGGACCGGCCGTCGGAACGGGAGGCGGACCGGCTCGTCGCGCTCGCCCGCACCGGCACCCGGATGGCCGCCGGGTACCTCGTCCCCGGCGACGTGCAGGGCGCCACGTGGACGTGGGACGTCGACGAGGCCGGCCGCCTCCAGGCCGGCGTCCTCGGCTTCGACGTCGACGCGCAGCTGGTCGGCGACGACGACTACCGCGGCGTGTTCGAGCTGTTCCGGACGGCGGGCCGGCTCGAATCCGTCGAGCTGCCGGGCCTGGCCGGCGGGCCGGAGCCGCCGACCGCTCAGCAGTCGTCGGTCGACATCCGGCTGCTCGGTCCGATCGAGGTCGACGCGTCCGGCCCGATGGACGACGACCGCCGCGCGCTCTGCACCGAACTGCTGGTGTACCTGGCGGCGCATCCGGAGGGCGTCCACCCGACGGTGCTGTCCGGCGCGATCTGGCCGCGCGGGGCGAGCGCCGGCGTCCGCGACGCGTGCGTGGCGCGCGTGTCGGACTGGCTCGGCCGGGACACGCGGGGCCGGCCGAACCTCTACCACGACGAGCGCGGCCGGATCAGGCTCGGCTCGGAGGTCCGGGTCGACCTCAACGTGTTCCGCTGGCTGGTGTGGCGGTCGGCGGCCGAGCCCGCGTCCGAGACCGCCTACATGGCGTACGCGCTGGACCTCGTGCGCGGCCCGCTCCTCGCCGACCGGCCGCGCGGCCGGTACGCGTGGCTGGCCGACCACGACCTGGAGTACGAGGCGGCCGCGCGGGTCATCGACGTCGCGCACCGGCTCGTCGTGCTGCGGCTCGACGACGGCGACGCGCGCGGCGCGGTCGGCGCGGCCCGCGCGGGGCTGCGGCTCGCGCCCGAGGACGAGGGCCTGTGGCGTGACCTGCTCCGCGCGACCCACGCCACCGGCGACCAGGCCCAGGTCCGGATCGTGGTGGACGAGCTGCGCGGCCGCGTCGGCCGCGACCCGCTGCTCGACCGGCTCCAGCCCGAGACGGAGGCGCTGATGGAGGAACTGTCGCCGCAATGGCGCCATGCCACGGCCTGAAGATTCTTCCAGTGAACACTGGCGTCTTTATGGCGGAGCGCCGATAATGATCGCCATGACACGCGCTCTCACCCGGGTCGCCGCCTCCTGCGCGGCCGCCGCCCTTGCCCTGTCGCTCACCGCGGGACCGGCGTCCGCGGACGGGCCGTGGCACGCCGCCACGCTGCCGTTCTTCTGGGACGAGGCGTCCCTGCTGGACGTCGCCGCGGCCGCGCCCGACCAGGTGTGGATCAGCGGGAGGCAGGGTGAGATCTGCATCCAGGTGGCCCCCATGACCCCCTGCCTGATCTACCGCGCGGGCAACCCGGTCGTCCGCCGGTGGGACGGCTCGGGCTGGCGCGAGTACCCCATTCAGGGGTGGAGCGGACAGGGCTTCATCCGCCAGATCGCCGCCGGAGACGGCCAGACCTGGATCCTGGGGCGGCAGGATACGGCGGGCGCCTATCTGGCCAGGTTCGACGGGTCGGCCTTCGTCCCCGAGGCCGGTCCGTCCGGGGGGAGCATCCAGGTGCTCCGTGCCGGACCGGCCGGCGTGTGGGCGGGGATCAGCACGACGACCGGGGACTCCCTCCACCGCCGCTCCGGCGCCGGGTGGACCGGCACTCCGATCCCCGAGGACCTGCGCTACGTCAACGACGTGGAGGCCCGTACCGCCACCGACGCGTGGGCGGTCGGGCAGACCGAGCCGTCCCGGAACACCTACGGCAGGCCGGAGTTTCCCGCCCTGGCCCACTGGGACGGGAACTCCTGGACCAGCGTCCTCCCGCACCGCGAATCCGGCCCCATGGCCCGGATCGTCGCGGTGGCCCCGTCCGGACCCGGCCGGGCATGGGTGGTCACCCGCGGCGAGATCGCCCACTGGGACGGGACCGCGTGGACCGCCGCGCCCGCCCCCGAGGGCACCAGCGAACTCCAGGACATCGCGGTGGACGGCGCGGGCGCCGTATGGGTCACGGCCCGGATGAGCGGCGACCCGCGCCTCGGCCTGTTCCGCTACGAGAGCGGCACCTGGCACGAGGTGGTCCTCGGCTCGGTGACCGGCGCCACGGACATCGCCGCGTCCCCCGGCGGCGCCGCCTGGGCCCTGGCACGCAATGAGGACGGCAAGCCGGCGCTGCTCACCACTGATTGACGCTCCGGATGTGTGGAGTCTTGATGCACCGGATGCGTGGAGTCACGACACGCCGCCGGTGAACGGCGGGTCAGCGGAACAGGCCGGTTCCGCCCAGCGAGTACCGGCCCGGCTGCGGGTGGAGGCGCAGGCCCGCCAGGCGCCCCGCGACCCTGACCTTCCGCAGGACCCGCCCCGTCCGGGTGGACACCGCGTAGACGAGGCCGGCGGGGTCGGCGAGCCACAGCGCCGTCCCGTCCGACGACACCCCGCCCGGTATCGGTGAGCCGCCGCCGGGCAGCGGCCAGCGGGACGTGACCCGCCGGGTGCCGAAGTCGACGGCGGCGAGGATGCCGCCGCCCGCCACGAACAGGCGGCGCGCGTTCCGGCCGATGGACAGGCCGCGCGCGCCCGGCGCGGTACGGACGAACCCCAGCACGGCGAACCGTCCGGCGTCGACGAGCCAGACCCCGCCCTTGACGGAGTCGGCGACGTAGAACAGGGTGCCGTCCGGCGACAACCGCAGGTCACCGGGACGCGCGCCGTCCGGCAGCCGGATCGTCCCCGAGACCCGGCGGCCCGCGAGGTCCACGCGGGCGATCGCACCGGCGGACGCGCAGGTCGTCACCAGCGACGAACCGTCCAGCGTGAAGTCGGCGTGCCCGGCGGCGCAGGGCATCGGCACCGACGCGCTGCGCCGCATCGTGTCCGGGTCGCGGACGTCGACGCGGCGCGACCGGCGGGACAGGACCAGCGCGTTCCGCCCGTCCGGGGTGAAGTAGAGCCCGGTGGTGCCCGTGGCGTTCACCGTACGGCCCCGCTCGGGGCCGTGCGGCCCGACCGGCACGAGCATGCCGTGCGTCCGGCCGGTGGCCCACAGCCGCCGCAGATCCCAGGACGGCACGAGCCGCGACGCCGGCGCCCCCGTGTACAGCCGCCCGACGATCTGGAGGGTGTCCGGGTCGATGACGTCGATGAACGGCCCGTGCGCGACGTACAGCCGGGGCGGCATGCTTCGCGCGTGCGGCGCGATCATCCCCGGGCCGGTGGCGGCGTAGGCGTGCCCGCCCGCCGGCGCCACCGGGACGCCGCCGTCGCCGCCGCCGGGCGGGTCGGGCGTCGCGCTGCCGGGACGCGGGCTCAGGTACGGCGCCGGCCCGCCGAGCCCGACCACCGGCCGGCCCGGGGCGCCCTCCCCGGGCGGGTAGAACGGCACGGGCGACTCGCACCCGGCCAGAACACCGCAGGTCAGTGCGAGGGCCGCGGTGAGCGGGAGCGCGGCGGCCCGTGATCGTCCTCCTCGACACCCCATGCAACGGTCCCCCTTACACGGCGGGGACCTTACCGAGAGACGACTCCCCGTGTCCGGTCAATTGCGAAACGTGTTGATCGTCGCAGGGGGACGGCCGGAACCGCGGGGGAGTCAGTCGGACTTGCCGATGCCGATGCCGAACTCGCGGTAGACGCGCTCCCAGAAGCCGTCCCGCAGCCAGGTGCGGGCCTCCTGGTAGGGGCGCAGGGAGCCGCCGAGCTCCTTCTCCGCCTCGATCAGCAGCTCCTTGTCGATGACGGGCGGCAGGATCGGGCCGGGCAGCAGGTCACGGATGTTGTCCCGGCCCCGCTCGAAGATCCACTTCTGTGCCACATGCTCACCGATCTCCAGCATGTGGTCGCGGTCGGGGCCGAGCTTGCCGTCGGTCGCCGCGGTGGAGTTCATCGACGCGGCCACCGTCGCGGGCGTCGCACCGGCCGGGACGGGGACGGTGGTGCGGACGGCCGCCGGTGACGGCTTGACCGCCGGGGGACGTCCCGCGAACACCTGCGACGGCGACGGGACGGGGCTCGTGCGCTGCGCGGCGGCCGCGGCGTCGCGGACGGCGGCGGCGCTGCCGGGCGCGGGCACCGGAAGCACCTTGGCCTTGGTGAAGTAGGGGCGCAGGAAATCGGAGGGCAGCACCTCGACGGTGTCGGACTCCCACACCAGCCACTCGGCCTGGTTCGAGCCGTGCGTCGGCTCGACGCCCCACAGGTGCACGCGGACGCCGTAGCGCTGCGCGGCCTCGACGGCGGGCAGCATGTCCTCGTCACCGGCCAGCAGCACCGCGTCGGTGATCGCGCGGTGCCGGGCAAGGGCCTCCAGGTCGGCGCGCAGCTGGGCGTCCACGCCCTTCTGCTGGCCCTGCGCGTTCAGGTTGCCCAGCCGCAGCTTCACCAGCGGCAGGTTCGCGATGACGCGCTGGTCGACCGTCGGCTGCCGTTTCGGCGCGGCGTCGAACCAGTACACCCGCAGCAGCTCGCCGGCCACCTGGTCGTCGGCGTGCGCGGTCAGCGCCTTGATCAGCTTCTCCGCGGCGACCCGGTACTCGCGCCTGGACCCGCAGCTGAGCAACAGGGCACCCGAGGCCGCGTAAAGATACCCCGCGTCGACGAAGACGGCGTATCGCGCTGGCTGTGGGACGAACTCCGAGGTGGCCATGACCTTCCACCTTATTCGTGCCGGGCCCCCGCTGGGCGTGAACCGCGGTTACACATCGCTCCGGCGGCCGGGACGGGGTTCCCGCCCGGAGGTCAGCGCGGCAGGCCGCCGGCCCGCCACGCGCCCGCGCCGCGCGGCCGCAGTTCGCCCGCGAACGTGCTGCGGACGAGCCGGGAGCGGTCCGCCCACCGCGATGGCCTGGCCGCGCCGCCGTCCCCGTCCCGGGCGGCCGCGGCGGCCCGGGCGCGGGCGGTCAGCACGGCGACGAGCGCCGCGATCTCCTCCGGGCCGGGATCGCCCCGGACGATCTGGAGGAAGGGCTTGCTGTCAGCGGTCACGGAATCTCCTGACCTCCTGGGAGGGTCGGGTCAGAGCGGGATGTTCCCATGCTTCTTGGGCGGCAGCGTGGTGCGCTTCTCGCGCAGCGCCCGCAGCGCCCGCACGACCTGCCCGCGCGTCTCGGACGGCTTGATCACGTTGTCGATGTAGCCGCGCTCGGCCGCGATGTAGGGGTTGGCGAGCGTGTCCTCGTACTCGGTGATCAGCTCGGCGCGGCGGGCGTCGGGGTCGTCCGCCGCGGCCAGGTCGCGCCGGTACAGGATGTTGACCGCGCCCTGCGCGCCCATCACCGCGATCTGCGCGGTCGGCCACGCCAGGTTGATGTCGGCGCCGAGGTGCTTGGACCCCATGACGTCGTAGGCGCCGCCGTACGCCTTGCGCGTGATGATGGTCACGAGCGGGACGGTCGCCTCCGCGTAGGCGAACAGCAGCTTCGCGCCGCGCCGGATGATCCCGTTCCACTCCTGGTCGGTGCCGGGAAGGAAGCCGGGGACGTCCACGAACGTCAGCACCGGGATGTTGAACGCGTCGCAGGTCCGCACGAACCGGGCGGCCTTCTCCGACGCGTCGATGTCGAGCGTCCCCGCGAACTGCATCGGCTGGTTGGCGACGACGCCGACCGAATGGCCTTCGACCCGCCCGAACCCGACGATGATGTTCGGCGCGTACAGCTCCTGCACTTCCAGGAACTCGCCGTCGTCCAGCACGTGCTCGATGGCGGTGTGCATGTCGTACGGCTGGTTGGGCGAGTCGGGGACGAGGGTGTCGAGTTCCTCGACGAGTTCCGCCGGGTCGACGGGGACGCCGAACGCGGGCGCGTCCGCGAGGTTGTTCGACGGCAGGTACGACAGCAGCGCCTTGACGTACTCGATCGCGTCGTCCTCGTCCGACCCCTGGTAGTGGGCGACACCGGACTTGGAGTTGTGCGAGTGCGCGCCGCCCAGTTCCTCCATCGTCACCTCTTCGCCGGTGACCGTCTTGATCACGTCCGGCCCGGTGATGAACATGTGGGACGTCTGGTCGACCATGACGATGAAGTCGGTGATCGCGGGGGAGTACACGGCGCCGCCCGCGCACGGCCCCATCACGAGCGAGATCTGCGGGATCACCCCGGACGCGTGCACGTTCCTCTTGAAGATCTCGGCGTACAGGCCGAGCGCGACCACGCCCTCCTGGATCCGCGCGCCGCCGGAGTCGTTGATGCCGACCACCGGGCAGCCCGTCTTGATCGCGTGGTCCATGACCTTGCAGATCTTCTCGCCGAAGACCTCGCCGAGGGAGCCGCCGGAGACGGTGAAGTCCTGGCTGAACACCGCGACGGGACGGCCGTCCACCGTGCCGTGGCCGGTGACCACGCCGTCGCCGTAGGGACGGTTCTTCTCCATCCCGAAGTTCGTGGAGCGGTGCCGCGCCATCTCGTCGAACTCGACGAACGAGCCGGGGTCCAGGAGCGCGTCGATCCGCTCCCGGGCCGTCATCTTGCCCTTGGCGTGCTGCTTCTCGACGGCACGCGCCGATCCCGCGTGCACCGCCTCGTACCTGCGCCGCTCCAGGTCCGCGATCTTTCCCGCCGTGGTGTGGAGGTCGTACTCCACCGGGGGTTCAGGGGCTTCCGTCGCCATGCGGGCCAGAGTAACCGGCCGCTGATGACGCAGGTGCGCGCGGGGTCGCCGACCGGGACGGACCCCGCGTGACCACGCCTGGTTAGGCTTGGGCGGGTGGCTACGAAGACGCGTGAGATCTTTCGGCAGGACCTGCCCGAACCGCTGCGCCGCGATGTGCGGCTCCTCGGCGCGATGCTCGGCGACGGCCTCGTGGAGTACGGCGGCCAGGGGCTGCTGGACGACGTCGAACGGCTCCGCCACGCGGTGATCGCCGCCCGTCGCGGCGAGACGGCCGGCTCGGACGTCGCCGCCATCGTCGACGGCTGGACGCTGGAACGTGCCGAGCAGGTCGCCCGCGCCTTCACCGTGTACTTCCACCTGACGAACCTCGCGGAGGAGCACCACCGCATCCGGACGCTGCGGGAACGCGACACCGGCGACACCGTCCCCGGCTCCGTGGCCGCCACCGTCCAGCACATCCGCGCCTCCACCGACGGCCGGCTCGACGGCCTCATCGAGGGCCTGGAGTTCCGCCCGGTCTTCACCGCCCACCCGACCGAGGCCCGCCGCCGCGCGGTCGTCACCGCCATCCAGCGGATCAGCGACCTGATGACGCGGCTGAACGACGCCCCCGGCGCGACCGAGCGCGAGGAGATCGAGCGGAGCCTCCGCGAGGAGATCGACCTGCTGTGGCGGACGGCGCTGCGCCGCGGCACCCAGCTCGACCCCCTCGACGAGGTCCGCACCGCGATGGCCGCGTTCGACGAGACGATCTTCCGCGTCGTCCCGCACATCTACCGGGCCCTGGACCGCGCCCTGCAGCCCGGCGACGACGGCACCCGGCCGCCGAAGGCCCGCCCGTACCTGCGCTTCGGCAGCTGGATCGGCGGCGACCGCGACGGGAACCCCTACGTCACCGCGCAGATCACCCGGGACGCGGTCATGATCCAGGCCGATCACATCCTGCGCGCCCTGGAGAACGCCTGCGCCCGGATCGGCCGGGAACTGACCGTCCACGAGGCCACGACACCCGCCTCCAAGGACCTTCTGGGCGCCCTCGCCGCCGCACGCACCGCCCACCCGTCCCACCTCCGCGAGATCGCCAAGCGCTCACCGGGCGAGCCGCACCGCCAGTTCCTCCTGTACGCCGCCGCCCGTATCGCCGCGACCCGCGACCGCGACGCCGACCTCGCCTACCCCTCCCCGGACGAACTTCTCGCCGACCTGCGCGCCGTCCAGGACTCCCTGGCCGGCGCGGGCGCCGCACGGCAGGCGTACGGACGCGTCCAGCACCTCGTCTGGCAGGTCGAGACGTTCGGCTTCCACCTCGCCGAACTGGAGATCCGGCAGCACTCCGAACTCCACGAGAAGGCCCTCGCCGAGCTGAAGGCCGACCAGTCCGACACGTCCGAGATGACCGAGGAGATCCTCGAAACCCTCCGGACCGTCGCCTGGATCCAGGGCCGCTTCGGGGTCCGCGCCTGCCACCGCTACATCGTCTCGTTCACCCGCTCCGCCGACGACATCGCCAACGTCCACGAACTCGCCGCCTCCCTCGGCGACGGCGCCCCCGTCCTGGACGTCATCCCGCTGTTCGAGACCGGCGAGGACCTCGAACGCGCCCCGTCCGTCCTCGACGGGATGCTGCGGATCCCGGCCGTCCAGGACCGCCTGGACGCCACCGGGCGCCGCCTGGAGGTCATGCTCGGCTACTCCGACTCGGCCAAGCAGCTAGGCCCGACCAGCGCGACCCTCCGCCTCTACGACACCCAGGAGGCCCTCGCCGCCTGGGCCGCCCGCAACGACGTCAGGCTGACGCTGTTCCACGGCCGCGGCGGCTCCCTCGGCCGCGGCGGCGGCCCCGCCAACCGGGCGATCCTGGCGCAGGCGCCGGGCTCGGTCGCGGGCCGCTTCAAGGTCACCGAGCAGGGCGAGGTCATCTTCGCCCGCTACGGCCACCGCGAGATCGCCAAGCGGCACGTCGAGCAGGTCACCAGCGCCGTCCTGCTGGCCTCCACCGACGCCGTCCAGGACCGCGCCCGCGAGGCCGCCGCCCGCTTCCGCCCCCTGGCCGACAAGATCAGCGACGCCGCCAGGGCGGCGTTCCGCGGCCTCATCGAAACCGAGGACTTCGCCGCCTGGTTCACCCAGGTCAGCCCCCTGGAGGAGATCTCCGGGCTGCGCATCGGCTCCCGCCCGTCCCGCCGCAAGGCCGCGCAGGGCCTGGAGGACCTGCGAGCCATCCCGTGGGTGTTCGCCTGGACGCAGACCCGCGTCAACCTTCCCGGCTGGTACGGCCTGGGCAGCGGCCTAGCCGCGGTCTCCGACGACGGCAAGGACCTCACCGGACTCCGCGACGCCTACGAGGCATGGCCCCTGTTCAACACCCTCCTCGACAACGCCGAGATGAGCCTGGCCAAGTCGGACCGCGCGATCGCCGAACGCTACCTGGCCCTGGGCGACCGCCCGGAACTCACCGAGACCGTCCTCGCCGAGTACGACCGCACCCGCCGCCTGGTCCTGGCGGTCACCGGCCACGAACGCCTCCTGGAGAACCGCCGCGTCCTCTCCCGAGCCGTGGAACTGCGCAACCCCTACGTGGACGCCCTCTCCCACCTGCAGCTACGAGCCCTGACGGCCCTCCGCGCCGGCGTCTCGGACGACGAGGAACGCGCCCACCTGGAGGCTCTGCTCCTCCTGTCCGTGAACGGCGTGGCCGCAGGCCTCCAGAACACCGGCTGACCTGTGTGGGAGGACGGTCAACGGGCCGGGTACTGCTTGACCTTCTCGATCAGGCCCGCGAACTCCGCAACGGACAGGGTGAGGCGTCCACCGTCCGGGTCCTTGCTGTCCCGCACCCCGATCCCGGCCCCTGGCGCAAGACGTCCCAGCTCAACGCACTGAGTGTCGTTTGCGCCACCGGTGTACGAACTTGTACGCCACTTCACGTTCATTCGTAGCTCTCCAAGTACCGCTTGATGATCTCGCGGGAGGCTTCCTCTGGAGCAGCCTTCACGCCGATGCGGTCGAACATAACGGACAGCTCCCGAACCTCGCGAGGCGCTTCGATCAGGCGACCGCCGTTCTGGGCGGTGGAGTACGCGACATCTCGATCTTCAAGACCGATGATTTGCATCGACCCGTCGACGCCCATGTGCTCGCCCGACGAGAAGGGGATGACGCGCAGACTCACGTGGGCTAGCTCGGCCAGCTTCAGCAGGTGTTCCAGCTGCTTCTTCATGACCTCCCCGCCCCCGACCGGCCGAGCCAGGACGGCCTCGTCGATCACTGTCCAGGTGAGAAGCGAGTCGCCCTTCTCCCAGTACGCCTTCTTCTTCGCGGTACGGACGCCCATCTCGCCGTCCAGGTCTTTGAACTTGCTCGCCTTGACGTAGGCCCACGTGTAGTCGTCCGTCTGCAGCGCTAGCGGGACGACCTGGCCGTGGTAGGTCTTGATCGAGACGGACCTCGTACTTGTCGATCTGGCGGGCCCAGTCCGGATCATGCGCCATTCGGGCAAACCAGAGCAAGACTTGAAATAGCACCCCGGTTCCATACGCCTTGTCGAGCAGGGACATTTGGTCGTCTTGTGGCCGCCGACGCCCCGCTTCCAGGTTGGAAACAGTCGACCGGGCAACGCCGATGATCTCGCCGCATTGAGTCAGTGACAACCCCATCTTCTCCCGCCAAAACCGCAGGCAGAAGGCCAGGAAGTGCCACATGGAGATCTTGGGGTCGAGGGGTTCGCGAACGGTCGACATCGTTCCTCCTGTTTTCAAGTCACTCGTCTACAGACAAAACATAGAACTCTGCGGTGATCCTTGTCACGGGAAATCGGAATCTCGGACAAGGACGGGACGATGACGATGGCGGCGACCGAAGAGTCGATCATGGCCCTTATGGGCACACCGGCCGCAGTGGGGCTGGCGCGCACTTTCGTGGATACGCGAATCCGCAAATGGGACTATTTCCATATTCTCGACAGCGCGCTTCTCGTCACGTCGGAACTCGTGACCAACGCGGCCCGCCAGACGCCGCACGAGAAGATCCGCCTCCAGCTCAGCCGGGACACCTACGGCGTGATCATCGCCGTCTGGGACGCGGCCCACGAACTGCCCCAGGCCAGGCCGATGACCGAACTCACCCTCGAAGACCTCGACCTGTCCGAGGAGGCGTTCGACGACAACGGCGGCTGGGGCCTGCACATCGTCCAGGTCTTGTCCGCCAAGTGCGGCGTCATCGGCGACCCCGCCGGCGGCAAGTGGGTCTGGGCAAGGATGCACACGTAGCGGACCCGGTCTGTCTTCACGACCATAGCGGCAACACCCGCGCGGGCCACGCGATCGCGGCCCGCCGGCTGATCGCGTGCTACCGGATGTGGCACACCGGTCGCCTCGCCACCGACTTTCGGCGGAGGCGGCGCAGCGCGAGCTGCGTCCCGCCGCCGCCGGGGACGAGACCGACGCTCACCTCCGGCAGAAGGACCTTCTGGGCGCCCTCGCCGCCGCACGCACCGCCCACCCGTCCCACCTACCCTCCGGACCGTCGCGTGGATCCAGGGCCGCTTCGGGGTCCGCGCCTGCCACCGCTACATCGTCTCGTTCACCCGCTCCGCCGACGACATCGCCAACGTCCACGAACTCGCCGCCTCCCTCGGCGACGGCGCCCCCGTCCTGGACGTCATCCCGCTGTTCGAAACCGGCGAGGACCTCGAACGCGCCCCGTCCGTCCTCGACGGGATGCTGCGGATCCCGGCCGTTCAGGACCGCCTGGACGCCACCGGGCGCCGCCTGGAGGTCATGCTCGGCTACTCCGACTCGGCCAAGCAGCTCGGACGCAGAACGCCTTCTCAGGCGCCGTGTCCGGGTCTGCTTGACGTCCTTAATCCCTAACCGCTATCTATTGGCTAGCCGTTAGGGGTGGTGCATGCAGGACGCGGTGCTGGCGATGCTGGCGAAGGAACCGTCGCACGGTTACCTCCTGCGCGAGCGGCTCCGCAAGGCCCTCGGGCCGCTCGGGGAGTCGATGAACGCGGGGCAGGTCTACGTGACCCTGGCCCGGCTGGAGAAGGCCGGGCTGGTCACGTCCGAACGCGCCGATGGGCTCGCGGACCGGCCGGACCGCAGGGTGTACGCGCCGACGGCGGCCGGGCAGCGGCGGGTGGCCGCCTGGCTGAGCGAGGTGAACTGGCCGAAGCCGAACCTGGCGGAATTCCACCTCAAGCTCGCCGCCGCGGCCGCGGGCCGGCTCGCCGATCCGGTGGAGCTGGTGGACGCGCAGCGCCGCGAGCTGCTGCGGCGGCTCGGCGAGGCGCAGCGCGCGTTGCTGGCGGAGCCGGACGGCTCGACCGCCGGCCTGCTGCTGGAGGGCATCGCGCTGCGGTTGCAGGCCGACCTGCGCTGGTTGGAGGCATGCGAGCGGGTCTGGTCAAAGATCGCTGACGAATCCGAGGATGCATGAACGAGTTGGGCGCGGTGCTGCAGGTCCGCAGCCTGTGCAAGGAGCACGGCCGGGGGCAGGGCCTGGTCCGGGCGGTCGATGAGGTCGACCTGGACGTTCCGGCGGGGCAGATGCTGGCGGTGACGGGGCCGAGCGGCTGCGGGAAGTCCACGCTGCTGCACCTGCTGGGCGGGCTGGAGCGGCCCAGCAGTGGGGAAGTATGGCTGGCCGGCCGGCGGATCGACGCCCTGAGCGAGCGGGCGCTGGCCCGCCTCCGGCGTCGGTCGGTCGGTTTCGTCTTTCAGTCATTCCACCTGGTGGAGGAGCTGTCGGCGCGGGAGAACGTGGAGCTGCCCGTGCTGCTGGCCGGCCGTTCACCGCGTGCGGCCCGGCGCCGCGCGGATGCGCTGCTGGAGCGGGTCGGGCTCACCGACCGCGCCCGGCACCTGCCGTGGGAGCTGTCGGGAGGGCAGCGGCAGCGGGTGGCCATCGCCCGTGCCATGGCCAACGAGCCGCTGGTGCTGCTGGCCGACGAGCCGACCGGCAACCTGGACACCGCGGCGACGCTCGACGTGCTGCGGCTCTTCGAGGGGCTGCGCGCAGCCGGGCAGACCCTCCTGATCGTCACGCATGACGAGCGGGTCGCGGCCACCGCGGACCGGGTCGTGTCGATGCGCGATGGGACGTGCGTCGACGACACCGGGCTGGCGGGCCGTGCCGCCGGGGGGCTCGGGGACATCCTCGGGTGGGGAGAGTGAGCCGCGTGGGCCGCGTCCTGCTGGTGTTCCGCCTCGTCGTGGCCGACGTGCGCCGGCATCCCGCCCAGGCCGCGATGATGCTGCTGGCGATCACCGCCGCCACCGCCACCCTTTCCCTCGGCATGTCGCTGCGCGGCGCGACCGACACGCTCTACCGGCAGACCCACGCCGCCACGGCCGGACCCGACGTGGTGGCGCTCTCCCCTGGCGGCGACCGGGCCGCGACCTCGGCCCTGACATCGGTGGCACAGGCGCCCGAAGTCACCGCCCATAGCGGACCGTACCGCCAGTACTACACGACGTTGAAGGCGCGGGGCCTGACGTCGGCCGCGGTGGCGCAGGGCGCCGAGGCGACGCCGGGCCCGATCGATCGCCCGCTGGTCACCTCGGGCACCTGGGTGCGTCCCGGCGGTGTGGTGGTCGAACGGGGCTTCGCCGCCGTCCTGGGCGTCCGGGTCGGCGACCGCGTCACCGTCGCCGGCCGCTCGCTTCCCGTCGCCGGGATCGCCGTGACCGCGGCGCACCCCATCTATCCGGGGGCGCAGATGATCGGCCCGAACGGCGGTCCGAGCGACTACAGCGGCCTGGTCTGGATGAGCGAGGCCGACACCAGGACGCTGGCGGCCGCCGACCTCCCTGTGACCTCCCTGCTGTACCTGAAACTGCGGGACCCCGCCGCCGCTCAGGCGTTCGTCGACTCCCGCGGGCTCGGTGACGACCACCTGACGCACTTCTCCACCTGGCAGTCCATAGCCGAGCGGGACAAGCGCGTACTCCGGCAGAGCCAACCGGTCCTGGTCATCGGCAGCTGGCTGCTCGCCTTGCTGGCCGTCGGCGGCGTCGCCACGCTGGCGGCGGGACGCGCCACCGAGCAGACCCGGCGGGTGGGGCTGCTCAAGGCGGTCGGCGCCACGCCCGCCCTCATCGCCGGCGTCCTGCTCGGCGAGTACCTGACGCTGGCGCTGGTCGCCGACGCGCTGGGGCTGACGATCGCCCGGGTGGCCGCGCCCGGCCTCGCCAACCCGACCGCGAGCCTGCTGTCCACCGCCGCGGGCCCGACCGGTGACACCGTCGCCGTCACGACCTTCCTGGCCCTGGCCGTGGCGGTCCTCACCACCCTCGGTCCCACCCGGCGCGCCCTACGCACCGAGACCGTCACCGCGCTCGCCGACACCGGCCGCCCGCCCAGCCGCCGGCCCTGGCTGAACGGCCTGTCGGCACTGCTGCCGCCCTCGCTGCTGCTCGCACTCCGCCTGATCGGTCGCCGCCCCGGTCGCGCCGTCCTGCACGCGTGGAGCATCGCGGTCATGATGATCGGCGTCACGGCCCTGCTGGTGGCCCGCGTCCAACCGGACTACGACTATGGCCTGGGCTCCTCCGACCTGGGCAATGTGCAGATCGAGCAGGGCCACCGCGTGCTGCTGTCCGTCACCGTCGCCCTGGCCGTGCTCGCCGCGGTGAACATCGTCACGATCACCTGGACGACGGCGCTGGAGGCCCGGCCCGTCATGGCCATCGCCCGCACGCTCGGCGCGACCCCCGGGCAGATCACGGCCGGGCTGTCCGCCGCGCAACTCCTCCCGACCCTGCCCGGTGCTGTCCTCGGCGTCCCCTTGGGTTTGTTCCTGGTGCTGTCCCTCTCCCCTCCGAACGTCGCCAGTCCCCCCACGTGGACGCTGCTCATCCCGGCACTCGCCGCTCCCCTGGCGACGGCGGCGCTCACCGCGCTGCCCGCGCGTCTCGCGGCTCGCCGGTCCATCGCACGGACCCTCAGCACCGAGGCGACCTGAGCACGGCGCCCGAGGCAGCCCAGGTCGAGCGACCCAGACCCCGGACCGCGATACGGGGCGCGGCCGCGCGGTGGGCGCGGAACTCTCGATCAGGATGGCCAGACGGGTTTGCGCTTCTCGGCGAAGGCGGCGATGCCCTCGCGGCGGTCGGCGGAGGCGGCGGCGGTGCGCCAGGCGTTCTCCTCCAGGTCGAGGCCCGCGTCCAGGCCGACGCCGCCGCCCTGGCGGAGGGCGCGTTTCGCGGCGCGGACGGCGACCGGGGAGTTCCCCGCGATGACCCCGGCGAGGGCGAGGGCCTCGTCGCGGGCGGCGCCGGCGGGGACCCTGCGGTCGGCGAGGCCGTATTCGACGGCCTCCTCGATGCTCAGGCGGCGGCCGGTGAAGACCAGGTCGGCGGCCCTGCCGGGGCCGAGGCGGCGCAGCGCGAGCTGCGTCCCGCCGCCGCCGGGGACGAGACCGACGCTCACCTCCGGCAGTCCGAACACGGCCGTCTCGTCCGCGACGATCAGGTCGGTGGACAGGGCGAACTCGCAGCCGCCGCCGAGCGCGTACCCGTGCACGGCCGCGACGACCGGCTGGGGCAGGTTCAGGACGCCGCGGAACGCGGAGGTGAAGACGGGCCGCTGCGCCATGATCTCGTCGTCGGTCATCGCGTTGCGTTCCTTGAGGTCCGCGCCGACGCAGAACGCCTTCTCACCCGCCGCGCTCAGCACCACCGCCCGCACGGCCGCGTCCGCCGCGACCTCCGCGCACACCGCCGCGAGCCGCCGCGCCATCGCGGTGGACAGCGCGTTGAGCGCCTCGGGCCGGTCCAGCACGATCTCCGCGACGTGCCCGTCGCGGAGCAGGTTCACTCCATCCATGCAGGCACCCTAGCCAGCCTCGTCGGCCCGCGGCGTGTCGCCCCTATCAGAGGGCCCACAGGGGCGCCATACCGCAGGTGAACTTTGTTCGGCCGTGGCTGGGCGTGAGGGGCGGAGCGGTCGTGGGGTTGGATGGTCCCGTGAGCGAGTCACCTTACGGGGATCTTGGACGGCCGCCGCTGCACGAGGCGGCGCTGCAGCGGGCGCTCGTCCGGGAGGGCGGGCTGTGGCGGGAGGTCCGCGTGGTGGCCGAGACGGGGTCCACCAACGCCGACCTCGCGGAGCGGGCCAGGGACGGCGCGCCGGAGGGGACCGTGCTGGTCACCGAGGTGCAGACGGCGGGCCGGGGACGGCTCGGCCGGGCCTGGACGGCGCCGCCGCGGTCGGGGCTGATGTTCTCGGTGCTGCTGCGGCCGCGGGTGCCGGTGCCGATGCTCGGCTGGGCGCCGCTGCTGACCGGTGTCGCCGTCGCGACCGCCGTCCGGCGGATGACCGCCTGGTCGCAGGAGGGGGACGGGTTCCTCAGCGGCGGCGACGCGGCCGTGGACGCGCGGCTCAAGTGGCCGAACGATCTGCTGGTCGGGGACCGGAAGCTAGCGGGGATCCTCTCGGAGAGGACCGGCGGCGGGCTCATCGTCGGAGTGGGGCTGAACGTGGGGTTGCGGGAGGAGGAACTTCCGGTGCCGACCGCGACGTCGCTGGCGATCGAGGGTGCGCCGCTGAGCGACCGGGCGCCGCTGCTGCGCGCGATCCTGCGCGAGTTCTCGACCTGGTACCGGGAGTGGACGGCCCTCGACGGTGATCCGGAGACCAGCGGGCTGCGTACCGCGTACAAGGAGCTGTGCGCCACGCTCGGGCGGCAGGTGAGGGTCGAGCTGCCCGGGGCGGAGACGGTGGCGGGGACGGCGCGGGACGTGGACGGGGCGGGCCGCCTGGTGGTGGCCGGGACGGGCGGGGATCGGGTGGTCAGCGCGGGAGATGTGGTGCACGTCCGGTGAACGGGGAACGGCGATCCACGGTCCGGACGTTGACCGAGTTGCTGATCTGCGACGATATGTCCCGGAACCGATCCATGACGCCGATGTCCCCGCCCGGGGCGGCGGCGGACTGAGGGGCGGATGATGGCGGCCGGATTGCCGGATCCGAAGGAGATCGAAGAGCTCCTGCTGGGGGGCGAGCTTCAATACACCCGTGTCGACGCCGTCCGGCGGTCCGGGGTGTCCCGGGAGTTCTCCGGCCGGATCTGGCGGGCGTTCGGGTACCCGTCGATGCCGGACGAGACCGTCGCCTACACCGACGGCGACGTCGAGGCCCTGGACCGTCTCCGCCGGCTCGTGGACGATGGGATCCTGGACGAGGACGGCGTGATCCGGCTCGTCCGGGCGTTCGGGCAGACGATGACGCGGCTCGCCGAGTGGCAGGTCAACCTGCTGCGCAGCATGCTGCCGCAGGACTTGAGCGACCCGCCGTCCGCCGAGGCGGTCGACACGATCGTGGACATCGCCGAGAAGCACATGGGCGAGTTCGAGCCGCTGGTCGTGCACGCCTGGCGGCGGCAGCTCGCGGCGGCCGGGACGCGGGCGCTGGCGGCGGCGGCGACGCGGGAGAACGGCGACCCGTCGGGGCGGCCGATGACCACGGTCGGGTTCGCGGACATGGTGTCGTTCACGCAGGTCAGCCGGGAGCTGGAGGAGATCGAGCTGGCCCGGGTCGTGGAGTGGTTCGAGGAGACCGCCGCCGACATCATCGCGGCGCGCGGCGGGCGGCTGGTGAAGACGCTGGGCGACGAGGTGCTGTTCAGCGCGGAGACCCCGGAGATCGGCGCGGAGATAGCGCTGACGGTGGCGGCGGCCATCCAGGACGAGACCGAGGTCCCGGACGTGCGCGTCGGTGTCGCGTACGGGCCGGTGCTGCCGCTGATGGGCGATGTGTTCGGCACGACGGTCAACCTCGCGGCCAGGCTGACGTCCCTGGCGCGGCCCGGGTCGGTCGTGATCGACAGTGAGCTTGCGGCGCAGCTGGAGAAGCGGCCGGTCTACGAGGTCACCCGGATCGTGCGGCGCCCGGTCCGGGGCCTCGGCATCATCCAGCCGTACGTGCTGCGCCGCAATCCCAAGCCGAAGCCCCCGGACACCGGGTCGTCGTAGCCGCTCAGACGTGGCCGCTCAGACGGGGCTGGGGCCGTCGCCGCCGGGGGATCCGGTGAGCCGCTGCTTGTAGTTCTGCTCGCCGAGCTCCTGGACGAGGCTCAGCTCGGTCTCCAGGTAGTCGATGTGCTCCTCCTCGTCGGCGAGGATGTCCTCGAAGATCCGGGCGGAGGTGACGTCGCCGCGCGAGCGCATGAGGTCGATCCCGGGACGCAGCCGGGCGACGGCCTCCATCTCGACGGCGAGGTCGGCTTCGAGCTGCTCGACGATGGTCTGCCCGATCCGCAGGGTGCCGAGCTTCTGGTAGTTGGGCAGGCCCTCCAGGAACAGGATCCGGTCGGTCAGCCGCTCCGCGTGCCGCATCTCGTCGAACGACTCGTCGCGGGTGTGCTTGGCGATGCGGGTGAAGCCCCAGTTCTCCTGCATCTTCGAGTGCAGGAAGTACTGGTTGATCGCCGTGAGCTCCGCGGTGAGCTGGTCGTTCAGCAGCGCGATGATGTCCTTGTCGCCTTCCATGCCGCCCATGCTTCCATGGCGGGCGGGTCCAAGACGGCACTGACCCCCGCGAGGGCGCTTTTCCGCCGGTCGTGGCGGTGCCGTGCGGGTGCCGGGACGGGCTCAGGCGGCGGTCTGCGGAGCGGTTCCCCTTTCGCCGGTCTCAGGGACGATCGGTGCGGGGGCCTCGGGGACGGGGGCCAGCGCGGCCGGGCCGCCGGTGAGGGCGTCCGCGAGTTCACTGGCCGTCCGGTATTCGCTGACCATCGCATGGATGCGCTTGGTGCACATGCCGCAGCCGGGCTTGAAACCGCAGGCGGCCTTGACCTCTTTGGCGGTCGTGCAACCGTCCGCCATGCAGCCGTGGACGTCGTCCTCGGTGACGACGTTGCAGATGCACACGTACATGCCGCTGAGAGCCCTTCCGTGCGGTTCGACCTGGGTCCACGCACCCGACCTGGAGTACTTAGGGCACCCTCATTAAGGTTAGGCTCCCCTAAAGTAGCTCAGGAATGTCCGTTCTGACCAGTGGGCTCCCGATCGGTTCCGGTGTGATCTAAACCTCAGGGGGAAAGCCCCTTCCGTGCGCCGCCGCGCTCGCGCGTCCGCGGGCTGGCGGGGGCCGCACGGACGGGAGGCGCGGGACGGTGGCTGAGATCTGGCCGGGCGGCGCCTATCCGCTCGGGGCCCGGTTCGACGGCGCGGGAACGAACTTCGCCGTCTTCTCCGAGGCGGCCGAGCGGGTGGAGCTGTGCCTGTTCGACGGGCCGGCGGGCGACGGCGAGGAGACGCGGCTGACGCTCCCGGAGGCGGACGCCTTCGTCTGGCACGCGTACCTGCCGGGCGTCATGCCGGGACGGCGGTACGGGTTCCGGGTGCACGGCCCGTACGATCCGCGCCGGGGCCGGCGGTGCAACCCGGCGAAGCTCCTCCTGGACCCGTACGCGCAGGCGGTCGAGGGAACGGTCGACTGGGACGAGTCCTGCTTCGGTTACGAGTTCGGCGACCCGTGGTCGCGCAACGACGCCGACTCGGCGGGGCACACGATGCGGTCGGTGGTCGTCAGCCCGTACTTCGACTGGGGGGACGACCGGCCGCCGCGGATCCCGTACCACGAGACGGTGATCTACGAGGCGCACGTGAAGGGCCTCACCGCCCGGCACCCGGACGTCCCGCCGGCGCTGCGCGGCACGTACGCCGGCCTCGCCCACCCGGTGATCATCGATCATCTGCGCTCGATCGGGGTGACGGCGGTGGAGCTGATGCCCGTCCACCAGTTCGTCCACGACGACGCGCTGACGAGCCGGGGGCTGCGCAACTACTGGGGCTACAACACCATCGGCTTCTTCGCCCCGCACAGCGAGTACTCGTCGGCGGGAGCGCGGGGCGAGCAGGTGCTGGAGTTCAAGGCGATGGTGAAGGCCCTGCACCAGGCGGGCATCGAGGTGATCCTGGACGTCGTCTACAACCACACCGCCGAGGGCAACCATCTGGGCCCGACGCTGTCGTTCCGCGGCATCGACAACGCCTCGTACTACCGGCTCACCGACGACGATCCCCGCTACTACATGGACACGACGGGCACGGGGAACAGCCTGCTGATGCGCAGCCCGCACGTCCTGCAGCTGATCATGGACTCGCTGCGGTACTGGGTGACCGAGATGCACGTGGACGGGTTCCGCTTCGACCTCGCGGCGACGCTGGCCCGCGAACTGCACGAGGTGGACCGGCTCGCCGCGTTCTTCGACCTCGTCCAGCAGGACCCGGTCGTCTCGCAGGTGAAGCTGATCGCCGAGCCGTGGGACGTCGGCGAGGGCGGCTACCAGGTCGGCAACTTCCCGCCGCTGTGGACGGAGTGGAACGGCCAGTACCGCGACACCGTCCGGGACTTCTGGCGCGGGGATCCGGGCGCGCTCCCCGACTTCGCGTCCCGGCTGACGGGCTCGTCCGACCTGTACGCCGACGACGGCCGGCGGCCGATCGCCTCGATCAACTTCATGACCTGCCACGACGGGTTCACCCTGCATGACCTGGTCTCCTACGACGGCAAGCACAACGAGGCCAACGGGGAGGGCGACCGGGACGGCACCGACGACAACCGGTCGTGGAACTGCGGCCATGAGGGCCCGACCGACGATCTGGACGTCGTCTCCTTGCGGGAGCGGCAGAAACGCAACTTCCTGACCACGCTTTTCCTGTCGCAGGGCGTGCCGATGCTGCTGCACGGCGACGAGATCGGCCGGACGCAGGACGGCAACAACAACGCCTACTGCCAGGACAACGAGCTCTCCTGGGTCGACTGGACGGGGATGCGCGACGACACGCGCTCACCCCGGCCGACCGGCCCCGCAGGCCATCACGGGTCCGACGAGCGCCGTGGTTCCGACGAGCGCCCTGGTACTGACGAGCGCCGTGGTTCCGACCAGCACCGTGGTTCCGACCAGCACCGTGCTTTCGACGAGCGCGGCTTCCTGCTCGACTTCGTGCAGGACCTGTCCAGGCTGCGCACGGAGCATCCGGTGTTCCGGCGGCGGCGGTTCTTCCTCGGCGACCAGCGGACGAAGAAGGCGCGCCGCGCCGCGAAGTCCAGGCCCGAGGACCTGCCCGACCTCGTCTGGTTCACGCCCGGCGGCGCGGAGATGGCCGACCGGGACTGGTCGGCCGGCTTCAGCAGGTCGCTGAACGTGTTCCTGAACGGCGACGCGATCGGCGAGCCCGACCCGAAGGGCAGGCAGGTCAGGGACGACTCGTTCCTCCTGCTGATCAACGGCCACGACGGAGACCTGACGTTCACGCTTCCGCCCGCCACATACGGGCAAATGTGGATAAAGGTGCTCGACACCGCGGACCCGTTGCTCGCCGAGGAGGAGTCGCCCGTCGTGAAGGCCCGCGAGACCGTCCCGGTCGGCGACCGCTCGATCCAGGTCCTGCGCCGTGTCTGAGTTCTCCCGGCGAACCGTGAACGAGCATGCCGAACCCGCCACCGAGGAACCGCTCCCCGAGGAACCGCTCCCCGACGACCCCCCCGATGAGGAGACCGTGTCCGAGGACCACCTGACCGAAGAGACCCTGTCCGAACCGAACAGCGGCGACGCGTCCCTGCCCGACGACGACGCGTTCGCCGCACCCCCGTCCGGCACCTACCGGCTCCAGCTCCGCGGGACGCCCGAGGAGCACTTCGGATTCGCCGAGGCCGCCGCGCTCGCTCCCTATCTCGCGTCCCTCGGCGTGTCGCACGTCTACCTCTCGCCGGTCCTGCGGGCCGCGCCCGGGTCCACGCACGGCTACGACGTGATCGACCATTCCCGCCTGGCCGACGAGCTGGGAGGGGCCGACGCGTTCGGGGCCATGGCGGCCCGGTTCCGCGCGCACGGGCTGAGGCTGCTGGTCGACGTCGTCCCGAACCACATGGCGATCCCGGACCCCGGCGAGCCGAACATGCCGCTCACCGCCGTCCTGGCGGAGGGGCGGGGCTCCCCGTACGCGAAGTGGTTCGACATCGACTGGGAGGCGGGCGGCGGCCGGGTCGTCCTGCCGGGCGAAGGCGAGCCCAACTACCGCCGGTTCTTCGACATCTCCGGCCTGATCGGGCTGCGGCAGGAGGACCCCGAGGTCTTCGAGCGCACGCACGCGCTGCTGCTGGGCCTGGTCGAGCAGGGCCTGGTGGACGGCCTGCGCATCGACCATCCGGACGGGCTCGCCGACCCGCGCGGCTATCTGCGGCGGCTGTCGGAGGCGGTCCCGGACGCCTGGCTGCTGGTCGAGAAGATCACCGAGGGGGAGGAGCGGCTGCCGCCGGACTGGCCGTGCGCGGGCACGACCGGCTACGACTCGCTCGGCATGGTCGGCGGCCTGTTCGTCGACGCCGCCGGGGAGAAGCCGCTCACCGAGCACTACGTGTCGATCACCGGTGGCCCGCGCGACTTCGAGGAGGTGGAGCGCGACGCCCGCCTCCACGCCGCGACGCACGGCCTGAAGCCCGAGATCGACCGGCTCCTGCGCGTCCTGCGGCGCGTTGCGGGGCACGAGAGCCGTCCCGGCCTGGACCGGGCGCTGGTCGAGCTCCTCGTCGCCATGCCGGTCTACCGCGCCTACGTCGTGCCGGGCGAGGACGCGCCGCAGCAGGCGGTGGACGTCCTCGACGAGGCCGCTCACCGTGCACGGGCGCATCTGCCAGAGGAACTTCACGACGACCTCGACACCATCGTGGAACTGGCCCTCGGACGCGGGGACCGCACCGACGCCGAGTTCATCGTGCGGTTCCAGCAGACATCGGCTCCGCTGGCGGCCAAGGGCGTGGAGGACACCGCGTTCTACCGGTGGAACCGCATGGCGGCGCTGAACGAGGTCGGCGGCGACCCAGGGCGGTTCGCCGTGAGCCCCGAGGACTTCCACGCGTACTGCATCCGGCTCGCCCGCGACTGGCCGTCCACGATGACGACGCTGTCCACGCACGACACCAAACGTGAAGAGGACGTGCGCGCCTGGCTGTCCGTGCTGTCGGAGCTGCCGAGCGAGTGGGCGGAGGCCGTGGACCGCTGGCGGCACTGGGGCCCCGGTGAATCACCCCTGGAACCGGACCTCGAATACCTGCTGTGGCAGACGCTCGTCGGAGCGTGGCCGCTCACCATCGGCCGCCTGGAGGAGTTCCTCACCAAGGCCATGCGCGAGGCCAAGACCCGCACCTCCTGGGCCGACGTGGACAGCGGCTACGAGGAGGCGGTCCTCGCCTACACGCGCGGCGTCCTGGCGAACCCGGACCTGATCACCGACCTGACCGCGTTCGTGGGGAGGCTGGCCCGCCACGCCCGGGTGAACACGCTCGGGCAGAAGCTCGTCCAGCTGGCCATGCCGGGCGTCCCGGACGTCTACCAGGGCTGCGAGCTGACCGGCCTGGCGCTGGTCGACCCGGACAACCGGCGGCCGGTCGACTACGGGCGGCGCCGCGAGCACCTCCAGCGGCTCGACACCGGGCGGCTGCCGAAGGAGGTGGACGACGAGAAGCTCCTGGTCACCTCGCGGACGCTGCGGCTGCGCCGGTCCCGCCCCGACTGGTTCGGCCCGGGAGCCCGGCACGAGCCGATCGCGGCCCGCGGGCCCGCCGCCGAGCACGTCGTCGGGTTCGCCCGCGGTGAGGCGGTCGCGCTCGCCACCCGGCTGCCGGCCGGGCTGGAGCGCCGCGGCGGCTGGGGCAGGACCAGGGTGGACGTCGTCCAGCAGGGCTGGCGGGACGTGCTGACCGGCTGCACGCACATGGGCCCGATCCTGGACGCCGCCCGCGTCTTCGAGCATCTGCCCGTCGCGCTGCTCGTCCCCAGGGAGATCGATCGTTGAGCGCCGGGTTCCATGTGTGGGCGCCGGCCGTCGGCCGCGCGGACGTCGTGGTGGGCGGTATCCGGCATCCCATGGAACGGCTGGACGCACGTCCGGGATGGTGGGCGGCCGGTGTGCCGGGCGCGGGGCACGGGACCGACTACGGCTTCGCCCTGGACGGGGCGGAGGAGGTGCTGCCCGACCCGCGCTCCCCCTGGCAGCCGGACGGCGTCCACGGGCCGAGTCGCGTCCACGACCACGCGCGGTTCGCGTGGACCGACCAGCACTGGCACGGACGCCCGCTCCCCGGAAGCGTCCTGTACGAGATGCACGTGGGCACGTTCACGCCGGAAGGGACGTTCGACGCGGCCGCCGAACGTCTCGACCATCTGGTGGCGCTCGGGATCGACGCGGTCGAACTGCTGCCCGTCGCCGCGTTCCCCGGCCGCCACGGATGGGGGTACGACGGCGTGCACCTGTGGGCGCCGCACGAGCCGTACGGCGGTCCTGACGGGCTGAAGCGCTTCGTGGACGCCGCCCATGCGCGCGGTCTGGCCGTCGTCCTGGACGTCGTCTACAACCACCTGGGGCCGGACGGGAACCGCCTCGCCGCTTACGGGCCGTACTTCACCGACGCCCACACCACGCCATGGGGCGACGCGGTCAACTTCGACCAGGAAGGCTCGGACGAAGTCCGGGCGTTCGTCGTCGAGAACGCGCTGATGTGGCTGCGGGACTACCACTTCGACGGGCTGCGCCTCGACGCCGTCCACGCCATCGCCGACCACAGCGCCGTCCACATTCTCGAGGAATTGGCCTGCTCTGTGGCCGGTCTGTCGGCCCACCTCGGACGGAACCTGTCCCTCATCGCCGAATCCGATCTGAACGACCCGCGCCTGGTGACGTCCAGAGAAGCGGGTGGATATGGGCTGGACGCGCAGTGGAGCGACGACTTCCACCACGCTTTGCACGCCGCACTCACCGGCGAACGGCAGGGCTATTACTGCGATTTCGGCTCTCTGGAAACGCTGAAGAAGGCGCTCACGAGCGTTTTCGTTCACGACGGCACCATGTCGACCTACCGCGGACGGCACCACGGCCGTCCGGTGAACGTCCAGAAGACCGCCGCGCACCGGTTCCTCGGCTTTCTGCAGAACCACGACCAGGTGGGCAATCGCGCGGCGGGCGATCGGATCGGCGCCGTTCTCGCGTCCGCGCAGATCCCGCCGTCGATGCTCAAGGTCGGTGCGGCGCTGGTTCTGCTCGGGCCGTTCACGCCCATGCTGTTCATGGGCGAGGAGTGGGGCGCCGCCACCCCGTGGTGCTATTTCACCGACCATCAGGACCCGGAACTGGCACGCGCGGTCAGCGAGGGACGCCGGCGGGAGTTCGCGCGGCACGGCTGGAGCGGCGAAATCCCCGATCCACAGGCTGTGGACACGTTTCGGTGTTCCGTCCTCGACTGGTCCGAGCCCGAGCGGCCGAACCACCGTGACCTTCTCGAATGGCATCGGGCGCTGCTCGCGCTGCGCCGTTCCCTGCCCGAGTTGAACGACCCCCGCCTGACCGAGACGGTCGTCGAGGCCGACGACGCCATGGCGCGCTGGCTGATGATGTGGCGGGGCCGGGTGTGCGTGGCGGCGAACTTCGGTGCCCGCCCGGTGGCCCTCCCGGCGTCCGCTCCCGGAAAGGCCGCCGCGCCCCGGCTGCTGCTCGCCTCGAATCCGGCAATTCGCCTGGACATGGACATCATCGGCGATTCCAAATCGGCCGTCGTGGCGCTGCCGGGGACCTCCGCGGCCGTATTCGGGTGACCTCCCGGGCCTCAAGGGACGGGCGTGATGAGAAGTGCATCCCGGTACCGCCTGATTGGCCGTATTTGAGGATGTACTACGAGTGGCAAACCGCAGGTCAAGAGCGCGGCGCACGCCGGGCAATGTTCAAGAATGGTCATACGATCGGTCCATGACCTCAGTACTGCTCGCCGAGGACGACACGTCCATCTCCGAGCCTCTCGCCCGCGCGCTGCGTCGCGAGGGGTACACCGTCGAAGTCAGCCCGGACGGCCCGCAGGCGCTGGAACGGGCGCTCGGCGGCGGCGTGGACCTGATCGTCCTCGATCTCGGCCTTCCAGAACTGGACGGCCTTGAGGTGGCCCGCAGGGTACGGGCCGAAGGGCACGGCGTGCCCATCCTGATCCTTACCGCCCGGGCCGACGAGGTCGACACCGTCGTCGGGCTCGACGCGGGCGCCGACGACTATGTGACCAAGCCGTTCCGGCTGGCCGAGCTGCTCGCCCGGGTGCGGGCACTGCTGCGCCGGGGCAGCACCGAGACCCCGATCGTCCAGGGGGTGCGGATCGACGCCGAGTCGCGCCGCGCCTGGATGGGCGACCACGAGCTCCAGCTGACCACCAAGGAGTTCGACCTGCTGCGCGTCCTCGTCAGGGACGCGGGCAAGGTCGTGACCCGCGAACAGATCATGCGCGAGGTGTGGGACACCAACTGGTGGGGTTCCACCAAGACGCTCGACATGCACATTTCCTGGCTGCGCCGCAAGCTCGGCGACGACGCCGGCAGCCCCCGCTACATCACGACCGTGCGGGGCGTCGGCTTCCGGTTCGAACGCGGCGACTAGCTCCGGCCGCCACGGCCGGGCGGAACCGCCCGGGGCCTTCCCGAGAGGCCCCGGGGGCACGGTGCCGCGCGGTCCGTGGCCCCACCCTCGAAGGAGCCCTGATGAGGCGCCGACTCCTGCTGTCGACGCTCGCGGTGGCGGTGGTCGCGATCCTGTTGCTGGGCATACCCCTCGCCTACGCCGCCCACAAGCTCGTCTATGAGGAGGCCAGGCGGTCCCTGGACCGTGAGGCGTCCGCCATCGCCGGCGGTGTCGGCTTCAGCCTGGAAGCCCACCAGCCCGTCACCGGCGCGGTCATCGCGCGGGAGTACCCGGGCCGGCGCATCTCGATCGTCATGCCGGACGGCCGGACGCTCACCGCCGGCTCCGCCGGCACCCGGCCCGCGCTCACCGCCACCGCGGCACACGGCGGCGTGCGGGTGCGGATATCGCGCCCGGAGGCCGGCGTCCGCGCCGACGCGCTGCGGCTGATGCTGCTCATCGGCAGCCTCGCCCTGCTCGGCGTCGCCGTCACCGTCGGCCTGGCGATGGTGCAGGCCCGCAAGCTGACGCTGCCGCTGATCGACCTCGCCGAGACCGCCGACCGGCTCGGCAGCGGCAACGCCCGGCCGCGCCGGCGCCGCTACGGCATCCCGGAGGTCGACCGCGTCGCCGAGGTGCTGGACCGCAGCGCCGTCCGGATCGCCGACCTGCTGGCCAACAGCCGCGAGTTCGCCTCCGACGCCAGCCACCAGCTCCGCACCCCGCTGACCGCGCTGTCCATGCGCCTGGAGGAGATGATCGACGCGGCCGACTATCCGGACGTCGTCCGGGAGGAGGGCGCGGCGGCCGTCGCGCAGGCCGAACGGCTCGTCGCGGTCGTCGAGCAGCTGCTGTCGCGCGCCAAGCACGACCGCACGGGCGGCGCGGTCGCCTCACCCATCGACGAGATCATCGCCCAGCAGGTCGAGGAGTGGCGGCCCATCTTCCGGCGGGACGGCCGGGACGTGCGGATCATCGGGGAGCAGGGCCTCGTCGGCATGACCAACCCCGAGGGCCTCTCCCAGATCGTCGCGACGCTCCTGGACAACTCGCTCATGCACGGCGCCGGCACCGTGACCATCCACACCAAGCCGGGCATGAGCTCGGTGGTGGTCGAGGTCGGCGACGAGGGCGCCGGGATACCGGCCGAACTGGAGCCGCGGATCTTCGAGCGGAGCGTCAGCGGCGGCCGCGGCACCGGCCTCGGGCTCTACCTGGCCCGTTCCCTCGCCACGGCGGACGGCGGGCGCCTGGAGCTGATCCAGTCCCGTCCCGCGGTGTTCGGGGTCTTCCTCCGCCAGGCCGCCGAGGCCCGCCTCGCGGCGGAAAGGGTCGTCATGGGCCCCGCCTGAACCTGCGGCCGGGGCTGTGACCTAAATCTCGGCGTAGTCCTCGGTGGCGCCGGCGTGGGTGCCGAGGGGGTGACCGAGACGCGGTGACGGGCTCGCGTGGCCGTTCGCCCGGTGGACGCCCGGCGCCTCGGCGGCGGGGGCGGGCGGCGCCTCCGGCAGCCCGGACGCGGGGTCGACCGGCGGCGCGCTCGACGGAAGGAACACCCACTTCTTGTACGACCAGAAGCGGAACAGGGTGGCCACGCCGGTGCCGACGACCAGCGCGGCGTTGTAGTAGACGGCGCCCGACAGCCCCAGGACGTAGTGCGAGAAGCCGATGAACAACTCGGTGATGACCAGCCCGACGCCGTTCAGCGCGAAGAACAGCACGTACTCGCGGCCGAGCCCGGTGCGGTCGCGGTGCCGGAACGTCCAGTAGCGGTTGCCCAGGTAGGCGAACGTCGTGGCGATCACCGTGGCGACGCCGTTGGACGTCAACGGGCCCACCCCCAGGCCGCTGTGCAGACCGTTGCCGATCGCGATGGTGATGACGAACGCGATCGCGCCCACGCTGCCGAACTTCGCGAGTTCGCGCACGAGGTGCTCGAACTGCCGATGGAGATTGGCGACCAGGCTCACGAAGGGGAACCGTCCTTCCGGACTTCGGCTGTGTGTGCCGCGTCACAGTGCGCGGCGGCGATGGCGGAGGCATCACGAGGATAGACGCCCGCGGCCGCGGGGACGTCGGAACGTGAACGTTTCACTCTGTCCGTGCGTTCCTTGCCCATCGCCGGAGGCCCCACACCGGTTCGACGCGGCGGACGGATGAATCGTTCGCCCGCACCGGCCGATAACCTTTCTGACGTGACAGAACCAGCTCAGCGCCGGCATGAGGCGCCCGTCGTCGGGATGGCGGGCGGGGGGCAGCTGGCCCGGATGACGCAGCAGGCCGCGATCGGGCTCGGCGTGTCCCTGCGCGTGCTCGCCGGGGCGCCGGACGAGTCGGCGGCCAAGGTCGTCTCCGACGTCCGGGTGGGCGACGACCGGTCCCTCGACGACCTGGTGTCGTTCGCCGACGGCTGCGACGTCGTGACGTTCGACCACGAGCACGTCCCGGGGCCGCACATCCAGAAACTCGAGGGTTCGGGTGTGCCGTGCCGACCCGGCTCGGCCGCCCTCGCGCACGCCCAGGACAAGCTCGTCATGCGCGAGCGGCTCAGCGAACTCGGCGTGCCGTGCCCCGCCTACGCGCATGTGCCGCCCTCCGCGCCACTGGCCTTCCTGGAGGCGTTCGCCGGCGAGCACGGGTGGCCGGTCGTCCTCAAGGCGACCCGCGGCGGCTACGACGGCAAGGGCGTCTGGATCATCGGCGACCTCGGCCGCGAGGCGCGCGACCTCGTCCAGCGGATGCTGTCCGGAGGCGTCGACCTGATGGCCGAACGGCACGTCCCGTTCGGCCGCGAGCTCGCCGCCGTCGTCGCGCGCTCCCCGTACGGGCAGGGCGCCGCGTACCCGATCGTGGAAACCGTCCAGGAGGGCGGCATCTGCACCGAGGTGATCTCGCCGGCGCCGGGCCTGCCCGGGGACGTTGCCGCCGAGGCGCAGCGTCTCGCGCTGACCATCGCCGCGGAACTCGGCGTCGTCGGCCTCCTCGCGGTCGAGTTGTTCGAGACCGGCGACGGGCTGCTGGTGAACGAGCTGGCCATGCGCCCGCACAACTCCGGGCACTGGACGATCGAGGGCGCCCGGACGTCGCAGTTCGAGCAGCACCTCCGGGCAGTCCTCGACCTGCCCCTCGGCTCCACCGATCCCACCGCCCCGGTCACGGTCATGGCCAACGTCCTCGGCGGCGACGACCCGGACGTCTACCCCCGCTACATTCACGTGATGGCCCACGACCCGGGCGTCAAGGTGCACATGTACGGCAAGGAGTCCCGGCCGGGCCGCAAGATCGGCCACGTGACCGTCCTCGGCGACGACGTCGCGGACGTCCGCGCACGCGCCCGCCACGCCGCCGACTACCTGCGGTGGGGACCTGAGATGAAGGAACGCACATGACGTCGGAGCCGCTGGTCGGCGTGGTGATGGGCAGCGACTCGGACTGGCCGGTGATGGAGGGCGCCGCGCAGGCGCTCGCCGAGTTCGGCGTCCCCTACGAGGCCGATGTCGTCTCCGCGCACCGGATGCCGCACGACATGATCTCCTACGGGGAGGACGCGGCCGCCCGCGGCCTCCGCGTGATCATCGCGGGTGCGGGCGGGGCCGCGCACCTGCCGGGCATGCTGGCGTCGGTGACGCCGCTGCCGGTGATCGGCGTGCCCGTGCCGCTGAAGTACCTGGACGGGATGGACTCGCTGCTGTCGATCGTCCAGATGCCCGCCGGGGTGCCCGTCGCGACCGTCGCGGTCGGGGCCGCCCGCAACGCCGGGCTGCTCGCCGTCCGCATCCTGGCCGTGTCCGACGACGACCTGCGGGCCAAGATGAAGGTCTTCCAGCAGGACCTCTACGGCCAGGCCAAGGCCAAGGGCGCGCGGCTCCGGGACAGACTCTGACCGTGCGGCCGGTGTTCGGGTGGGTCGGCGGTCAGCGCCGCAGGGCCCATTCGACCGCGGGGCAGCGGTCCATGACGACGTCGAGCCCGGCGTCCTTCGCGCGCCGGGCCGCCGCCTCGTCGATCACCTGGAGCGGCAGCCACACCGCCTTCGCGCCGGCCGCGATCGCCTCGTCCACCGCCTGCCCGGCGTGCTCGGCACGGCGGTAGACGCCGACCACGTCCACGCCGGAGGCGTCCGGCACGTCGGCGAGCGAGGCGTAGCCCTTCTCGCCCAGCACCTCCCGCGCCGCAGGATGGACGGGGATGATCCGCTTCCCGCGCTCCTGGAGCAGCCGCGCCTGGGTGTGGACCTCGCGTCCGGGGTTGTCGCCGAGCCCGACGAACGCCCACGTCCTGGACTCGTTCAGCAGCCGGCGGATCACGTCCTGGTCGGCGAAATCATCAGACATGTTCACGACAACAGCGCACGCGGCCGGTTAGTTCCCCCGATCAGGGGCGCCCGAGGGCCCGGTAGTTCCAGCCGGCGGCGCGCCACTGCTCGGGGTCCAGGGCGTTGCGCCCGTCCACGATGTTGCGTTCGGCGACGACCTCGGCGAGCGCCGACGGGTCCATGTCCCGGAACTCGGCCCATTCGGTCAGCAGCAGCACGACATGGGCGTCGCGCGAGGCGGACATGGCGGAGTCGCCGTACTCCAGGCTCGGCTGGGCTCGGCGCGCGTTCCGCATGGCCTGCGGGTCGTACACCGTCACCTTGGCGCCCTGCGCGCGTATGGACGCGGCCACGTCCAGCGCGGGGGAGTCGCGGACGTCGTCGGAGTTCGGTTTGAACGACGCGCCGAGCACCCCGACCGTCCGTCCGGCGAACGAGCCGCCGAGCAGATTCCGGGCGAGGTCGACCATCCGGATCCGCCGCCGGATGTTGATCTCGTCGACCTCGCGCAGGAACGTCAGCGCCTGGTCGGCGCCCAGTTCCCCGGCGCGCGCCATGAACGCCCGGATGTCCTTGGGCAGGCAGCCGCCTCCGAAGCCGAGGCCGGGACCGAGGAACTTGCCGCCGATCCGGTCGTCGTACGACAGCGCCTCCGAGAGTTTCGTCACATCGGCGTGCGCCGCCTCGCAGACCTCCGCCATCGCGTTGATGAAGGAGATCTTGGTGGCGAGGAACGCGTTCGCCGACACCTTGACCAGTTCCGCGGTCGCGTAGTCGCTGGTGATGAACGGGGTGCCGTCCGCGATCACCGTCCGGTAGACCTCGCGCAGCACCTTCTCGGCGTGCTCGGCGGCGCCCTGGTCGGCGGGCAGCCCGGCGACGATCCGGTCCGGGTGCAGGGTGTCCTGGACGGCGAAGCCCTCCCGCAGGAACTCGGGATTCCACGCGAGGACGGCGTCGCCGCCGGCCGGCGCCAGCCGCGCCATCGTCTCGGCCAGCCGCGCGGCGGTCCCGACCGGCACGGTGGACTTGCCGACGACCAGGCAGGGCCGCTCCAGCAGCGGCGCGAGCGTGCCGATCGCGTCGTCCACGAAGGTGAGGTCGGCCGCGTACTCGCCGGACTTCTGCGGGGTGCCGACGCACAGGAAGTGCACCTCGCCGAACTCCGCCGCCTCCTTGTAGGACGAGGTGAAACGCAGCCGGCCGCTCTCCAGCCCGCGGCGCAGCACGGGTTCCAGGCCCGGCTCGAAGAACGGCAGGTCACCGGCGGAGAGCCGGGCGATCCTCTCCTCGTCGAGGTCGAGACCGAGGACCTCGAAGCCGAGGTCGGCCATGCACGCC
Source organism: Spirillospora sp. NPDC048824 (assembly GCF_043198455.1). Taxonomy (NCBI): domain Bacteria; kingdom Bacillati; phylum Actinomycetota; class Actinomycetes; order Streptosporangiales; family Thermomonosporaceae; genus Spirillospora; species Spirillospora sp. NPDC048824. Next base: position 128,358 of record NZ_JBICUS010000012.1, on the reverse strand, counting down.
GCGTGGGTCGTGCCGAGGTAACCCGTTCCGATGACCGTCAGCCGGTGGGACAAGGCCTGCTCCTCTCGCTTCGCTTTCGCCGACCAGCGGCCTTTTTCACAAGGTGCCCGTTGCGGGCGGCTCCGTGCACCGGCCACCGGACCGTACTGGCCGGTAGCATTCGGGGCATGAGTTCTGACTTTCCCACGTACGCGCCGTCCGAGGAGCATGAGCTGCTGCGGCGTACGGTGCGTGAGCTGGCCGATGCCAAGATCGCTCCTTTCGCGGCGGAGGTGGACGAGGAGTCGCGGTTCCCGCAGGAGGCCCTGGACGCGCTGGCGGCCAATGATCTGCATGCGGTGCATGTGCCCGAATCGTACGGGGGTGCGGGTGCGGATGCGCTGGCGACGGTGATCGTGATCGAGGAGGTGGCGCGGGCGTGTGCGTCGTCGTCGCTGATCCCGGCGGTGAACAAGCTGGGTACGGTTCCGGTGCTGCTGGCGGGGTCGGAGGAGGTCAAGAAGCGGTATCTGGGTCCGGTGGCGCGGGGTGAGGCGATGTTCTCCTATGCGTTGTCGGAGGCGGATGCGGGGTCGGATGCGGCGGCGATGAAGACGCGTGCGGTGCGTGAGGGTGACGCCTGGGTGCTGAACGGCACGAAGATGTGGATCACCAATGCGGGGGTGTCGGAGTTCTACACGGTGATGGCGGTCACCGATCCGTCCGCGGGGGCGCGGGGGATTTCGGCGTTCGTGGTGGAGAGGTCGGATGCGGGGGTGTCGTTCGGGCCCAAGGAGCGCAAGCTGGGGATCAAGGGGTCTCCGACGCGGCAGGTGATTCTGGAGGATGTGCGGATTCCGGCGGATCGGATCATCGGTGCCGAGGGCACGGGTTTCAAGACGGCGCTGGCGACGTTGGACCACACCCGGATCACGATCGCGGCGCAGGCTCTGGGGATCGCGCAGGGTGCGCTGGACTTCGCGTTGGGGTATGTGAAGGACCGCCGCCAGTTCGGCAGGCCGATCGGTGATTTCCAGGGTGTGCAGTTCATGCTGGCCGATATGGCGATGCGGCTGGAGGGTGCCCGGCAGCTGACCTATCACGCGGCGATCAAGTCCGAGCGTGCGATGCGGGGGGAGAAGGTCGCGGATCTGACGTTCGTGTCGTCGGCGTGCAAGGCGCTGGCTTCGGATGTGGCGATGGACGTGACCACCGATGCGGTGCAGTTGCTCGGCGGGTACGGGTACACGCGGGAGTTCCCGGTGGAGCGGATGATGCGCGACGCCAAGATCACCCAGATCTACGAGGGCACCAACCAGGTCCAGCGCATGGTCATGGCCCGCCAGCTCCTCAAGTAGCCCGTCCGCGGCTCCCGACGCCGGGGTGGCGGTCGCCGGTGACCGCCACCCGCCGGGCGGCGCTCAATCGTGGGAGACGGTGAGCATGACCTTGCCGTCCTTGGTCATGCGCGGGCGGAGCGTGATGCCGTTGAAGCTCGTGCTCGTGTTGGAGCGGTCCGCGTCCACGGTGGTGATGGCCTGCGAGGTGTGGGTGCGGATGGCGAAGGTCACGCGCGTGCCGTTGACCTTGACCTTGATCGGCTTCACCCCGTACTTGCCGTCGAGGGTGATCTCCTGCCCGTCGGTGATCTCGACCTTGCAGTCCGCGTCAAGGCATTCCTCCAGGGCGGCGTCGTCCTTGCCGGGCGACGCCGTGGCGGACGGGGACGCGGACGGTGAAGGCGCGGCGTCGGACGGGGCCGGCGGCGGTGCGGCGAGCGCGGCGGTGATGCCGCCGGCGAGGGTCAGCGTGGCGGCGGCCGTGGTGAGCAGGGTGAGAATCCTGGTCGACATTCTGTGGACTCCTGACGGGTGACTACTCTCTGTCACCTGCCTTGTTACCCACGGTATTCGATCAAGAACGTGCGGTCACCGTTGTTCGTCGACGATGAGCGTCTGCATCACCCGGCCGAACTCGCCCGAGGCGTCGGCGAGCGTCGCGTGGCACAGGGCGCTGCCGCCCGGGCTCGCATCCAGGGACGCGTCCATGCACAGCCACTCGCCGGCCGGGTCGCGGTGCAGCGCGACGGTCAGGTCCGTGTTGATGATCATCCACTTGGCGAGGTCGAGCTGGCTGCCGACGCCGGACGCGCTGTCGGCCAGCGTCAGGGCGCGCACCAGCGGTGTGTCGGACTCGCCGGGGACCAGCGGGACGCGGGGGCGTGCCCAGGTCGTGCCGGGACCCGGCTGCCCGAAGGCCCCGCGGACGAGGCGCCACTCCATCGCGGAGAGGTAGCCGCCCGTGTGGACGCCCGGCCACTCCGGGAACGGCGGCGTCGTGCCGGGGAGGGGCGGAGGAGCGGGTGCGTGGACGACGGGTTCCAGGTGGGACGGCGCCGCCATGATCCGCCAGGCGGTGGCGCGGACGACGGGACGCCCCTCGTGCGTCATCTCCGCCTCGAGGAGCGTGATCCGCTTGCCGGGGCGGACGACGCGGACGGTGATGTCCAGCACCGCCACGGGGACGGGGCTGAGGAGCTCGACCGTGACCCGCGCGACCCGGGTGCCGGGGACGGGGTCGTGCCGTTCGAAGGCCCGTCCGATCAGGCCCGAGACCGGCCCGCCGTGCTGGAACCCCGGCGACCACGGCCCGGCCGTGGCGGGGGTGCTGGCGAACCGCCCGTCGCCGAGCGGCTCGTAGAACGCCTCGGCGGGCGCGTCCTCGGTCATGCGGCTCCCTCCAAATCTAGAACAGCATTCTAGACATGGTCAGCCGCAGAGTTTCTGCGTGGCGGTGTCGGTGTCGATGCCCGAGCGGGGCGACGGCGATCCGCTCGGCGCCGCCACCTCGACCTTCTTCACGCCGTCCCAGTTCGCGCCGACCATGACCTGCACCTTCGACCCGAGCGAGGACACCTTTTTCAGCTTGGCGTCCGGAATCGCGGCGGCCAGGGTCTTGGCGGCGTCCGCGCCGTCCGGCCCGTACTGGATCTGGGTCTTCTGGAGGCCGGTCCGCGCCACGCCCGGGGGGACGGTCACGTCGAAGCCCAGCTCCTCCAGTTGCGCGCCCGCCTTCGTCGCCAGGCCCCGCGTGCCGATCGCGTTCAGGACGCGGACGGAGATGTCCTCCGGCGGCACCGTCAGCTCGTTCCCGGGCTTCTGGGACGGCGTGGCGCTCGGCTTCCCGGTCCGCTCGGCCAGTGGCTCGTCCTTGCGGATCTTGGCGAACAGGTCGCGCGCCTTGCCCTGATCCCACTGGACGGTCGACTGCGCGGACGGCGAGTTCCACAGGACGGCCTGGTGGTCGGGGTTGGAGAGGGGGACCTTCGCGAACGTCAGGTCGTCGGTCGACAGGTCCTTCATCTGGTCGGCGAGTTCCGGCAGGTTGTCGGCGAGTTCGGGATCGACGCGCAGCGACTTCAGCGCCGCGTTCAGGAACTTCGTCGACTTGACGGGGTCGCCGAGCGTCTTCGTCGACAGCGCCTGCTTCAGCATCGACGCCATGAACTGCTGCTGCCGGTCGATGCGGCCGAGGTCGCTGCCGCCCGTCAGCGAGTAGCGGGCGCGGGCGAACGCCAGGGCCTTCATCCCGTCCACGTGCGACGTGCCCGCCGGGAGCCTCAGCCCGCTCTTGACGTCGCTGACCGGCTGCTCGGTGCACACGTCCACGCCGCCGAGCGCGTCCACCATGTGCACGAACCCGTAGAAGTTGACCTCGACGTAGTGGTCGATCGACAGGCCCGTCGCCCGCTTGATCGTGCTGACCGTGAGGTCGGGGCCGCCGAACTGGTACGCCCAGGTCAGCTTGCCCGGACGGGACGGAATCCGCGCCCCCTTCGCGCCCTCCGAGCCGTTCGACCTGTGCGCCGGGATCGTGACGTGGGAGTCGCGCGGCAGGCTCACGATCGACACGCTGTCGTGGTCGCGGGACACGTGCACCAGCAGCATCGTGTCCGAGCGCTCACCCTGCTGGTGCCCGAGCTTGGCGGCCTTCTGCTGCGCCCTGGTCAGCCCGTCGCGGCGGTCGACCCCCGCCACCAGGATCGTCATCGCGCCCTTCGGCCCGCCGCCCTCGCCGAGACCGCCGACCGACACCTTGTCGATCATGCCGGTCACATAGTTCTGGAACGCCCACGCGCCGCCCGAGGTGAGCAGCACGAACGCCGACATCGTCCCGGTGACCATCAGGAACCGCTTCTGCCGCCGCGCGCTCATCGCCGCCCGCGGGCTCAGCCCCCGGCCGGGGCGGCGGGGCCCGCGCGGGCTCTCCACCGGTACCCGCGGCGCCGGCATCCCGTCGACGGTCACGCCCTCGATGTCGCCGTCGCCGCCGTCGCCGGGCGCCGCGTGGGAGCCCGGACGGGGCCGGAAGTAGCGCTCCAGCGGATCGGCCTCCGGCCCGCCGGTGTCGCCGCGACCTGAGTCGTGCCCGTCTGCCATGCCGGCCGCCGCCTCCCGAGGACATCGTTCTGACGCGAGTCCACACCACTCTAAAGTGGGAACACCCGTCCGTTCGCTACCTGGACCTCGTGTCCTTGGAGTAACGTGGCGCCGTCTCGACCACACCCGGCCCTCGGCCGGAGAGCCCGCGAGCCCACCATGAATTCGTCTCCCCATGTCCAGCGCGCCACGAACCAGGAAACCCAGTACGCCGTGAAGCCCCGCTCCGACTCCGGTGAACGCACCTGGCCCGCCGTGTCGGTGGTGATGCCGGTCCTCAACGAGCAGCGCCACCTGACGGAGGCCGTACGCGGCATCCTCACCCAGGACTACCCGGGCGAGCTCGAACTCGTGCTCGCCATCGGGCCGTCCCGCGACAGCACCGAGGAGATCGCCCGCAGGCTCGCCGCCGAGGACCCGCGCGTCCTCGTCGTCGCGAACCCGACGGGACGCACTCCCCAGGGCCTCAACATCGCGATCAAGGCGTCGCAGTACTCGATCATCGTCCGGGTGGACGGGCACTCGCTGCTGCCGGACGACTATGTCCGCGCCGCCGTCGAGACGATGGAGGAGACCGGCGCCGACAACGTCGGCGGGATCATGGCGGCGGAGGGCATCACCCCGTTCGAGAAGGCCGTGGCGCGCGCGATGACGTCCAAGCTCGGCGTCGGCAACGCGCGCTTCCACACCGGCGGCGAGGCGGGCGAGGTCGAGACCGTCTACCTCGGGACGTTCCGCCGCAGCGCACTCGACCGCGTCGGCGGCTACGACGAGACGTTCGTCCGTGCGCAGGACTGGGAGATGAACCACCGCATCCGGGAGACCGGCGGCCGGGTGTTCTTCACCCCGCGGATGCGGGTCACCTACCGCCCGCGCCCCAACCTGCGGGCCCTCGCCAAGCAGTACTTCCACACCGGCCGCTGGCGGCGCGTCGTCGGCCGCGAGCACCAGGGCACCCTCAACCTGCGCTACCTCGCGCCGCCGATCGCCGTGGTCGCGATGACCGCGGGCGCGGTCGCCGGGGCGTTCGGATTCTGGCCGGGCTGGCTGCTGCCCGGCGGGTACGCGGCCGCGATGATCGCGGGCGCCGCCGTGGAGGGACGGGGGCTGCCGGTGTCGGCCTGGGTCCGCCTTCCGCTCGTGTTCGCCACCATGCATCTGACCTGGGGCGTCGGTTTCCTCACCAGCCCGCCGGGGCTCGGCCAGCCCACCCCGGTCAAACCCGGCCAGTCCGTCCACTGACGGACGAAAGCACAAAACCACCTGCGAACATGGGTGCGTACCCTCACGTCCGGGGGTTAGGTTTGGCGGGATCTCGCCCGCCACTGTTCGGAGGTCGCCATGTCCAGCGGAGCACGTCACGGCCTAGGCGTGGTGATCGGCCTCGTCATGACACCTGTCATCGCCGTGTGCCTGATGTACGGCACGAGCGAACTCGGCCGATACGCTCGGACGCTCGCCTTCGAGGGGAGCGGCCGATGGGTCGGCGCCGCCGTGCTGCTGGTCGCCGCCGTGCTCCTCGGGCTGGTGGCGGGCTCGCGGGTGTCGCCGGTCGCATCGCTCATCCCCGGCGCGGTCTACGCGGCCATCGGCCTGCTCTGGGTCGCGTCGCCACGCTGGGCGTTCGAGAACTTCGACCGGGACCTCTTCCCCGGGGACCTGTGGCTCGGGTACACACTGCTCGCCCCTTACGGCATCTTCCTGGTGATCGGCGTCGGGCTCCTGGTGGCGTCCCTGGCGCCGTCGCGGTGGAAGTCCCGGACCGCCGCCGGGGCCGCACCGCGTTTCGGCGGGCCGCCGCCCGCGCCGATGGGCCCGCCTCCCATGCACGGCGCCCAGGCGCCCATGGGGGCGCACCACACGCCGCAGGGTCCTCCCGCGCCGGGCCAGAACCCGCCGTGGCAGGGCGGCCCGCCCCAGGGCGGCGCACCCCACGGCGGCGCACCCCAGTACGGGCAGCCGCCCGCTCAGCCCGGCGCCTCCAACCCGCCTCCGCTGCCCGCCGCCCCTCCCGCGCCGGCGCCCGCGCCCGCCGACGACGGTCCCAAGCCGTCGTCCCGAAGCGACTCCGACGACGACAACCCGGGCGAGTGGACGCAGATGTACGGCGGCAACCGCCCGACGTGACCGTCCGGGTACCCGGCGTCCGTACCGTGGTCAGAGCGCGCCGAGGACGCCGGGGATGTCGTTGACCACCATCGCGTCGAAACCGGCGGCCGCGTAGGCAGGGGCCGTCTCCGCGGTGGGGCACCAGACGACGGCCTCAAGGCCCGCCTTGTGCGCGACGTCGACACAGTGCGCCAGGGGACGCAGCCGCGTGTCGGGGTGGTCGAGGCCGCACGAGCCCGTGTGCACGGCGACCACGTCCATCCCGAGGCCCGCCGCGGCCGGGACGGCGTTCCACAGCGGGTACCGCAGCCACGTCAGCAGGCCGAGCGGGACGCCGGGCAGCTCGTCCTTCAGGAACGTCAGCAGCGACGGGTCGAACGAGGTGACGAGCAGCCGGCGCCGCCGGGCCTCGCGCTTCAGCAGCGGGAGGAGCAGCGCGCCGGTGCGGCGGGACGGGGCGTCCACCGCGTCCTCCAGGACGGTCTTGACGTCGACGTCCACCGCGACGTCCGCCGGCAGCGCGTCGAAGATCTCCGTGAGGCGGGGTAGCCCGCTGGCCGCGGCGGCCAGGTCCACGATGTAGTGCCCGTCCGCGGTGGTGGGGTCGTGCCGCAGGACGAGGTCGTCGTCGGCGGTGCGCGTCACGTCGATCTCGATCCACGGCGTGCCCGGGGCACGGCGGCACGCGTCGACGGCTGCGAGCAGCGACGGCAGCGTGTTCTCGGCGACGGGCGACTCGGAGCCGGGCGGCGTCGGATCGCCCGAGCCGTAGCCGCGGTGGCCGATGATCGCGGGGGCGCTCTCGAAGACCGGGGTCCGCGCAGAGGTCAAGGGGTGTCTCCGGTGGCGAGGTGTTCGGCGACGACGACGTCGAGGGGCTGGGTGACCTTGAGGTTGCGTTCGCTGCCCGCGACCACCCGGATCGGGACGTCCGGCAGATAGCGGTGGACGATGCCGCAGTCGTCGGTGGCGCGCAGCCCCGGGTCGGCGAGGGCCAGCTCGTACGCCTTGCGGATCGTACCGAGCCGGAACCCCTGCGGAGTCTGGAACCGGACCATCGTCTCGCGCGGCGGCATGGACACGACCAGGCCGTCCTCGACGGCGACCATCGTGTCGGACGCGGGCAGCCCGACCGCGACGGCCTCGTGGGCGTCCAGTGCGTCCAGGACGCGGTCGATCACCGGGTGGTCCACGAAGGGGCGGGCCGCGTCGTGGAACAGCACCCGGACGTCGTCGGGGCGCCCGGCCAGGGTGCGCAGCGCGGCGGCCGTGGAGGCGGTGCGCGTGTCACCGCCCTCGATCACGGCGGTCGTCTTGCGGAACGGCGCGGCGGCCGCCGCGGCCTCCCGCAGATGCCCCGCCGCCATCACGACCACCACCTCGCCGATGCCCGGATGCGTGTCGAACGCGTCGATCGCATGCGCGAGGATCGGGCGCCCGCCGACGTCGATGAGCTGCTTGGGGCGTCCCGCGCCCATCCGCTCGCCCACCCCGCCCGCCAGCACCACCGCAACGGTCCGCGTCGCCATCTCACCTCGGTTGTCCACAACATTCGGTCATCGAGCCACTACGCTGTGCATCTGAACATGATGTTCCGACCGGCCGGAGGCCCCGATGGATCAGGCGCTCCGGTGTGACCGTCCGGACACGCTCAACGTACCGGACCACCCCGCGATCATCCGCCCGGACCGAGAGGCGGTCGAAGCCGTGGACGACGACGGCCTCATCGGCGCCCGCGTGGTGCGCCCGTGCGCGCCGTTCGTCGCCCGGTGGGCGGCCCGGCGCGGGCTCACGCCGGGCGCGGTCTCGGCGATCGCCCTGGCGGCCGCGGCGCTCGCCGCGGTGTGGTTCTCCGCCGGGACGCGCGGCGGGCTGGTCGCCGGGGCGCTGCTGCTGTGCGTCTCGCTCGTCCTCGGCCACGCGGGCAGGGGCGGTGCGGACGGCCTGCGCGCCGGCCGGGCGGGTCCGTCCGGCGGGCGCCCGGCCGCCGTCCTCGGCCGGGCCGAGGAGTACGCGGTGTACGCGGGGCTCGCCGCCGGGGCCGCGGCGTCCGGCGGGGGCCTGTGGTGGGCGGCGATCGGCGCGGCCGCGCTGCTGTCCGTCCGGCACACGATCGAGGCGTCGTTCGCCGCGAGCCGCACCCGGCCGCCCCGGTCGCCCCTGCCGGCACGCCGGGACGTCCTGCGGCGCGCCCGCAACAGCCTCGGGCTGCCGCTCGCCGAGCGGTTCGCGCTCATCTCGGTCACCGCCGCGTCCGCCGGTGCCCGGCCGGCGTTCGCCGTGCTTCTCGCCTGGGGGTCCGCCGCCACCGCCGTCACCCTGACCGAACGATCGAGGAGGTCGATCACATGACGGCCACGCCCGCGCCCGCCCGTACCGCGCCGGCCTACACCGTGCGGGCCTACCGCGACGACGGTCCCGCGTGCCGCGGCCTCGGCCGGATGGCGAGGGGACGGCTCCCGCCGCTGCCCGCCACCGCCGCCGCGGCGGCGTTGACGGCCGTCCTGCTGTTCCCGCGGGGCGACGGCGGCCCGCAGCCGGCGCTGTTCGCCCCGGTCATCGTCCTGCTCCTGGCGGGGCCGTGTTCCGCGCACCCGCACACCGGACGCCTGGACTGGCTCGTACCGCCCATGTCGCGCGGGATCGAGTATGGTTACCTCGCTGTGCTGGGGTTCGCGCAGGCGGTCCCGGCGCCGCTCGTCTACGTGCTGATCGCGGTTCTCGCGCTCCACCACTACGACATCGTGTACCGCACCCGCCACGGGTCCCGGCCACAGGAGTGGGTCCTGCGCGCCGGGCTCGGCTGGGAGGGCCGGATGCTGTTCGCGGCCGCCGCGGGCCTTTCCGGTCTGCTCCCGTTCGCGTACGCCGCGCTGGCCGCCTACCTTGGCGTGTTGTTCGGCGGCGAGAGCGTCGTCACGTGGGTGCGCAACAGCCGCGGGAGCGGCGTGATGGTCGACCTGAAGGAAGAGGAAGCATGATCGGCATGGTGCTGGCGGCAGGAGCGGGCAGGAGGCTGCGGCCGTACACCGACACCCTCCCCAAGGCCCTGGTCCCCGTGGACGGGGAGACCACCATCCTCGACATCGCCCTGGGCAACCTCGCCGAAGTCGGCCTGACCGACGTCGTCATCGTCGTCGGCTACCGCGCGGGCGCCGTCGAGGAGCGCAAGGCCGCCCTTGAGGCGCGGTACGGCGTGGACATCACGCTGGTCCACAACGACAAGGCCGAGGAGTGGAACAACGCCTACTCCATGTGGCTGGCTCGCGAGCACTTCTCCAAGGGCGTCCTCATGGTCAACGGCGACACGGTCCATCCGGTGAGCGTCGAGAAGACCCTATTGGCGAACCGCGGGCCGGACATCCTCCTGGCGGTGGACGACGTCAAAACTCTCGCCGACGAGGAGATGAAGGTCATTCTCGACGGCGACGGCCACCTGCGGACCATCACCAAGCTGATGGATCCGTCCACCGCGAACGGCGAGTACATCGGCGCCACCCTGATCGAGCCCGCCGCCGCCGGGCCGCTGGCCGACGCCCTCAAGACCACCTGGGAACGCGACCCCGACCTCTACTACGAGGACGGCTACCAGGAGCACGTGAACCGGGGCGGCCGCATCGGCGTCGCGCCCATCGGCGAGGTCGACTGGGTGGAGGTCGACAACCACGACGACCTGGAGAAGGCCCGGCGGATCGCCAAGGGCTACTAGGCCCCCGACAGCGCGGACGACGAGGAGGCTCATGCCCCTGCTGACGCGGATGCTGAACGCGCCGCTCTCCATCGATGTGCGGCGCGGTGCCGTCGCCGCCCTCGGCGACCTGCTCGCCGACAAGCGGATCGCCACCGAAGGGCGCGTGGCGATCGCGGTCGGGCCCGGCCAGGGCGACCAGATCGCCGAACAGGTCCGGCCGTCCCTGTCGGCCTGCGAGGTGTACCGCGTCGCGGACGGCACCGTGGACGCCGCCGTCGACCTCGCCGCCAAGCTGCGCGCCGGGTCGTACGAGGCCGTCGTCGGCATCGGCGGCGGCCGGACGATCGACGCCACCAAGTACGCGGCGACGCTGTCGGGCATCCCGATGGTGTCGGTCGCCACGAACCTGTCCCACGACGGGATCTGCTCCCCGGTCGCCTCCCTCACGCACGAGAACGGCAAGGGCTCGTTCGGCGTCGTGATGCCCCTCGCGATGGTCGTCGACCTCGACTACGTGCACGCCGCGCCGCCGCGCCTCGTCCGCGCCGGGGTGGGGGACGTGCTGAGCAACTTCTCCGCCGTGGACGACTGGCTGCTCGCCGCGGAGCAGTGCGGCGAGCGGGTCGACCGGATGGCGCTCACCGTCGCCCGGACCGCCGCCGAGGCGCTGCTGCACCAGCCGGAGTCGATCGAGTCCGACCGGTTCCTGACCGTGCTGGCCGAGAGCCTGGTGCTGTCGGGGATGTCGATGGCCTTCGCGGGCGACTCCCGTCCCGCCAGCGGCGGCGAGCACGAGATCCTGCACGCCGTCGACCAGCTCTACCCGGACACCGCGCACCACGGTGAGCTGGCGGGGCTCGGCACCGCGTTCTGCTACCACCTGCGGGCCACCCGCCTCGGGCAGGGCGCCGGACGCCTCGACGAGATCCTCACGTGCCTCGCCCGGCACGGGCTGCCGCGCTTCCCCGGTGACGTCGGGCTGTCGGTCGACCAGTTCGCGGACGCCGTCCTGCACGCCCCGCGGACCCGGCCCGGCCGCTATACGATCTTGGAATACCTCGGCCTCGACAAGGGTGAGACCCTCAAGGCGGTGGAACAGTATGTCCAGGCCCATGGAGGCTGAGCTCCCCGGGCGGAGCCGATCCCCCGAGCCCCCAGGCGACGACGAGCGCCCGCACCGCAAAGGTGCCAAGGTCGCCGACGTCCGCCGGTACGGCCAGCCCCCCGGACTGAGAGACCGGCGCAACGAGGAGCACTGGGCCGGCCGCCTCTACATGCGCGACCTGTCCCCGTACTTCGGCTGGATCGCGCTGCGCCTCGGGTTCAGCCCCAACCAGCTCACCTACCTGATGATGGCGAGCGGCGTCCTCGCCGGCGTCGTGGTGTCGCTGCCCGCGTCCGGTACCGGCGCGCTGTGGACGGCGCTCGGCGGCGCCGTGCTCATCCAGGTCTACCTGCTGCTCGACTGCGTGGACGGCGAGGTCGCCCGCTACCTGCGGCAGACCTCGGTGGCCGGGGTGTTCCTCGACCGGATCGGCCACTACCTGTCGGAGATCGCGCTGCTCATCGGCCTCGGCTTCGCCGCCCAGGGCGGCTGGGAGAGCGGCGGCTGGGTGGAGCTCGGCCTCGTCGCCGCGCTCGGCGCCGCGCTGATCAAGGCGGAGACCGACAACGTCGTCGTCGCGCGGGCCAAGTCGGGCCTGCCCGCCGACCCCACCGGCGGCGACCGCGCACTGCGTCCCCGCTCCACCAAGATCGCGCTCGCCCGGCAGGCGGTGTCGATGCTGCGCTTCCACCGCATCATCGGCGCGGTCGAGCTGTCCCTGCTGATCCTCGCGGCCGCGGTGGTCGACACGGTCCTCGGCACCGAGACGCCGGCCGCGACCCGCGTCCTCATGGCCGCGGTCGCCGCCGTCGCGGTCGTCCAGACGCTGCTGCACCTGGTCAGCATCCTCGCCTCCCGGAGGCTGAAGTGACCGCCGACCTCGACGAGGAAGCCGTGGACCCGCGAGAACAGTCCTCCCGCGCGGACGGGGGCGTCGCGCTCAGCGTCGTGGTCCTGACCATGGGCAATCGTCCCGCGGAACTGGCCCGCGCGGTGCGCAGCGCCTTCGAGCAGGAACACGTCGCCGTCGAGGTCGTCCTCGTCGGCAACGGCGTCGCGGGCGACTGGCTGCCCGGCGACGACCCCGTCTTCGACGACGAGCGCGTGACGCTCCTGCGCCTGCCGGGCAACGTCGGGATCCCCGCCGGCCGCAACCGCGGCGTGGCGGCGTCCTCCGGCGACGTCATCCTCTTCCTCGACGACGACGGCTGGTACCGCTCCACCCGCCTCGGCGCGCACCTGCGTGACAGGTTCACCGCCGAACCCGACCTCGGTGTCGTCTCGTTCCGCGTCCGCGACCCCGAGGGCGGACGCGGCGAACGCCGCCACGTCCCCCGGCTGCGCGCCGGCGACCCCGAACGCTCCTCCGCCGTCACCACGTTCCTCGGCGGCGCCTGCGCCGTCCGCCGCGCCGCGTTCGACGCCGGCGGCGGCCTCCCCGAGGACTTCTTCTACGCCCACGAGGAGACCGACCTCGCCTGGCAGATCCTCAACGCCGGGTACCGCATCGTCTACGACGCGGCCGCGGTCATGTTCCACCCCGCCGTCCTGCCCACGCGGCACGACATGTTCTACCGCTACAACGCCCGCAACCGCGTGTGGCTGGCCCGCCGCAACCTGCCGTGGCCGCTCGCCCTCACCTACCTCGCCGTGTGGGTCGCCATGACCGTCCTCCGCGAGCGCAGGCCGAGCGCCCTCAAGCCGTGGTTCAAGGGCTTCGCGGAAGGCTGGCGCAAACCCGCGGGCCCCCGCCGCCCCATCTCGTGGCGCACCGCCTGGCGCATGACGAGAACGGGCCGCCCGCCGATCATCTAGGCCCGGCCGCCCGTCACCCGGGCACCGCTCGTCATCGGGGCGTCGTCACGGCGGCGAGGATGAGATGCGCCAGTTCGGCGGCGATGTCGTCCAGCGGGATGTCCTGGTCGCGGGCGGACCAGTGGTGGACGAGGTTGTTGACGGCGCCGATGACGGCGATCATGGTGAGGTGGTAGTCGCGGTCGATGGCCTCGCCGCGCTCGACGGCCTCGCGGGCCATCGCGACCAGGGACTCCTCCCACCGGGCGCGCCTGCGCAGCCGGTGCCGCTCCAGGTCGGTGCTCACCCCGATGATCTCGACGAACGCGATGCGGGCCCAGCGCGGGTCGCTGGCGGTGACGGTGACGAACGCGCGCACGGCGCTTTCGACGCGGGCCGGCAGGTCCGCGTCCGCCGCCTCGGCGTAGGCGGCGGTGAGGGCCTGCGCGGCGCGCTCGTTGATGTCGTGGTGCAGCGCGGCGAGCAGTTCCTCGCGTCCGGAGAACTCCTCGTAGAAGTTGCGGGTCGACACGCTCGCCGTCGCGCACAGCCGTTCGATGGAGGTGGCCGCGTAGCCGCGGGTACCGAACAGTTCGAGCCCGGCGGCCAGCAGGCGCTCCCGTCGTTCGGCGCGGCGCTCCTCGGCCGTGCGGCCGCCGTAGCTGCGTCTGGGCGCGGGATTTCGGCCGGTCATCGCTCTCCGTCCACCCGTGCGAATGGGGCAGCGTTAGCCTAACCCGCGCGTCCGGCCACTTTTCACGCGTTCAGCCGGTGAGGAGAGTGTCGCGCCATTCGGGGTCGGTGGTGAGGACGGTCAGGCGCTGCGTCGCGCGGGACACGGCGACGTAGAGGACGCGCAGGCCGCGCGGGGACTGGGCGGCGATGGTCTCCGGCGCCACGATCACCGCGGCGTCGAACTCCAGGCCCTTCGCGTCGAGGACGTCCAGCACCTGGACGCGTTCGGGCAGGTCGGCGGCGAGGCGCTCGCGGTCGGCGGCGGTCCAGGCGGGTCCGCCGGGCACCGGGTTCGCGGCGGGGGCCGCGGGGGCGTGGAACGCGGGATCGTCGAACAGGGACTCCTGGCCGTCCGGCATGTCCGGCGTGTCCGCGGGCCGCGGCTCCTCCAGCGGCAGCGGGACGATGAGGCCGATGGTGCCCTCCACCTGTCCGAGCAGTTCCTCGGCCGCCTCCCACGCGGCGGTGACGCCGAGGCCGGGGACGACGCGGACGACCGGGTCGATGCCGGAGGTGCGGACGGCGCGGGCCGGGCGGGCGTCGGGCAGCGCCACCGCGAGCACCCGCGCGGACACGGCGGCGATCTCGGTGGAGTTGCGGTAGTTCGTGGTGAGCTCGTACTCGTGCCGGGTCCGGGGGGTCGCCGGGGCGGGCTTGCGGGTGCGGCGGCGGCCCCGCGCCGATCCCCGGGACGAGCCCGGGGACGCGGGCCGTTCGCCGCCGAGCGCGGCCTCCATGGCCTCCCGGGCGGCGTCGAGGTCCTCCCAGGCGCTCTGGGCGGGGTCCTCCACGATCGTCCAGCTGGCCTGGCGTCCGCGGCGGCCCAGCATCCGCCACTGCATGGGGGAGAGGTCCTGTGCCTCGTCCACGACGATGTGCGCGTACTCGGGACGCTCCTCCACCACGCCGTCGTCCACGCGCCGGGACCGCTCAAGCCGCTCGATCGACGTGGTGAGCTCCTGCATCTCGGGCTCCCACGTCTCGTCCACCACATCCTCGCCGGTGAGGATGTTGACGCCGTCCACGACGAACGGGTCGTCCTCGGACGGGGCCCTGCGGCGGCGGGACGGGCGGGGCGGGGAACCGAGCAGCGCGTCGAGCTCGTCGAGCAGCGCGACGTCCTGGTAGCTGAGGGGCGAGCCGTCCCCCGCCCAGGACTCGGCGAGCGGGGCGATGTCGGCGTGGCCGAGGTCGCGGCCGGCGGCGCGGCGCAGCCGGTCGGGGTCGCCGAGCGAGCGCAGCACGTCCAGCGGGCGGCGGAGCGGCCACCACGCGACGAGGAAGTCGGTGAACGTGCGCTGCTCGCGGACCCGGGCGTCGAACTGGTCGCGTTTCGGGTCGCCGCCGTTCCCGCGGCTCCCGCGTGCCGGCTCCTCGTCGATCGAGGCGAGGCCGTCCGCGGCGAGGATCGCGTTCCACAGGCCCGCTTCGGCGCCCTCCGCCTCCTCGGCCGCCTCCGGGCCCCCGACGTCGTTGAAACGCTCCCAGAGGGCGTCCAGGAGGAGTTCGGCGGCCCGGGCGCGCGCGGCGTTGACGCTGCCCCGGCTGCGCCGGTGGACCTCGCTCCTGATCCGGTCGAGGCGGCCCCGGTCCAGCGCCACGACGACGCCCTTGAACACCACGCGCAGCTCGTCCGGGGCGCCGGGCGCGTGGTCGGTCACGGCGCGCCTCAGCACCGTCGCCATCGTGCCGGCGCCCTTGACCCGGGCGACCCGCGGCGCGTCGTGCACGGTCGCGGTGACGCCGTCGACGAGGTCGCCGAGCGAGCGCAGTGCCGCCGAGCCCTCGCCGAGCGACGGCAGCACCCGCTCGATGTAGGCGGTGAACCGGCGGTTCGGGCCGATGACCAGCACGCCGCGGGAACCGAACCGCCGCCGGTGCCGGAACAGCAGGTACGCGACGCGGTGCAGGGCGACGGCCGTCTTGCCGGTGCCGGGGGCGCCGCGCACCAGGACGGTCCCGTCGGCGGGCGCGCGGATCACCTCGTCCTGCTCCCGCTGGATCGTCGCGACGATGTCGCGCATCTCGCCCTCGCGGGTGCGGGCGAGCGAGGCCAGGAACGCGCCGTCGCCGACGATCGTCATCCCGTCGGCCGCGTCCGGGTCGAGCAGGTCGTCCTCCAGGTCGACGACCGTGTGCCCGCGCGAGTGCAGGACGCGGCGGCGGACGACGCCGCGCGGGTCCTCGGGGGTGGCGCGGTAGAAGTCCTCGGCGGCGGGCGCCCGCCAGTCGATCACCAGGGAGTCGTGTTCGCTGGTCCGCACGCCGATGCGGCCGATGTAGCGGACCTCGCGGGAGGCCAGGTCGAGCCGGCCGAACACCAGCCCGTCGTCGGCGACGTCGAGGGCCTGGGCGCGCAGGGCGGCCTGGTGGACCATCGCGTCCCGGTCCACCAGCGAGCCCTTGGTGCCGGCGAGCGACTGGCGGTAGCCCTCCTGGATCATGGCCTGGGCGTCGGCGCGCATCTCCTCCAGGCGGGCGTAGGCGATGTCGACATGGCGCTGCTCGGCGGCGATCTCTTGATCCTTGACCGTGCCGCCGGGGCCGGTCGGCCGCCCGGTGACCTGGGACGACATGCAGGCTGCTCCTCGCACGTGTATCGCGCCCGGGGACGTCCCCCGGCGCCCCGAAGGGGCGAAAGAGACAGCTTATTCGGTCCGCCGGACCTTCAGCGTGGCCCGGACGTTCCGGCAGGTGAGCGGCGTGCCAGCCGGGATACCAGACCGCCCGGGAACGCGCCGCCGCCCTCCGCGCGGACGTGCAGTTCCCCCTCGGGGCGGGCGAGCGACCGGTCGATCGCGTCGAGGACGAGCCGCGCCGGCGTATCGGCGGCGGCGCGGGTGCAGCGGAACGTCACGCCCCGCCCGCCGTGCTCCGCCCAGAGCGCTTCGGTGTAGGCCGCGACGGCCGCGGAGGCGGCGGCACCGGCCGACGCGCCGGGCACCGGCGCGGCCGGACAGAAGATCATTTCGCCGCGCCCGCGCTCCAGCATGCCGGGCAGCGTCGCCCGCACGACGTGGACGGTGCCGAGGACGCCGGTCCGCAGGACGCGCTCCACCTCGTCCAGGGGCTGCTCCAGCGCGGGCGCGACCGGCGCGATCATGGCGGTGTGGACGACCCGCTGCACGGGACCCGCCATCGTCACGACGTCCGCGACGGCCGCGGGGTCGGTGACGTCGCACGTCCGCACGTGCATGTTCGGGGAACGCAGCGCCGTGGCGGCCAGGCCGCCGGCGTCCGCGTCGACCGCGACGACGTCCCAGGCGGCCGCGGCCAGCCGCTGCGCCGCCAGCGCGCCGAGACCGCGCGCGGCACCCGTCACCAGCGCCGTCCGCCTCATCCGCGCACCTCCTCGGCGGCCTCGAAGGTCATCATGAGGTGCCCGACGGTGCTCGTGCTCAGCGCCCGCGCCCGGTCCAGGCCCAGCCCGCGCAGCTCCTCCGCCACCGGATGGTCGCCCAGGACGACCTTCGCCCCTCCCGGGCGCATCCGCACGTCGGACGGCGTGACCGTCCACGGCGTCCGGCGTGTGACACCGTCCATGCACGAGTACGCCTCGACGCTGGGCGTCCCGGAGCCGCTCGGCATCGGCGCGCCCGGCCTGACCGCCACCTCGATCGCCGTGCGGCCGCCGAGCCGCACGGCGCACCGCTTCACGCGTCCCGCCAGGTCCATGGGGATGTCGGCGAGCTCCTTCGGGAAACCCCAGATCGTCCGTCCGGCCTCCAGGGTGAACTCCTGGTTGACGGGCAGCCAGTGGATGAACGCCCCGATCCCCGCCATGCCGCCGCCGGTGAACGCGCGCAGCCTCCCGAGCGTCCCGGACGGCGGCGCCGACCCGGGCGGCCGGACCAGGAACGCGACGGCGAACTCGTGGTAGGGCCCGAGATCCCCGTCCGCGTACCGGACGAACGCCAGCGAGCAGACGGCCCTGCCCGGCAGCGGCTCGGCGACGTCGAGCCCGGAGTAGGCGATGACGGCCTGGGCCGCGTCCGCGGGCACGGCGAACATGGCGGACGCCACCGCGGCCTCGCGGATCCGGACCGGCAGATCGACCTGTTCCCCTTGGATCGCATGGGCGTGCACGGCACTTGTCACACCGCTTAGTAGAACAGGTTCTCGTTTTACTTCCAAGGACTGACGGCGGCCCGTCTCGTCAGCCCTTCTCGACGGCCGTCCCGATGCGGTCAAGGGTGGCGCGCATCCCGCCCCGGTTGACGGCGGCGCGCCGGTCGGCGGGCACACCGGTGAAAAGCCTGCCGAGCAGCGAGACGAACGCGGCGCCCCGGCCGTCGCGCCGCAGGTCCTCCCAGTACTCGGTGAGCCGGGTCCGGGGCTCGGACGGGTCGTCCGCGATGTCCTCGATGCGGTAACCCCACAGCGCCACCGGCATCCCGAAGCTCGACACCCGGAACGCGAACGCCTCTCCCGGCACCGCGGCCGTCACCTGGCACGTCGTGAACCACACGCGCCAGCCGATCCGGTTGAACCCCACGAACCTCGTCCCCGGCGCGATGCTCCGCCCGCGCACCCACGCGGCGAACACCTCCGGGCTCCACTCGCGCATCCGCCGCGGATCGGCGACCGCGGCGTACACGGCCTCCGCCGTCGCCGCGACGGACACGCTCTCCTCGACCACCCACTCCCGTTCCATGACCGGATCCTCCCACTTCATGACCGTCCGGTCACAACAGGTGGGCGAATTGCCGCCGCCAGGACGCGTACCAGGTCCTGAACCACGGCTCCGTCTCGGCGAGCGGGACGATGTAGGTGAGCGTCTCCGTGTAGTAGCGGCGCTGGAAGTCCGGCGGCATCCGGTCGAGGGTCTGGACGTTGCTCGCGCGGTCGGCGAGCTTCACCAGCACGGCCTCGCGCGGGGCGTCCCGGAGGCGGCGCAGATAGGCGGACCTGGCGGCGCGCTTCGCCTGGCGGCCGGTACCGGCGGCGGGCGGCTTGGTCACCCAGTCGACCAGTTCGGTCACCTCGGGGCCGAACTCGGCCTCAACATCGGCGAGGGTGGCCGGGGTGTCCTCGACGACGTCGTGCAGCAGCGCGGCGGACAGGATCGCCGGGTCGGTCACGCCGGGGCCGCGGGTCAGCACCTCCAGGGCCTCCAGCAGATGCACGATGTACGGGTCGCCGGTCGGGCGCAGCTGGTCGCCGTGCCAGCGCCGGGCGGCCTCCGCGGCCCTGCCGAGGCCGTCCAGGTCGATCTCGCCGCCGATCTTCCCGGCGGCGAGGCCCGCCCTGGCCTCGTCCCAGGTTCGCCAGTGGGTGAAGACCTCCACGGTTCCTCCGTTCAGTCGCGCGGACGCCACGCACAGGGCAAGGTGGATGTCGTCCTTTAGGGCAGTGAAAGCACACAGGCACGGTACGCGGAAGGAGGGGGCACGGTCGTGGGCGAAAGCCGGCAGCGCCCCGGTGGCCGGCCGGAGTCCGTGGGCGGGGTCCGGGTGGCCCTCGGCCTGATCTCCGGGGTGGTGGCCATCGCCCTCGTCGCCGTGCTCGTCGACAGATTCGTCCTCGGCGCGGAATGGTGGCAGGTCCGGCATACGGTGACCGCCGATCCCGTCACACCGCAGCGTGAGGTGGGCCCGCCGCCCGGTCCGCTCACGGTGAGCTGGGAGCACACGACCCGGACGCACCACGGGTCCGTCGCCGGCTACGACGGAGTCGCCTACGCGGTTGCGCAGGGCCAGGTGGTGACGGCGTCCGGGCACGGGCTGGAGGTCCGGGACGCGCGGACCGGCACGGGCCGCTGGAGCTACCGCCGCTCCGGGTGGACGATGCTCGGCTGGGCGTCCACGCGGTCCCGGCTGTTCGGCTACTTCGAGAGGGACGGCGACCGCGGCGACCGGCTGATCATCGCGTTCGACGCGCTGTCGGGCGGTCTGCTGTGGCGGCGCGAGGGGCTGCGTCCCGCCGCCGTCTCCCGGACGACGCTGCAGTGGCCCGCCGGTTCGGACGTCGTGTTCACCACCGACGACGAGCGCCGGACGCTGTTCGGCGTCTCGGCGGCGACGGGCAATCAGGTGTGGCGGCTGCCGCTGCCGCGCGGCTGCCTGCTGCTGGAGGGCGGCGCGCGGCCGTCCGCCGCACGGGAGGATCTCGCGGCGCTGGCCCTGGACTGCGCCGGCGAGGAGCGGCACAGCCGGCTGCTGGCCGTCGAGCCGGGCAAGGGCGCCGTCCGCTGGGACCGGCGGCTCGGCTCGAAGGAGTCACCCGAGGTGTCGATCCTCGACGGCGTGACGCTGGCCTCGGACGGGACGGCGCTGCGCGCGTTCGACGCCGACGGCGAGCAGTTCGCCGTCTGGGAGGGCGACGGGGTGTGCGGCGACACCATGTGCCCGGGAGTGCTGAGGTCGGGACGGCTCGTGATCGTCTACCACCCGGACGGCGCGAAGCGGGGCGAGACCTGGATGGAGGCGGTACGGGTGCCGTCCGGCAAGGTCGAGTGGCGGCGCGAGTCCCCGGCGTACGCGGCGCTCGCGGAGGCGGGCGGCGACGTGTACGCGCTGCGTCCCCGGCTGTCGGGTCGGCTGCTGCCGGCGGCCGTCGACATCGTCGAGCCCGGCGACGGGCACACCACGACCGCGCCCGCGCCGATCTCGATGAACCCCGACCTGCCCGGTCCGCGGCCGTGGCTGGCGGCGGCGGGCGGGCTGCTGTACGCGGCCGTCCCGCAGGCGGCGCCGCGTCCGGACGGCGCCGCGCGGCTCGTCGCGCTCCGCGGCGGGCTCGCGGGCACCGGCCCGGCGGAGCTGGGCGGGGTACCGGAGGCGGACTGGCCGGACGCCTGCACACTGCTGGAGAAGCCCGACCTGGTCGCGGCGCGCGTGGCCGGCCACGTCGACGAGCCCGCCGACGCGGCCGCCGGCCCGGTCCGGCTGCCGCGCCCGGTGTCCTGCAGGTACGAGCCGCCGGAAGAGGACGAGGACGCCGGGGACGGCGACGGGGACACCGGGTCCGGCGGCGACCCGGAGGGCGAGGAGCCGAAGCGGTCGAAGCCGGCCACCCCGCGACCGACCGGCCCCGAACCGACCGGCCCCGAACCGACCGGCCCCGAACCGACCGGCCCCGAACCGACCTCATCCAGGACGGCCGGACCCGAATCGGCCGGACCCCGGCCGACCGGGGCGGAGTCCGCCGGGTCGAGGTCCCCGACGGCGGATCCCGGCGAGGGCGGCGATCCGGTGCGGACCGTGGGCGGCTTCACCGTCAGCGTCCGCTGGGTGGCCAGGACCGATCATGAGGCGTCGCAGATGCTGGACGCCCTCCAGGCCACGCAGGCGAAGGCCCGCAAACGCCGCGACATCGGCGCGGACGAGGCGTACGAGATCGGCCCGGCCGCCGGCATGATCGCCCTGCGCGTCGGCCGGTACGTCGTGGTGGTCGAGGCCGACCGCCCGCCGGGCGTCGCCGCCCGCCTGGCCCGCTCCGTCGCCTACCGCCTGCACAACCCGTCCTGACGCCGCTGCCCGGCGGCGCCGGGGCTCAGTACTCGGGGACGGGCTCGGGCTCTGGCAAGTGTTCCGGGACCGCGGCGGGGGAGCGGCCCGCCCACGCTTCGAGCTGGGCGACGAAACGCTCGGCGTGGACGGGCCAGTGGAACCGCTCGCGGGCGGCCCGGTGGCCGCGCTCGCCGAGGCCGGCACGCAGCTCCGGGTCGTCGCGCAGCCGGAGCACGGCCTTGGCGGCGGCCTCCGGGTCCCCGAACGGGACGATCAGCCCGCAGTCCGCGGGTTCGACGATGTCCACGGCGGGCGGGTTCGGCGTGGTGATGACCGGGATGCCGCGGGCCATGTACTCCACGACCTTGGTCGGCATCGAGTGCCGGTAGTTGGGCTCGTCGTGCAGCAGCGCCAGCCCCGCCATGGCGCCCTCGGCGATGCGCAGCGCCCGGTCATTGGGGACGAACCCGTACCAGCGCAGGGTTCCCTCGCGCTGCGCGCCCCGGAGCGCGTCCTTGACGTCGGCGTCGGCGGCCCCGATCAGTTCGACCAGGACGCCCTCGGCGGCCAGCGTCCCGGCCATCTCGATCATGTCGAGGGCGCCGCGCGCCCGGGACAACTGCCCGACGTAGACGGCGCGGCGGCCGTCCGGCCGTCCGGGCGGCACGTCGGAGACGTAGGTGGTGTTGGGCACGACGGGATGTTCGTCGCGGAACCGGGCCCGGTAGCCCTCCTCGGCGAGCAGCAGGCGGTGCCGCCGTTCGCTGCGCCGCTCCAGGCGGTGGACGGCGGGGCGGAGCAGGGGACGCGCCGGCGCGGGCACCCAGCCCTTGGCGCTGAGGGCGGCGGCGGTGTCCTCGTGGACGTCCCACACGACGGTCCGCGCCCGCACCTCGCGGGGGAGGGACACCAGCAGTTCGGGGTCGTGCAGGAGGATCACGTCGGCGTAGGCGGCGTGTTCGGTGAGGGCCCGGTGGGCGGCGCGCAGGGCCCGGAGGCGGCGCCGCCCGGTGGCGCGCGGAACGTCCACCGGGCTGATCTCCCGCCACGGCGTCGCATTACATGCCCGAAATGGCGCAATATATGTGACTTCGTGGCCGGCATCGAGCAGCGCGCGTATCTGCCGGTGCAGAATGCGCGCGTCCTCGGGATGGTGCACCACCGTGCAAACGCAGACCCGCATTACTCTCACTCCGGTCCGAATCAATGCCTACGGCCGAGTCTCGGTTGCTCATGGAAATTGCCGATGAATTCCCGCTGTCCCCGACATGGACGCCGCCAGGCGATTCATCCCTGTCAGAGAAGTTCGACGGTGTCCTGCTGGGTGTTGCGGGTTCGGCCGCGGGTGTCGAAGAGCAGGCGGGCGTGCCGTGTCAGCGTCGCCGCGTCGTAGGCGGCGTGGCCGGCCAGGACGATCGCCAGGTCGGCCGCCTCCAGCGCGGCCCGCAGATCGTCGCCCGCGTTCGCGACCTCGGTCCCGTCGACCTGCCAGGACGAGACGTGCGGGTCGTGGAACGACAGATCGGCACCGAGCCGTGCCAGCCGCCGGGCCACCGGGCGGGCCGGCGACTCGCGCTGGTCGGCGATGTCGGCCTTGTAGGTGACGCCGAGGAGCAGCACCCGGGCGCCCTTCAGCGCGCGTCCCTCGCGGTTGAGGAGTTGCTGCGCGCGTTCCACCACGTACCGCGGCATCCGGTCGTTGATCTCCTGGGCCAGCTCCACGAACCGGAACGGATAGCCCAGCGAGCGGACCTTGTACGACAGGTAGTTCGGGTCGATCGGTATGCAGTGCCCGCCGACGCCGGGACCCGGCCGGAACGCCTGGAACCCGAACGGCTTGGTGGCCGCGCAGTCGATCGCGTCCCACAGGTCGATGCCGAGCTCGTTGCAGAACACCGCCATCTCGTTGACCAGCGCGATGTTGACGTGCCGGTAGGTGTTCTCCAGCAGCTTGGCCATCTCCGCCTCGCGGGTGCCCTTGGCCTGCACGACCCGGTCGACGAACTTGCCGTAGAACGCCGCCGCCGCCGACGCGCACGCCGGGCCGAGCCCGCCGACGATCTTCGGTGTGTTGCGCACCCCGTAGACCGGGTTGCCCGGGTCGATCCGCTCCGGCGAGAACGCCAGATGGAACTCGTCCCCGGCGACCAGGCCGGACGTCTCCAGGATCGGCCGGACGACCTCCTCGGTGGTACCGGGGTACGTGGTCGACTCCAGCACGACCAGCATCCCCGGCTCCAGGTGCCGGGCGACCGTCTCGGCCGCGCCGCGCACCGCGGTGAGGTCGGGGCCGCCCTCGGGCGACAGCGGCGTCGGCACGCAGATGACCACGGTGCGGGCGCCGTCCAGGATGTCCTCCTGCAGGCTCGGGACGAACCCGGCCTCCAGCATCTCCTCCATGTCGGCCGGCGAGACGTCGTCGATGTGCGACAGCCCGGCCTTGAGCCCGGCGACGACGCGCGCGTCGCGGTCGAGGCCGCCGACCCGCAGGCCGGCCCGGACGGCCTCCCGCACGAGCGGCAGTCCCACGTAGCCGAGTCCGATGACCACCAGATCCACGCCGGTGGCTCCCTTCGCGCGTTATGTGAACGGGTACGCGGCCAGATATCCGGCCGTCACGGTGCGCCAGGTGCGTTCCGCTCGGACCCATTCCCGGGCCGCCTGCCCGATTTTCAGCCTTCTTTCGGGACTGTAAGCCAGATCTTCCAGGCAATTCGCCCATGCTTCCGGGTCTTCCGGAACTGTTAACGCGCCGGTTACGCCAGGTTCCACAATTTCCCGAAGTGCCCCGACTTCACTGGCTATGACCGGGAGTCCCCCGGCCATCGCCTCGATCGGCTTGAGAGGCGTCACCAGCTGGCAGACCCGGTCCGCCCGGCGCGGAACCGCGAACACATCGAGGACGGCATGGAACCGGCGAACGGACCCCATCGGCACCCGGCCGGTGAACACGGCGTGAACGCCGTGCCCGGCCGCGCGCCGTTCGAGCGCGCCGCGTTCGGGGCCGTCGCCGACCAGCAGCAGCGTGACGGGCGCGCCGCGGTCGCGCAGCAGCGCCGCCGCGTCGATGAGCGTGTCGATGCCCTCGTAGCCGTAGAACGACGACGTGAGGCCGACGACCGTCGCGCTCTCCGGGATGCCGAGCCGGTCGCGCAGGCCGCCGGGGTCGGGGAGCGGTTCGAGGAACACCTCGTCCACACCGTTCGGCACCGTGAAGATCTTTTCCTCGGGGATGCCGCGGGACGCGATCTCCGCCCGCATCGCCTCGCCCAGCGTCACCACCGCGTCCGCCTCGGCCATGCGGCGCGTCTCCAGCTCGCGGGTCAGCCGGTAGAAGTCGTCCGCCTCGCTGTGCGCGGGGTCGCGCGACAGCCAGGAGTCCTCCAGGAATCCCCGCACCTCGTACACGACGGGCAGGCCGTGCCGGCGGCCCAGCTCCAGCGCGACGGCCGCGTTCAGATGGTTGCTGACCGCGTGCAGGACGGACGGCCGCAGCTCCTCGACGAGGCGTCCGGCCAGATCGGCGCTCCTGCCGACGGCCCGGAGCGGATCGGCCGGCGGCAGCCACGGGAGCAGCCGGTGGTAGGGGACGCCCTCGACGTCCACCCGCGTCCGCGCGTCGCCGGCGCCCTGGCTGAGCGGGTATCCGAGCCGCGTCACCACGTGCGTGTCGAGGCCCGCCTCCCGCTGGGCGAGGGCGATCCGGTGCGTCCGGACGGTGTATCCCGCGTTCGTGCGCGGCAGGGCGTTCGTCACGAACTGCAGGACCGTCCTCCCGGACGGGGCGGCCTTCCCGGAAGGGGCGGCGCCGCGCGCGCGAGCGGACGGGGAATGGGCCAGCAGACGGCGCAGGTCGGCCGTCTCGCGCTGAACGTCCCGGGGTTTCGCGACGACGAGCCGGGAACGCCGCAGCCGGGCCCCGGCCGGGGTCCGGGCGAGCAGCCGGACGGCCAGCCGGAACGCCCGGCCGGGATCGTCCCTGACCTGCCGCCAGGCGAGCCCCGCCAGATAGACGTGTTTCTTTGTGGGCACGGCGGGCGAGCGTAGGCAACCCCGATGAACAGAAGGGAAATTGTGTTGGGACCCATCGTGCACGTCCTGGGGGCGCGGCCGAACTTCGTCAAGGCCGCCCCGGTGATCCACGCGCTGGGCGCCGCGGGCGCCGAGCAGACGGTGATCCACACCGGCCAGCACTACGACGCCCGGATGTCGGAGATCTTCTTCGACGAGCTGGGCCTGCCGGAACCCGACGTCAACCTCGGCGTCGGCTCCGGCGGACACGCCGAGCAGACCGCCGCGCTGCTCGTCGGGCTGGAGAAGGAGTTCACGAGCCGTTCACCCGCACTCGTCATCGTGTACGGCGACGTGAACTCGACCATCGCCGCCGCCCTCGTCGCGGCCAAGCTGCAGATCCCCGTCGCCCACGTGGAAGCCGGGCTGCGGAGCTTCGACATGTCCATGCCGGAGGAGGTCAACCGGCGCGTCACCGACCAGCTCTCCGCGCTCTGCCTGGTCACGAGCCCGGAGGGGATCGGCCACCTCGCGAACGAGGGCGTCCCGGTCGAGCGCGCCCACCTCGTCGGCAACCCGATGATCGACACGCTGCTGGCGAACCTCGGCTCGTTCGACACCGGCGCGGTCCGGGAGACGCACGGGCTGCCCGAACGGTACGTCCTGGCGACGATGCACCGGCCCGCGAACGTGGACGCACCCGAGACGGCGGCGGCCCTCGTCCGGCACCTGCACGGCGTCGCCGACCTCGCCGACCTGGTCATCCCCGTCCACCC
Organism: Spirillospora sp. NPDC048824; assembly: GCF_043198455.1. Taxonomy (NCBI): domain Bacteria; kingdom Bacillati; phylum Actinomycetota; class Actinomycetes; order Streptosporangiales; family Thermomonosporaceae; genus Spirillospora; species Spirillospora sp. NPDC048824. The sequence continues at coordinate 102,268 of NZ_JBICUS010000012.1, read as the reverse complement.
GCGCGGCCGGGCGAACCTGATGGCCGCCGGCCTCGGCGACCACGACGGCGTGCACATCCTGGAGCCGCTCGGGTACATCGACTTCATCGCGGCCGTGCGCGGGGCGGCGGCGGTCGTCACGGACTCGGGGGGCCTGCAGGAGGAGACGACGATCCTCGGCGTGCCGTGCCTGACGGTCCGTCCCAACACCGAGCGGCCCATCACCATCACCCACGGCACGAACCGCCTCGTCACGTTCGAGGAGCTCGTTCCCGGGGTGCGCAAGGTCCTGGAGGCGGAGGCGCGGGCGGGCGACCGCAAGCCGCCGCTGTGGGACGGCCACGCCGGCCCCCGCATCGCAGAAGTGATCATGGAGTTCCTGGGTGAGTGACGAGGCGAAGGACGCGGCGCGGCAGGAGGCGAGGGCGTACCAGCAGCTCGGACGCCTGAAGTCCACGCTGCGCGAACGCGAGGCGCGCGTCGCCGAACTGGAGAAGCAGCTCGCAGCGCTGGAGCGCTCGACGGCCCTGCAGTTCGGGCGCCTCGTCGCCGGCGCCGCGCGCAACCCCAGGCGCGGCCGGCGGCTGCCCAAGGACCTGTACCGGCTGTGGCGCACCCGGAACGCGCCCGCCGCGGCGGCGAAGTCCGCCGCCGCCGGCGGCGGTGTCGAGGCCGACCGCATCGACCGGCCCGAGAACCGCCTGCTCGTCGCCGGGCCGTGCGACACCCTGATCATCGCGGGCATCCTCACCCCGCGCACCGCGTCGCGGCTCGCCGAGCACGCCAAGGTCGTCCCGCTGTACCCGCACGACGCCGCGATCGTCCTCGACCGGGCGGACGTGGACATGGTCGTCGTGGACGCGGCGGCCGGCGAACCCGGCGGCCCCTGGGCGTACCTGGGCGTCCCCGGCATGTACGACCGGGACGCCGCACTGGACGGCGTCCGCAGGATCGCCGCCGCCCGCTCGCTCCCGCTCGTCCTGTGCGGCGAGGCGCCGCCCGCCACCCTGGCCTGCCTGACCTGGGACGCCGTGATCGCCGACGGCGCCACCGACCCCGGCCGGCTCGCGCGAATCGTTGAACCGGCCCATTGAAAGGAACCACCGTGCGACCACGCGCCCTCGTCTACGGCGACGTCGATCTCAACATGATCGACGGATCGGCGATCTGGGCCCAGGGCATGGTCCAGGCCCTCGCCCGCGCCGGCTGCGAGGTGACCCTGGTCCTCAAGGCCCCCATCCGGACCGGACGTCTCGTCGACCCGCTGCGCGCCCTGCCCGGCGTCACCGTCCGAAGCCCGCACGCCGAAGGCATGTTCGACGGCCTCCTCGTCCCGAAGCACGCCGCGACGATCCTCGCCCGCATCGACGCCGACGAGCAGCGCGCGCCGAGCGGAGACGGCCGGCCGGGGCACGGGTTCGACCTGGTCGTCGTCCGCGGCCGGCGCCTCGCGGCCAAACTCGCCGCGGGTCCCCTGGCCGGACGCCTGTGGACGTACCTGACCGACGTCCCCCAGTCCGCCGCCGAGTTCACCGCGTCCGCCAAGGGCGAGCTGCGCCGGATCGCCGACGCGTCCCGCGTGCTGCTCTGCCAGACCGAGGAACTCCGCGGCTTCATGGAAGGCGCCGTGCCCGCCGCGGCCGGCAAGAGCGTCCTGTTCCCGCCCGTCGTCGTCCTCCCGGAGGGCCTGACGCCCCGCCCCGCCGGGGCACCGGACCACCGCGCGCTCCGCCTCGTCTACACCGGCAAGTTCGCGCCGCGCTGGAACACCTACGAGATGACCTCCCTGCCGCGCCTGCTCGCCATCCGCGGCGTCGAGGCCGAACTCCACATGGTCGGCGACAAGATCCACGACGATCCCGCCGACCCGGGCTTCGCGACCCGGATGCGGACCGCGCTGGAGAGCGGCGAGGGCGTCGTCTGGCACGGCGGCCATCCCCGCGCCGAGGCGATGCGGCTGACGGCCGCCTCCGACGTGGGCCTCTCCTGGCGGCACCCCGAGATGGACGCGAGCCTCGAACTGTCCACGAAGGTTCTGGAATGCGGCACCTTGGGGGTCCCGGTCGTCCTGAACCGGACGCCCATGCACGAACGCCTCCTCGGTGCCGACTACCCCCTGTTCGCCGCCACCGAAGACGACGTCCTGGACGCCCTGGCCCTCATCGGCAAGAACCCCGACGTCTTCACCCTCGCCGCGGACCGCTGCCGGTCGGCCGCCGCCGAATACACCCTGGACGCCGCCGCCGGCCGCCTCCGCGCCTACCTGTCCCAGACGTTCCCGGAGCCGTCCGAGGCCGTCCTGTCCGTGAAGGACCGCCGGCTCCGCGTGGGCGTCGCGGGCCACGACCTGAAGTTCTTCAGCCGCCTCCTCGACTACATGCGTTCACGCCCCGACATGGAGGTCCGGGTCGACCACTGGGCCGCGTTGAAGGCCCACGACGAGAAACGCAGCCAGGACCTGGTCGACTGGGCCGACGTCGTCATCTGCGAATGGTGCGGCCCGAACGCCCTCTGGTACGCGGACCGCAAACGACCGGACCAGCGCCTCGTCGTCCGGCTGCACCGCTTCGAGCTGTACGCGCACTGGCCGAAACAACTGAAGATCGACGCCGTCGACCAGGTCGTCTGCGTCAGCCCCCACTACACCGGCCTGACCCGCGAGATCACCGGCTGGCCCGCCGAGAAGGTCGTCACCGTCCCCAACTGGGTCGACGACGCCCAGCTCGACCGGCACAAGCTGCCCGGCGCCGAACACCACCTCGGCATGATCGGCATCGCGCCGGCCCGCAAACGCCTGGACCTGGCCCTCGACGTCCTCGAAGAACTCCGCCGCGACGACCCCCGCTTCACGCTCTTCGTCAAATCCAAGCTCCCCTGGGAGTACTGGTGGATCTGGCAGAAGGACGAGGAACGCGCCCACTACGACGAGGTCTTCCGCCGCATCCGCCGCTCCCGCCTGCTGTCCGGCGGCGTCGTCTTCGACTCCTACGGCCGCGACGTGGCGTCCTGGCTGCGCCGCATCGGCTTCGTCCTCTCCACCAGCGACGACGAGAGCTTCCACCTGGCACCCGCCGAAGGCATGGCGTCCGGCGCCGTCCCGGCCCTGCTGCCGTGGCCGGGCGCCGACACCATCTACGACGCCCGCTGGATCCACGAAACCCCGTCCGCCATGGCCGCGTCCATCGCCGCGACCGTCTCCCAGGACCGCTGGGAAACCGACCGGGCGCTTGCCCGCAGCCAGGTCAGGACCGCCTACGGCCTGGACGAGGTCTGCCGCCGATGGACGGACCTCCTCGCCGGATGAGCTACCCCGGCCGGGGCACCGAGGCGAACTGCGACATGCCGAGCCATCCGGACACCGACCGGCGGAGCGTCTCCGGCCCCCGGACCTCGACCGCGCCGGACCGCAGCGCGTCCTCCCAGCGGATGTCGCCGCGCCATATCTGGACCATGTCGCGCAGGCCGGTGGTCACCGTCACCGACACCTCGTAGCCGGGATCCGCGTCGCAGACGTCGGCCTCGCCGGACGTGAGCACGAGCCACCAGCGGCGGTCCCGGGCGGGGACGTCGGGGAAGTCGAACAGGACGACCGTCCGCCCGTCCGGGAGTGCGCCGCGGTCGATGCCGCGGCGCATGTCCCACATCAGCAGTTTCGGGTCGAGGTCCCGGTCCCCGAGCTCTCCCACCCACCGGACTCCCCAAACGGCGAGAGCCTCGACCACCGGCCGCAGCTCCTCACCCGCCGGAGTCAAGACGTACCTGACGTCGTTCCCGGCGACCCTCTTGTCCACGACACCGGCGCGAACCAGCTGGTTCAGCCGCTTGGACAGCAAGGTCGGGGACATGCGGGGCACACCGCGGCGCACCTCGTTGAAACGCTCGCTCCCGGACAGCAGCTCCCGGATGATCAGCAGCGTCCAGCGCTCGTCGAGCAGCTCCATCGCCTTGGCGACGGGGCAGAACTGGTAATAGGAGGCCCCCATGCTTCGCAGGCTAAGACGCCGCGGCCCCGGCCACCAGTACAGATCCTGTACTAGGAGCCGGTTCGCCCCGTGCCTAGCGTGGTTCACACGAAACGAGGGGAGCCGCCATGGGGGACACGATCGACACGATCGACACGGTCAAGGCCGGTCACCGCAAGATGTGGGCGCTCGGGGACTACCCGACGCTGGCCGCCGAGGTCATCTGGGACCTGGGCGGGGTTTTGGTCGAGGCGTCGGGCGTCGGAAGCGGCGACCGGGTGCTGGACGTCGCCGCGGGGTCGGGCAACGCCGCGATCGCCGCCGCGCTCGCCGGCGCGGACGTGGTGGCCAGTGACCTGACACCGGAACTGCTGGAGGCCGGACGCAAGGAGGCCGCCCGCCACGACGCGCACCTGGAATGGCGGGAGGCCGACGCCGAAGCGCTGCCGTTCGGCGACGCCGAGTTCGACGCCGTCGTGTCCTGCGTGGGCGTCATGTTCGCCCCCCACCACCAGGCCGCCGCCGACGAACTGGTCCGCGTCTGCCGCCCCGGCGGCACCATCGGCCTGCTCAGCTGGACGCCGGAGGGATTCATCGGCGAGATGTTCAAGACGATGAAGCCGTTCGCGCCGCCGCCCCCGCCGGGCGCGCAGCCCCCGCCGCTCTGGGGCGGCCCCGGCCACGTCGAGGCACTCCTCGGCGACCGGGTCACCGATCTCACCTTCCGCCGCAAGAAGATCCGGATCGACCTCTTCGAAACCCCCGAGGCCTTCCGCGACTACTTCAAAACCCGCTACGGCCCCACCATCGCCGTCTACAACCACATAGCCGGCGACCCCGGAAAGGTGGCCGCCCTCGACGAGGCCCTGACCGACCTGGTCCGCAACCACAACCGCGGCACCTCGAACACGTCCACCGACTGGGAGTACCTCCTGGCAACCGCCCGCCGCCGGCCCTGACCACCTCCACACCCGGCCCGTTGCGCACGCCGAGCGCAACGGGCCGGTCAATGAGCGCTTACCTTCCGTTCAGTGCCTACTGGGCGCGCAACAAGATCGACGAGGCGATCGGCGAGCTGCTCGCCGCAGAACGACGGGCACCTGAGCAGGTCCGCACACACATGATGAGCCGCCAGCTCGTGATGAAGCTTCGCGCCACCACGCTCGGCCGCCGCAGCCGTCCGCTGGCCGACCTCGCTCACCGGATGAACGTCATCTGATGGATCTTCTACGCTCAACACCGTGAGCGACGACCCAGCCGACAGCTTCACCCGCGCCCGAGCGGCCGCAGGCGTCCTGTTCTTCAACGACCGTGACCAGGTGCTCCTGGTCGACCCCTCCTACAAGAACTATCGCGACATCCCCGGCGGCTACATCGAACACGGGGAAACGCCCCGGCAGGCCGCGAGCCGTGAGGTCACCGAGGAGCTGGCCATCAACCCGCCCGTCGGTCGGCTGCTCGTCGCCGACTGGGCGCCGAACGACACCGAAGGCGACAAAGTCCTGTTCATCTTCGACGGCGGCACACTCGCTGACGACCAGCTCGCCGCCATCGAGCTCGACCCGAACGAGCTGACCGGTTACGGCTTCCACAACGTCGGCCAAGCCCACGAGCTGACGATCAGCCGTCTGGCCCGTCGCATCGTTCACGGCCACGCCGCCAGACAGGACGGCGCCACCCGCTACCTGGAGCACGGTGAGTGGTCGTGTTGACCCCCGGTCGACGAATCACCGGATCAGGCAGCCGCCGTGGCAGTGCGCAGGGCTCGACTTCTTGCTCACTGAGTGCTGGCCATCAGCTCGTCTGCCGCCTACACGAGATCCCTGGCGGCCGAACGACTCTCGCGGGGCACCCGACTCCGAGACCCTCAGCACCCTCCCGGTGTTGATGAAGCAGGGCCCCATGAGGGCGGACGTGTATACGCTGCATGTTCCAAGTACGGTGGCAGTCGGTGTTCTATGACGCGGGGTGGGTGTTGATCAGTCCGTACGTGCGTCGTCTGCGGCTTGCGGCGGAGTTGCGCGAGCTGCGGGAGCGGACCGGGGTCTCGGCGCAGGAACTGGCCAAGAGCTCCGGCGTGTACCGGCAGATGATCAGCAAGCTGGAGAACGCGCACGTCGCACCAGGCCAGGAGGACGTGCAGCGGCTCCTGGACGTCCTCGGCGTCGAGGGCGACGAATGGACCCAGCTCGTGCAGATCACCGCAGGAGGCGGCGTCGCACGGCTGGTGGGAGTCCTCGGGGATCGGTGAGCGCCAGGCCAGGTTCGCCAACCTGGAGGCTGGTGCGAACGTGATCCGCGAGTACCAGCAGAACCTGATCCCAGGGCTGTTGCAGACCGAGGAGTTCATCTCCACGCGCTTGGCCAACACCGAGCTGCCGTTGCCGCCCGACGCCGAGGTCGCCGGTGTGCTGAAGGGACGGGTCGGTCGGCAGCGGATGCTGCACCGTCCGAACGGCCCGTCTTACGAGGTGATCCTCAGCGGTGACCCGAAGGTGGTGGCTCTGGAAGCGGTGACCACCGACCTCGTCCTCACCGATTCGGAGCAGATTGCGCAGTTCGAGATGGTGTACGGCGGTCTCGCCCGTGCAGCCCTGTCGGCGGAGCGGTCACGCGGCGCCCACACGGTGTGTGGTGGCTTGCCGGTATGCAGCGATTCGATGCGAAGTCGATGAAACCGATGAGCATCCCCGTTACGGTCGACCCGGTGCCGCCGTCAGTGTGCTTGGAGTCGTATGGGGACCCCTAAGGTCAGCGTCATCGTGCCCGTCCACAACTGTGCGGGATCACTGGACCGGACGTTTCGGTCCGTCTTCGAGCAGACGCTGCCGGACGAGGTCATCGAGATCATCGCGGTGGACGACGGGTCGACCGACGGCGGCGGGGAAGTGCTCGACCGGCTCGCGGCGGGACGGCCCGGGTTCGTGGTCGTGCACCAGCCGGCGTCCGGTGGTCCGGGACGGCCCCGGAACGTGGGGATTGAGCGCGCCACCGGTGAGTACGTCTTCTTCCTCGACGCCGACGACTGGCTCGGACCCGAGGCGCTCGAACGCTGCTGCGCGATGGCAGACGAGAACGGTACGGACGTGGTCGTCCCCAAATATGTGGGGGTCGGGCGCCGGGTTCATCCGGAACTGTTCAAGGAGAACGTGGAGTTCGCCACGATTTCCGATCCCGTGCCGAACCTCTACGGCAGCATCACCGCACTCAAGCTCTACCGGCGGGCGTTGCTCGAACGGCACCACATCCGTTTCCCCGAGGGCGTCCTGTCCGGTGAGGACCAGATCTTCGCCGTCCGCGCTTATTTCGAGGCCAAGGGCGTGTCCGTGGTGGCCGACCACGACTGCTACTACTGGGTCGCCCGTGAGGACGGTACCAGCGCGTTGCAGCGCGGTGGCGCGCCCGCCGAGCTGTACTTCCCGGAGATCGACCGGCTGATGGCCTTCGTGTCGGAGCGGACGGGTCCCGGGCCGGTGCGCGACCGGCTGCTGCGCCGCCATTTCGCCGTCGAGGTCTTCTCCCGGTTCGATCCCCGGTACCAGGCGTTCGACGCCGGGGAGCGGCACGCCACTCGGGAAGCGGCCCGCCGGCTGCTGGAGCGCTACGGCAACGATGGGATCATGCGGCACCTCCCGCCGTACGCGCGGCTGATCGGCCACGCACTCCGCCACCGGATGGACGAACTGGTCGACGAGGCGGCGCGGGTGCGCGCCGAGAGGCCGCAGAGGTACGTCCTCGACGGCGACCGTGTCTTCGCGGTGTACCCGGGGTTTCGCGATGGGCGGCTCGGCGTCCCCGACGAGGTGTACGCCGTGTCGCAGCCGCCGGAGCAGAAATGGTTTCTGAGCGGTGTCGAATGGCGGGACGGCCGGCTGGCCGTCCGCGGGTACGCGATCGCCGAGCCGCTGGGCGAGGCGGCGGCCTGGTCCGGTGAACTCGTCGTGCGCCGGAGGGGCGGGACGGGCGAGCACCGGACGCCGTTCGAACGGGTCGGCACCACCGATGACGGACGCGCCGTCCTCGGCGCGGAGATCGACCCCCTGGCCGCCGCGGACGCCCCCGGGCGCTACGACGTCTTCGTGTCAGCGCCGTACCGGGGACGCGTTCACGAAGGACGGCTGGGGGCGGGGGACATCGCCGTCCCGGAGGCCGGAGGCCCGGCGATGGGCGATGGCCGGCCCGTGGTGACGCCGTATCTGACGGCCGGGACGTCGTCCCTCGCGTTGCGCGTCAGCGCGGTCGCGCCCGCCCCGGGGACGGAAACGTCCGCCGGGCGTCCCGGCCCGCTCCGGCCCGCCGTCGTGGCGGAGAGGGCGGCCCGGTTGCTGCGCCGTGTCCTCGGCGGCGGGCCGTCCTGACCTCCCCGCGCACGGGACGGCGAAGGCCCCGGCGAGCGTGCTCGCGGGGCCTTCGGCGGTGACGTCGGGGACGGGGGGTCAGCCGGAGCCGCTGACGGCCTCGACCACCTCGGCGGGCAGCCGCTCCCGGTGGCCTTCGATCTCCTCGTTCAGCCTGGCCATCGTCCGGCTGTAGTCGCGGCTGGACAGCCAGAACTTGTAGATGATGACGAGTTCGAAGGCGAGCATCCCGGCTCCGCTGACGGCGATGACGGGGATCATGGCGCCGGAGACGATCGCGGCGGCGATCGGGGCGATGATGAACACGCCCATCTGGAACTCGATGCCGCTGATCAGGTGGGGGCGGATGCGGCCGGCGGTCAGGACGTTGCGGATTCGCGCATACCAGGGGAAGCGCTGGTTGAATCCGGCCTGGAGCACCACGTTGGGGTGATCGGTGAGGACCTGGTTCTCCATGTCCTCCGGGTCCTCGGACAGTGCGTCCTCGACGAGTCGCCCGTCCGCGCCGGCGGCGCCGAGGGTGTCACCGGCGGGGGTGTTCGCCGCCAGGCGCAGCGCCCCGGCCTCCGCGTGGGCCGCCCTGAGCGTGCTGCGCATCTGGGAACGCACCTTGTAGATCTCCAGGGCGTCCATGTAGCGGAGCATGTCGAGGAAGACGACGGCGAGGGCGGTCCAGAGGTAGGCGACGTTGCCGGTGGCGGCGTACTGGCCGGCCATGAGGGCGATGGCGCAGGCGAGGACGCGGACGCGGTCGAAGATGTAGTCGAGCCAGGCGCCGAAGACCGAGCCGGTGCCCTTCAGGCGGGCGATCTTGCCGTCCATGCAGTCGAGGGTGAACGACAGGTGGTACAGCAGCGCCCCTGCCAGGAGCCAGGGCCAGGAGGCGACGGCGAAGCAGGCGCCGGCGGCGAGGCCGAGGAGGAGGGCCCCGACCGTCAGCTGGTTCGGTGTCACCTTCGTCCGGTTGGCGGTGAACTTCACCAGCCGGGCGGCGAGCGGGTCGACCAGCAGTACCGTCCACCATGCGTCACGCGCCTTGTACGTCCGTTGCCGAACGTCCTCGAGCGTGAAGTTCGCCATGGAGAGGGGTGTCCTTTCGATTGTGAACGAGGCTTCTCCGCCGTGGTGGCGCAACCTCGATATGGGAACCGGTCACGGCATGCGCGTGCCCCCTGATCCGCATGCTCGGGCCGTCACGGCCGGAACCGATCGTATCTGGTGACCACGATCGGTTCCCACGAAGTCACGGAGTCGGGGTTTTCACGCCCTCCGGGCCGGGGCCGGGCCGTCCTACGGGTGGCCCAGCATGCGGTCCACGACGCGGGCGGCGGCGTGTCCGTCGTCCCACGCGCAGAACTTGCTCCGGAACGCCTCGTAGCGGTCGGAGTGGACCGGCATCGCCGTCCCGGCGGCGCGGACCGCCTCGATGACCTCCGCCGAGGTCCGGCAGAGCGGGCCGGGCGCCTCGGCCTCCAGGTCGAAATAGAAGCCGCGCAGCCGGTCGCGGTACTGCTCCAGGTCGTAGGTGAAGAACAGCTGCGGGCGGCCGGTCACCGCGAAGTCGAACATCACCGAGGAGTAGTCCGTGATCAGGATGTCGGAGATCAGGTACAACTCGGCGATGTCGGGGTAACGGCTGACGTCGACGGCGAACGAGCCGTCGGTGCCGGCGACCCCACCGCCGAGGTTGAAGTGGCCGCGCACCAGCAGCACGTGGTCGCCGGCGAGCGCGCTCCGCGCCGCGTCGAGGTCGAGCCGCAGGTCCATGCTGTGCGTTCCGGGGCGGACCTGGTCGTCGCGCCACGTCGGCGCGTACAGCACCACCGTCTTGCCGGCGGAGATCCCGAGCCGCTCGCGGACCCGCGCCGCCCGCACCGCGTCACCGCGGACCAGCAGGTCGTTGCGCGGGTAGCCGGACTCGATGACCTCACCGTCAAAACGGAACGCGCGCTTCATGATCGGTGTGCTGAACGGGTTGGGCGACACCAGCGCGTCCCACTGGGCGACGTCGAGGCCGAACCGGCGCAGATAGTCCTGGGCGTTGCGGAACTGGGGCCGCTCGATGTCGTGGCCGATGCGCTTGAGCGGAGTCCCATGCCAGGTCTGGACGTAGAGCTGGCCGTCCCGCTTGGTGAACCATTCGGGCATCGGGTCGTTGCCCACGACGTACTTCGCCTGGGCCAGGGCGCGGAAATGTTCACGGCTGCCGTACAGGACGGTCCGCACGCCCTCGGGGACGGTGAACTGGCCGTCCCTGGTGACCCAGACGTACTCCAGGCCGGGACGCCGCCGCGCCATCTCCTCGTAGACGGCGCGCGGGCTGTCGGAGTACTGCCGGCCGCGGAAACTCTCGAACACGGCCAGGTCGCGCAGCGGCTCCGAGAGGTACCGGGGGTAGTCGTGCAGCGTGATCCGCTTCAGCCCGTGGACGCCGCGCTCCTCGTCGTCCAGCGCGGGAAGCGATTCCAGGCGCAGCGCGTCGCCCTGGTAGGCGGCGAGCCTGAACGAGTGCACGCCGATCACGCGCGGCTCGGGGAGCCCCGCCACGGACGAGCGGGCGACGGCGACCGCGACCTCGCCCCCGGCGGCCGGGGCGAAGAACCCCCAGTGCCCGCTCGCCAGCGGCAGCTCGTCGCCGAAGCGCGGGATCCGGGCCGGGGACAGCTCCGCGGTGAAGCCCCGCTCGTCCCAGGTCACGGGGAAGCGGTGGGTGTCGCCGCCGTCGCGCAGCCGCACCAGCAGATGGTCCGGCCGTCCGGCGCCGGCCATCTCCCCGGTGAGGACGAGCCGCCCGTCCCGCGTCCACTCCGCCCCGGTCACCGCCGGCCGCCGCGAACGCTCCAGGACGCGCAGGTTGCCGAACCTGGTGCGGGTGACGACGATCTCGTCGGTGCCGAGGGAGTGCCGCAGCTCGACGTCGTCGCCGATGGTGAGCCTGACCGGCTTGGCATGCCCGGCCACCTGCAGCGAAGCCTTCCAGTCCAGGCCCTCGGTCACCCAGACGTGCAGCATCGCGGCGGTCTCGGCGCCGTGCGAGACGAGCACGTCGACGGGCACCCGCGCGCTGAACCCGCCGTCCGCGGCGACGTCCGCGGGCAGCCGCGCCTCGGCCATGCCCTGCTGCCGGGCCAGCACCAGCTCACCGGACGCGGCGGCGTCGATGCCGGGGACGCGGCCGTCCAGCACGATGGCGTCGTCCTCGGCGCGCGCCGCCGTGACGTGCGCGACGAGCCTCTTCACCTGGACGCCGAATCGGTCGTCGGGCGTGGTGACCGGCCGGATCGACACGTCCGGGGACGGGTGCCACGCGTTCGCCCAGCGCACGCTGCTGCGCCGGGGGCCCCGCAGCTGCCCGGCGCGGCGCAGCCCGCCCGGCGCGGTGACCTCGGCGTGCAGTTCCCAGGTGCCCGCGCGCAGCGTCTCCGGCGGCGGCCGCCGGTCGAGCAGCCTGCGGAGACGCCGGCGTCCGGCGCCCAGGTCCGCCGGGTCGACGGCGACGGCGAACCCGGCCCAGTCGTAGTCGGCGGCCGCCCGGCGCGCGTCGGCGGACACGTCGGGACGGCGGGTACGCCGCACGGGCAGCTCCACCCGCAGGTCCGAACGGGAGTGCTTCAGCCACACCCGGATCCGGCACGCCTCCGGCCCGGCGTCCGGATCGGTCATCGGGACGCGCGTGATGTAGGCGTGGCCCGAGATGTGCAGCTTTCCGTCCTCCCAGTGGGCCTCGTCGGCCCGGCCGCGCAGGCTCAGCTCGTCGGTGACGTCGTAGAGCTCGTCGGGGACCGCGCGCTCCGGGTCGCCGAAGAACGGGTACCGCGCATACCAGCGGTCGTCCCTGCGCTCCACCTCGGCGGTGAACATGCGGGCCTGCTGGAAGCCGATGAGCTCCAGCAGCTCCTCGAACATCCCCGCGGCGATGAAGTGGTACTTGAGCCGCTTCAGCGCCGTCAGGTCGCGCAGTGCGGTGTCGCCGGCCTCGTCCAGGATGGCCGTCACCAGCGTGCGCAGCCGCTTCCGGTACTCGGGGCCGCCCTCGCCCGCCACGTCGACGTACAGCGGCAGCTCCCCGGACAGCGCCGAGGTCATCTGGAGGCGCCACAGTTCCGGTGACCGGTCGTGCAGGAAGGCGTTGACGGCCCGGACGGTCCGCACCCGGTCTTCGAGGTTGCCCGGCTCGGTGCGCCGCTGGGTGATCGACTGCGACTCCCCTTCGCGTTCCCGCCAGTAGTAGACGACATCGCTCAGGACGTCGACGGCCTCGGCGAGGAAGTGCGCCGGGATCGTCACCGGTGCGTCCTCGTACAGGCCGGGCGGGAAACGGAAGCCGTGCGCGTCGAAGAAGTCCTTGCGGAAGAGCTTGTTCCACGCGGTCCGGTCGCCCAGCAGGCCGGTCCGCCGCGTGATGTGCGTCCGCTCTTGCGGGGTCAGGAAGATCTCGGTGTGCATCGGTGACGGGCGCGGCCCGGCGGACGTGAGCCGCCGCACGCCGCCGCAGCACAGGTCCGAGCCGGTTCGCTCCAGGGAGCCCACCATCAGCTCGTAGGAGTAGCGGGGGACGATGTCGTCGGAGTCCATGAAGGCGAGGTAGCGGCCGCGGGCGTGCCGCACGCCGGTGTTGCGCGCCGGGCCGAGGCCCTGGTTCCGCTGGCGGACGAGGCGGAAGCGGCCGTCACGGTCCGCGAACTCCTTGGCGATCGTCGCGCTCGTGTCGGCCGAACCGTCGTCGACCATGACGACTTCCAGGTCGCTCAGCGTCTGCTGCGCGATGGACTCCAGGCAGGCGCCGAGGTAGTCCTCGACGTTGTAGAACGGAACGACGATGCTGAGAAGCGGCGACAACGACTCTCTCCGGCAGGGCGCGGCAAGATGGGGGATTCCGCTCTACGGCTGGACGAACGCGGCGGACAAACCGTACGGATGGTATCCGACCGATGCTCGCTCTACGTGGTTACCGCTTATCTCACCGGAGTCGCCCGGGGCGGCCGTCAGGCCGGCGCAGCGGAGTGAAGGCCCACGTCATCCTGGGCTCCAGGGCCCAGTTCATGGTGCGGACGACCGGGCCGGCGCACAGTGCGGTGCCGACGGCGGCGGAGGCGGCGATGATGACGAACGTCCCCGGAAGCGTGTGCATCCAGGCCGCCTCCCACCAGCCGGCGTAGTCCAGCAGCCGGACGACGAACCCGTGCAGCAGGTACGTGTACAGCGTCGTGGCGCCGAGTGCGCTGAACCAGTAGCGCTTGCGGGGCACGACGGCGAGGAACGCGGCGACCAGCACCACCGCGCAGATGAACATGGCCGAGATCATCACGGTGCCCGCGGCGTTGCCGACGCCGAGTTCGGCGTACGGGTTCTTCCAGTAGACCCAGTCCTCCGACATGCGGTCCTTGGCGAAGAACGCGACGGCCAGCCCGCCGGCCAGCACGGCGGCGCCGATGGGCCGGGCGATCGGCCTCTTGAGGATCTCGAAGTGCTCGGGCTTCAGCGAGAGGCCGAGGACGAACAGCGGCAGGAGACCGAGCACCCGGTGGATGTTGAACGCCCCGCCGAGGTCGCTCATGTAGGACAGCAGCGAGAACGCCACGGCCAGCGCGAGCGGCCAGCGGACCTGCTGCCACACCGGCGTGGACAGGCGCCAGAGGAAGAGCGCGCACATGAACCACATGAGCCAGTACGGCTGGAGCAGGCTGAACTCCAGCCTCTCCCCGCCCGCCAGCCAGGCGAACAGCGCGTAGGCGATCTCGAACGTCACGTACGGCACGCCGACATGGGTGATGAGCTTGCGCGCCTTGCCGGTGGAGAACGTCCAGTTCCTGGAGAGGTAGCCGGTGATCACGATGAACAGCGGCATGTGGAACATGTAGACGAAGATGTACAGGGCCTTGGCGAAGGGGACGTCCGACCGCACGTTGGCGATGGCGTGTCCCATCACCACCAGCAGAATCGCGAAGTACTTCGCGTTGTCGAAGAACGGGTCACGCTGCTTGCGCGGGCGGGTCTCCTGCACCCCGGTGCCACCGGGCGCCGCTGCCGCCCCGTGCGGGGGCGGTGCCGTTTCGGCGCCGGATGGCCTGGTGGTGTAGGTCATGGGCTGCCCGGTCAGGTCTCCTTGCAGATGTCGTCGCTGGCGCGGATCTCGCCCTGCTGCTTGGGAATCCCCGCGCCGGCGCTCTTCAGGTTCGTCCAGTTCCGTCCGATGACCAGGTCGACGACGCCCGGCGTGCCGCCCTCCCCGCGCGCCGCCGGCTGCGGCTTGCTGGGGATCAGCCCCGCCAGGGTCTGCGCCTGCTGGTCGGCACCGGAACCGTACAGCACCTTGGTGGCGGATGTGGCGGAAGGGGCGTTGCCGCCGACCGTGACCTGGAAGCCCTGCGACTCCAGGTCGTCCGCGACGCGGCCCGCCTGGCCGTTGATGCCGCTGCCGTTGAAGACCCGCACCCGCACCTGGCTCGGCGGGATCTTCGTGGCGCCCGGCTTGGGCTCCTTGGGCACGGTCTTGTCGTTGCGGACGGCGGCGAAGAACGGCTGGGCGGTGTCGCTGAGCGCGACCCGGTTCGGGTCCTGAGGGTCGGGCCCGGACGGGACGGTCACGAAGCGCAGCTTGCCGGAGGTCATGCCCTGCATCTCGCGGGCGATGTCCATCATGACCTGCGGCGTCAGCTCCTTGTCCGTGGTGAGCGACTCGGTGACCGCGTTCATCAGGCTGATGAGCTTCTTGGGGTTGCTGAGCACGCCCGCGCTCATCGCCTTGCTGGCGAGGGCGCCCATGAACTTCTGCTGGCGCTTGATGCGGTCGAGGTCGGAGCCGTCGCCGAGGCCGTGCCGGACGCGCACGTAGGCCAGCGCCTGCTCACCCTTGATGTTGTGCTTGCCCTTGGACAGCCTGAGCTTGGACTTGGGGTCGTTGACGGCCTTCGGCAGGCACACCGGGACGCCGCCGATCGCGGACGTGATCGCCTTGAAGCCGTTGAAGTCGACCTGCATGAAGTGGTCGACGCGGATGTTGGAGATGCTCTCGATGGTCTTGATGACGCACGCCGCGCCGCCGTTGGTGAACGCCGAGTTGATCTGGGCCCGCGACTGCGCCGGGATCGTCTGGCCGTTCCTGCCCTTGCAGGACGGCATCCGGACCATCAGGTCGCGGGGGAAGCTGATGCCCATCGCCTGGCCGCCGCCGGGGGACAGGTGCAGCAGGATCATCGTGTCCGAGCGGGGCGGTTCGTTCTTGAGCGAGCGGCCGTACTTGGCGTTGCCGCCCGCGCGGGTGTCGGAGCCGAGCAGCAGGATGTTCAGTGCCTCGTTCAGCTTCTTCGGCCGGTCGGGGCCGAGCTGGGCGTTGACGTCCTCGTGGGAGATGTTCCCGAACGCCTGGCGGTACAGGCCGTAGGCGGCGAGGGATCCGGCGACCATGACGACCGACAGTCCGATGCACACCCATCCGAGGATGCGCCAGCCACGACGAGGCGCCGGTTGGGGATCGACGTCGTCGACGTACTCCATGTACATCGGGTTGCTGTTCATCGGCTCCGAGGTCCGGGTCTAGGCAGTTCCAGGGGCGTGGGGACGTCCCCCACAAGGCGTACGCCCGCTTTCCGGGGTCGGGTGCTGGACGAGGGCAAGGGAGAGCGTAGGTCAGGCGAGCCGTCGCAGGTGCCCGGATTCGTCATCGGGTCCGGGCATACCGGCGACCACCGTCACATGCTCCACGGTCACACGACGATCTAGTGTCGATTTGTCGAAGTTTCGTTGGATTATGACGGAAGCACCCGAGATTAGTGGTGCAAGCAGGCCCGTCAGTACCCCGTCGAGTGTGGCGAACGACATGTCAACCAGGAGCCGGTCCCGTGCGTCGAGCTCCCATTCTTCGACGACGGCGCGGCCGGCGCCCACGAGTTCCGCGGCGGTGAGTGTGGTCTTTGTCACACTCATCGCGGGCGTCTCAGGCGTCACTTCCGGGCCCGGGACGAACCGGTCGCCGTAGCTGCGGACCTCCAGGGCGTAGTCGGTCACGCCGGGCGGGCACTCGCTGAGCGGCCCGCCCAGCGCGTGCAGCGACAACCCGACGATCTCCTCGGCCCCGCCCGACAGCACCTCGTCGGTGATCACGTCGTCCAGCACCTCCTGCGCCGCCGCCAGGATGTACGGCCCCGCCGCCCCGATCGGTTCGGCGGCGCCCGCCGCCTCGGAAGCGCCGCGGCGCCGGAACGTCTCCGGGTCGACCGGCTCCACCACGAGCCCGGCGGACCAGCAGGCCATCAGCCACACCGCGGTCTGCCAGTGCGGCGGCAGGACGAGCACGACCCGCGTGCCCGGCTCGGCGGCCAGCCCGTCCACCAGGAAGTTCGCCGTCTTGGCCACCCAGTTGTCGAACGTGCGCGCGGACAGTTCGACCCGTTCGCCGCTCGCGTCGTCGAAGAAGGTCACCAGCGGGTTGGACGGGTCGTCCGCCACCCGCCGCCGCAGCAGCTCCGCGGGCCCGGCCGCGTTCCCGGCGTGTGCGCTCATGGGCCGAGCGTATGCCCACATGATCAAGCGCGGGGCGGCACCCTGCCGGTACCGCTACGCTCCGCACGGGTGAACGAGTCGACGGACGAGCACGAGGCGAGAACATGAACGCGGGTCGGCTACTCGTGCGGGTGACCGTGATCCCGACGCTGCTCATCGTGGCGTGGCCGGCCGTGTCGCTGCCGCTGCTGATGGCGGGCGTGTTCCGCCCGGTCCCGGCGGTCGCGCTGTTCGTGCCCGCGGCGGCCCTGGTGCTGTGGCTGGGCCTGCGGTCCCGGCCGCGCACCGACGCCGGCGATGACACCGGCGATGACACCGGCACCGGCGCCACCGACGACGCACGTGACGACACCCGCGGCGCCGGGGACGCGGTGCCGTGGTGGACCGTCGCCGCCGTCCTCGGCATCACGGCGGCGTTCCTGGTGCTCCAGATCGTCATGAGCTCGGAGCAGATCATCGTCCGCCGCGACCCGGCCTCCTACGTGCAGTTCGCGACGTGGCTGGCCGAGCACGGGTCGCTGCCGATCCCGCTGATGGAGCAGGCGTTCGGCGGCCCCGACGGCGTCCTCTTCTTCGAGAGCCCCGCCTTCTACCAGCACGACGGCGCGATCGTCCCCCAGTTCATGGCGGGGCTGCCCCTGGTGCTGGCGCCCGGCGGCTGGATCGGCGGCACCCACGGCATCCTGCTGATGGCGCCGCTGCTCGGCGCGTGCTGCGTGCTCACGTTCGCCGGTCTGGTCGCCCGCCTCGTCGGGCCCCGCTGGGCTCCGGCGGGCGCGCTGCTCCTGGCGCTGACGCTGCCGATGCTCTACGTGTCCCGCAGCACCTTCAGCGAACTGCCCGCGATCGTCCTGCTGCTGGGCGGGCTGTCGCTGATGCACGACTCCCGGCGCGAGACGGGACGGCACGCCGACCTGAAGGCGTTCCTCGCGGGCCTGGCGCTCGGCCTCATCGTCCTGGTCCGCATCGACGGGCTGCGGGACGTCCT
Organism: Spirillospora sp. NPDC048824; assembly: GCF_043198455.1. Lineage (NCBI taxonomy): Bacteria > Bacillati > Actinomycetota > Actinomycetes > Streptosporangiales > Thermomonosporaceae > Spirillospora > Spirillospora sp. NPDC048824. The sequence continues at coordinate 84,479 of NZ_JBICUS010000012.1, read as the reverse complement.
CCCGGTCCTCGTCTTCGCCGGGTTCTGCGTGGCGCGCACACGGTGGATCGGCTACTGGACGGCCGCCGGCCTGCTGCTCGGCGCCGGCGCCGGGCTGACCGAGGGCTTCACGCTGTCCCTGCCGTACCTGGCCTACCTGTACGCGTCGCTCGCGCCGCTGCTGGCCATCACGGTGGCGATCCTCGTGGCGACGACGGTCATGGTGGTGCTGCTGCGCTGGGACGTGACGGGGTCGCGGCTGCGCCGCGCCGGGGCGGCGGTCGCGCGCGGCCGGCTGCCGGGGGCGGCGGCCGTCCTGACCGTCCTGGTGATGCTGGGGTTCGCGCTCCGGCCGCTGGTGCAGACCGTCCGCCGTCCCCCGGCCACGCAGGACGACGAGATGAACGTCCGCTTCATCGAGACGATCCAGCGGATCCAGGAACTTCCGGTCGACGGCACCCGCCAGTACTCGGAGAACTCCCTCCACTGGGTCGCCTGGTACATCGGCGTCCCGGCGCTGCTGTTCGCGACGTTCGGTGCCGCGTTGCTGGTGCGGCGGCTGATGCGCGGGCGGTCCCCGGAGTGGCTGCTGCCCTACGCGATGATCGTCTGGACGACGACGCAGGTGCTGATCCGGCCGGGGATCACCCCCGACCATCCGTGGGCGTCCCGCCGGCTGATCGGCCTCGTCATCCCCGGCCTGCTGCTGTTCACCGTGTTCGCGTCGGCGTGGACGGTGCGGCGCGTCCGCCGGCTCGGCTACTCGCCGCGGGCGATGCGGACCGGCGCCATCGCCGGTGTCGCGCTGATGCTGGTGCCGGTCGTGCTGACGTCCGGCGGCTACCTGGTGACCAGGACGGAGCAGCACGAGGTGGCCGCCGTCGACGGGATGTGCGACGCGCTGAAGCCGGGCGACTCCGTCGTGGTCGTCGAACGCTCCACCGCCGAGCGGTTCCTGCAGGTCGTCCGCGGCATGTGCGGGGTGCCCGCCGCGCGCACGACCGACGCCGCCACACCCGCCGACCTGCGGCGCGTCATCTACAAGGTCCGGGAGGCCGGACGCCGCCCGGTGATCATGGGGGCGAAGGCGAGGGACGTGGCCCCGTACGGGCGGCCGTCCCGGGTCCTGTCGCTGAAGACCCGGCAGGACGGGCGCACGCTCACCGAGCCGCCCGGCAGCACCTGGGGGCTCGCCATGGAGGTCTGGATCGCCGAGCCCTCCCCGGCTTGAGGCGGCCCAAGCGCGCCGGGGCGAGTATCCTCGCGCTGCGTGAGCACCCAGTCTGCCGAGACCCAGTCCGCCGAGACGATGGCCCAGCCCGCTCCCGAGGCCCCGCCCGGGCCGCAGGCCCCGGCGTCCCAGGTCTCGCCACCCGAGCCCGAGCCCGGGCCCGCGCCGGAGCGGGCCGAGCCGGAGTCCGGCCCGGTCCACGTCACGATCGTGCTGCCCTGCTACAACGAGCAGGACCACGTGATCGACGAGGTCGAGCGCATCTGCGCGGCCATGGACGGCGGCGGCAAGACCTACGAGCTGCTGGCCGTCGACGACTGCTCGACCGACGCGACGCTCGCGCGGCTGCGGGAGGCGGCACCCCGCTTCCCGCACATGCGGGTCATCGCGTTCCAGCACAACAGCGGGTCGGGCACGGTGCGGCGCATCGGCTCCCAGCAGGCCCGCGGCGAGATCGTCGTGTGGACGGACGCCGACATGTCCTACCCCAACGAGCGGATCCCCGAGCTCGTGGACCTCCTGGACACCGACCCGTCCGTCGACCAGGTCGTGGGGGCGCGCACGAGCGAGGAGGGCTCGCACAAGGCGCTGCGGGTGCCCGCCAAGTGGTTCATCCGCAAGGTCGCCGAGCGGCTCACCAACAGCAGGATCCCCGACCTGAACTCGGGGCTGCGCGCGTTCCGCCGCGAGGTGTCGCTGCCGTACCTGCGGCTGCTGCCGCCCGGGTTCTCCTGCGTCACGACGATCACGATCGCGTTCCTGTCGAACCAGCACCCGGTGCACTACATGCCGATCGACTACGCCAAGCGGGCCGGGAAGTCCAAGTTCCACTTCACCAAGGACGCCTACCGCTACATCCTGCAGGTGCTGCGGATGGTCATGTACTTCAACCCGCTCAAGGTGCTGATGCCGCCCGCGCTGTGGCTGATCGTGATCGGGCTGCTCAAGGGCGTGTTCGACATGGTGGTGCACTTCGGCTACTTCGCCAACAACACCATCATGATCTTCGTGACGGGGCTGATCATCGCGTCCCTGGCGCTGCTCGCCGACCTGATCGTCCGGTCGCGCGGCGACGTCTAGCGGGATGCCCGGAAAACGGCGGATCGCCATCGTCGGGCCCGCGTTCCCCTACAAGGGCGGCGGGGCCCACCACACCACGGAGCTGGCGCACCGGCTGGCCGCCGCGGGCCACGACGTGGTCATCGAGTCGTGGCGCGCCCAGTACCCGGGGTTCCTGTACCCGGGGCAGCAGACGATCTCCGAGCCGGAGGGGGAGCCGTTCCCCGGCACCCGGCACCGGCTCGACTGGCGCCGCCCGGACGGCTGGTGGCGCACCGGCCGCGGCCTGCGCGCCTGCGATCTCGTCGTCCTCGCGGTGCTGAGCCCGGTTCAGGTGCCGTCCTACCTGGGCATCCTGTCGGGGCTCCGGCGCGGCGCCCCGGTGGTGGCGCTGTGCCACAACGTCCTGCCGCACGAACGCAAGCCGTACGACGAGCCGCTGATGAGACGGCTGCTGCGGAAGTCCGACGGTGTCCTCGTCCATTCCGAGGCGCAGGCGGAACTGGCGCGCACGCTCACCGGGCGTCCCGTGAGGGTCGCGGAGATGCCCGCGCACCTGCCCGTGGCGGCCGCCCGCCCGTCCGGCGACGGGGGCGGCGGAAAGGTGCGGCGCCGGCTGCTGTTCTTCGGGATCGTCCGCCCGTACAAGGGGCTGGACGTCCTGCTGCGCGCCCTCGCCGAAGGCCCGGACGACGTGGCGCTGACCGTCGCGGGCGAGTTCTGGGGAGGGCTGGACGAGACGCGCGAGCTCGTCCGGTCGCTGGACCTGGCCTCGCGGGTGGAGCTGCGCCCGGGTTACGTCCCGGCCGCCGACGTCCCGGGGCTGTTCGCCGCCGCCGACGCGCTCGTCCTGCCGTACCGGACGGCCACCGCGTCGCAGAACGTGTGGATGGCCCACGAGTACGGCCTGCCGGTGATCGCCACCGACGCCGGCGGGTTCGCGGACCAGGTCCGCGACGGCGTCGACGGCCTGATCTGCGCACCCGGCGACGTGGCGTCCCTCACGGACGCGCTGGGCCGGTTCTACGCACCGGGGGAGCCGGAGCGGCTGCGCTCCGGCGTCCGCCCGGCCGACCACGGCCCGGTGTGGGCCGCCTATCTCGACGCGCTCACAGGCGACGCGCTCACAGGTGGGGTTCGATGACCTTCATCAGGGCGCGCTTGGGCTTGGCGCCGACGATCTGCTCGACGACCTCGCCGTCCTTGTAGAGCAGCAGCGTCGGGAGGCCCATCACGTTGTACTTGTTCGGCGTCTCGGGGTTCGCGTCGTAGTCCAGCTTGGCGATCTTGATCTTGCCGTCCTGCTCCGCGGCGATCTGTTCGAGCACCGGGGCGATCATGCGGCAGGGCCCGCACCAGTCGGCCCAGAAGTCGACCAGTACCGGGGTGTCGCTGCTGAGGACCTCATCCGCGAACGTCGCGTCGGTCACGGTGACTGGGGCCGTCACGGTCCCTCCTTCGTTGGCTGCGTTCCCCTCACAAGCTCCTTGGGCGGCGGTTCATTCCCCGAGCCCGGCGTCGTGCGCCCGAGCAGCAACGCGACCCCCGCGTTGATCAGGTCGGCGGCGGTCAGCAGCACCCGGGACGCGATCGCGACGACGACCGGCGCGCCCGCGGGCAGCACGGGCGTCAGCACCACCGTCAGCGCGGCCTCCCGCGCCCCGATGCCGCCCGGCGCGATGAAGACGAGGAACCCGGCGACGAACGCCAGCGCGTACGCGCCCGTCGCGAGGAACGGCAGGCCCTTCCCGTCGCCTCCCACGGCCATGCACAGCAGCCAGGTGTGCACGCCGAACAGGACCCAGCCGAGGACCGTCCAGCCGACGGCCCTGAGCGTCACGCCCAGGCTCACCGGACGCTCCAGCGGCGGCCGCCGGATGATCCTGAGCATCAGTCCCAGGGACCACGTCACGATCTTCGGGTGGAGCAGGATCAGCAGGACGGGCGCCAGCGGGAACAGGAACCAGTACGTCTCCCGCGCCGCCACCGACGTCAGCGGCAGCGTCACCGCCGCGACCGCCAGCCCGCACGCCGTGGACGTCGCCACCGCCAGCAGCGTCGACCCGAAGCTGCGCTCGGGCGGCACGTCGTGCTCCCGCGTCATCTCGATCTGCGTCACCAGCGCCCACACCTTGCCGGGGACGTACTTGCCGAGCTGGGAGATCCCGGAGATCCGGAAGATGGCGCGCACCGGCAGCGGCGACCCGAGGCCGCTGAGGAACTCCCGCCATCCGAGCATCCAGACGAAAAGGCCGGCCAGGCCCACGGCGAGCGCCGCGGCCAGCGCCACCCAGGACATCTGCTGGAACGCGTCCACCGTCGCGTCCCACTGGGAGGCCACGCTGTAGGCGCAGAACGCCAGCGCGAGCACCACGAGGAACACGCGCAACGCCCGCACGGCGACGACCTTCATCTTCACGCGCCCAGCGTAGGCGAACACGACATCGCAGCCGTCCGCGCGGCCTACAGTTGGGAACGATGAAGATCTCGGATGTGGTCGCCTTCATGGGCCACCAGGTACACGTGTGCCGGTACCGCGAGGCGGGGACGCTCCTCGGCTGGATGGGGCGGGACCTGCGCGGCCGGCGCGTCCTCGACGTCGCCGGCGGCGACGGCTACTGGGCGGGACGGGCGCGCAGACGCGGCGCCGACGCGGTCTCGATCGACCTCGCCCGCACCAAGATGGTGTACGGGCGGACGCTCGCCCACGCGCCCGCCCTGATCGAATGCGACGCGCTGCGCCTGCCGTTCGGCGACGGCTCGTTCGACGCGATCCTGTCCGTCTGCGCGATCGAGCACTTCGACGACGGCGGAAAATCCCTGGACGAGATGGCGCGGGTCCTCAAGCCCGGTGGCGACGTCTTCATGTCCGCCGACGTGCTGAGCCGCGCCGACACGTGGCCGAAGCTGCGCGACGCGCACAAGGCCAAGTACCACGTCCAGCACACCTACACCCACGACAGCCTCGGCAAGCTGATGGACGAGCGGGGCCTGGACCTCGTCCGGCACAGTTACCAGTTCCGCACGGCCGCCACGGAACGCCTCTACCTGTCGCTTTCCACCTACGGCGGCAAGGTCGGCTTCAACGCCGCCGCGCCTTTGACGCCCCTCGTCGCCCTCGCCGACCGCAAGGCCCCGAACGAACGCGGCAGCATCGTCCTGATCCATGCGCGCAAAAGGTAGTTCTCCGGGGGTGTGGGGGGCGGCCCCCACATTGACAGGTAGTTCTCCGGGGGTGTGGGGGGCGGCCCCCACATTGACAGGTAGTTCTCCGGGGGGGCAGGGCGGCCCCCGGATGGAAACGCGCTGAACGACGTGCCCCGAGTGGGGTGCGCACGGGCGTAGGCTCGAAGAGTAAAAAGTGATCTACGCCACCGCGAGAGGGGGAGCGACCATGGCGCCTCGGATTCTGCTCGACGCCACCGCCGTGCCGGCCGACCGCGGCGGGCTCGGGCGGTACGTCGACGGGCTGCTGTGCGCCCTGCACGCACAGGGCGCGGACCTGGCGGTCGTCTGCCAGCGCGCGGACGAGGAACGCTACGGGGGCCTTGTCCCCCGAGCGCGGATCGTCGCCGGCCCGGCGGCCCTGTCGCACCGCGCCACCCGCCTGGCGTGGGAGCAGTCGGGCCTCCCGCACGTCGCCGAGCAGGTCGCCGCGGACGTCATCCACCTGCCCACCTACACGATGCCGGTGAGCGCGGCGCTGCCCACGGTGGTGACGATCCACGACGTGACGCAGTTCGCCGAACCGGAGGCGCACGACCCGGTCCGCACCACCTACATCAAGTCGGCGATCCGCACCGCCGCCCGCCGCGCGACCCGGCTGATCGCCCCGTCCCGCGCGACCCGCGACGAACTCGTCCGGCTGCTGGCCGCCGACCCCGCGAACATCGACGTCGCCTACCACGGCGTCGACCACAAGGTGTTCCACAGGCCCTCCGAGGCCGAGATCAAGCACGTCTCCGACCGCCTGGGCCTGCACGGCCGCCCCTACGTCGCCTACCTGGGCGCGCTGGAGCCGCGCAAGAACGTCCCGAACCTGATCCGCGGCTGGGTGCGGTCCTGCGCGGACCGCCCGGACGCCCCGGCGCTCGTCCTCGCGGGCGGCGGAGGCTGGGACGACGAGGTCGACGCCGCCCTCGCCACCGTCCCGCTGGACCTGCGCGTCGTGCGTCCCGGCTACCTGCCCTGGCCGTCCCTCCCCGGGTTCTTCGGCGGCGCCCTGGTCGTCGCCCTCCCCAGCCGCGGCGAGGGCTTCGGCCTCCCCGTCCTGGAGGCCATGGCCTGCGGCGCGCCCGTCCTCACGACCCGCCGCGGGCCCCTTCCCGAGGTGGGCGGCGACGCGGTCGCCTACACCGAACCCGACCCGCCCGGCATCGGCGCGGCCCTCGACGCCCTCATCGACGCCCCGTCCCGCCGCGCCGAACTCGCCGACGCCGCCCACGTCCGCTCGCGGCAGTTCTCCTGGTCGGCGTCCGCGGAGGCGCACCTGGCCTCCTACCGGCGAGCCGTCGACCAGCACGAAGAATCCCGAGGCTCCCGCACCCACTAGGCTCGCTCGCACCACGCCCCGGTGGAGAGAGGAACCGAGTGGAAGCGATCCTGCTGGTGGGAGGCCAGGGCACCCGCCTGCGCCCCCTCACCATCTCCACCCCCAAGCCCCTGCTCCCCACGGCCGGTGTGGCGTTCCTCGCCCACCAGCTGGCCCGGGCGCACGCCGAGGGCGTCACCCGCATCGTGTTCGCCACGTCCTACCGCGCCGAGATGTTCGAGGCGGCGTTCGGCACCCGCGCGCACGGCGTCGACCTGGCCTATGTGAGCGAGGACGAGCCGCTCGGTACCGGCGGCGCCATCCGCAACGCCGCGCGTGCCCTGACCTGCGGCCCCGACGACCCGGTCCTGATCCTCAACGGCGACATCCTGTCCGGGCACGACGTCCGCGCCCAGGTCAAACTGCACGAGCAGGCCGGCGCCGCGGTGACGCTCCACCTGACCGAGGTCGACGACCCGTCCCGCTTCGGCTGCGTCCCCACCGACGACCAGGGCCGCGTCACCGCCTTCCTGGAGAAGACCCCCCATCCGGTGACCAACCAGATCAACGCCGGCTGCTACGTCTTCCGCCGCTCGGCGATCGACGCGATCCCCGAGGACGAGGTCGTGTCCGTCGAGCGGGAGACGTTCCCGGCCCTCATCGAGTCCGGTGCCGTCGTCATGGGCCACGTGGAATCCAGCTACTGGCTGGACGTCGGCACCCCCGAGGCGTTCGTCCAAGGCTCCCGCGACCTGGTCCTCGGGACGCTCGTCTCCCCGGCGATGCCGGGCACGCCGGGCGAGCGGCTCACCCTCACCGGCGCGAGCGTCGCCCCGGGCGCGGTCGTCCGCGGCGGCACGACCGTCGGCCGCAACGCCGTGGTCGAGGCCGGGGCCACCGTGATCGGCAGCGTGCTCTTGGACGACGCGTTCGTCGCCGAGGGCGCGACGGTCCGCGATTCGGTCCTCAGCCGGGGCGCCCGCGTCGGCCCCGGGGCCGTCCTGGACGGTGTCGTCCTCGGTGACGGTGCGGTCGTGGGCCCCGGCAACGAACTCCGCCACGGCCTGCGCGTATGGCCCGGCATCGAACTCCCCCCGACCGCCGTCCGCTTCTCCGCCGACGCCTGACTTCCGTATCAACCCGGCGGCGCTACAGCTTGCGGCGCGCAGCCGCCAGCAGCAGCGCCGCCATGCTCGTTCCGCTCACGATCTCACCGGCCTCGACAAGTCCCTGAATGTCGGCGAGCGGCACCCACTCAATGCGCTCGGCCTCCCAGTCATCCACAGGAACGCCGATATGGGTGGCGCCGCAGGCCAAGAAGATGTGATGCCGCGAGTCGGAGATCCCCGGGGTGGGATGGACGACCGTCAGTGGCTCCATGGACCTGGCCGCCAGCCGGTCTCCTCCTCTACCTCGCGAGCCGCCGCAGCAGCGGGGTTCCAGCATCCGTTGCCCTGTCGCGGCGGCCTCATCGGCGCTGCCGCGCTCCCCTTGGACCTGGGCGAGCGTCGCCAAGCGGTGGGCTTGGCCTCGAAGGTGCGTCGCATTCCCGGTGCGGACGGACTCCTCGACGTAGGCCTGGGCGGCGGTCAGGTCGCCCAGACGGCGTAGGACGTCGGCGTGCTGGGTTTCCAGCAGGCCGGGCTGCACATAGCTGGTCTCTGGCTTCCACAACTTCCTCCGCGAGGTCTACGAGGAGCTGTACGGAGGCGAGGAGATCCACACGCCGGCGTTCGTGTGGGTTCATGGGAGCGGGCACCTGGCCCACACGACCTTGCCTCCGGCCGGGGACGGCCGGTCGCCCCAGCTCTCGGCCAGGAACTCGATGATCTGCAGGCCCCGGCCGCCGATGTCGTTCGCCGTCGCCCGCTTGCGGCGGGGACGGCTGGGAGAGGAGTCCGTGACTTCGATGGTCAGCGCTTCGGGGTCGATTAGCAGTCGCATCGTGACCATGCCATGACCGGCCGCGATCGCGTTGGTGAGCAGTTCGCTCACGATGAGGGTCACGTCGTCGGCCATGGCCGCTAGTCCCCACTTGTTCAGGTGGACCTCGGCCAGGTCACGGCCCAGACCCACCGAGGACGGGACTGGGAACAGGTCCCATCGGAACTCCTCGCGAGCATCGTGTTGCCGCACAGTGATCGACACCTCGCACTCCGGATACGGATTTCACGTTTCGCGCTCATAGTGTGACGCTCCGGAAGTATGTTCGGTAGGTAGCAGAGGACATCGCATACCAGGAGGTCCCCCCGATGGGTGTCGCAGACTCGCTCGACCCGATGGACTCGCACTGGCACTGGATGGCCCATGACCTGCGTAGACTCCGGCAGAAGGAGGGCATCTCGCAGGCCCGGCTGGGGCGCGTCATCGGTGCCGCGAAGCAGACCGTATGCAACTACGAGGCGAACGAGCGGAGGCTCACCGAGGAGCAGGCAAAGGCCCTCGACCGTCGCTGGGACACCGGCGGCCACTTCCAACGCCTGCTGATGTACGCCCGCCGCGCCTACGACCTCAACGGACGCCGCCAGCACCTGAAGTACGAGGCCGTGGCGTCCGAACTGCGGATCTTCGAACTCGCCATCGTCCCCGGCATCTTCCAGACGGAGGAGTACACGCGCGCCCTCTTCACCGCCGCCCGATCGAGGCAGATCGAGAAGCAGGTGGCGCAGAGGCTCGCTCGGCAGGAGATCCTCTTCCGCGCGGACCCGCCGGACGTCTGGGTCATGCTCGACCAGGCCGTCCTCGATCGTCCCATCGGCGGGCGCCGCGTCATGGCCGCGCAGTTGGCCAGGATCCTCACGCTCACCGAGATGCCCAACATGGTCGTGCGCGTGATCCCTCGGTCGACGGGTGCATATTTCGGGCTCATGGGGGCCTTCAAGGTCCTCACTCTCGAACAGGGCGATGTCGCGTATGTCGATGCACTGGGCAGTGGCAGACTGGTGCTCGATACCGCCGAGGTGCGGACTTTCGGAAAGGGCTTCGAGCAGATCGGCGCGCAGGCTCTGCCCGAGATCCCCTCGCGACGACTGATCGAGCGCACGATGGAGTCCTTGAGATGAACCCCCGAGCCAGTTGGCGGAAGTCAAGTCACAGCGGCATGGCCGACAACTCCGATTGTGTGGAGGTCGCTCGGTTGTCGGGGGCCGTGGGTGTCAGGGACTCCAAGAGCCCCGCGACGGGAAATCTGGCGCTTCCCTTTGAAACTTTCGCCGATCTGGTCGTCCGCATCAAGCGGGATGAGTTGGCTCTTTGAGCTTGCCTGACCCGTCGTTCGGTGTGGCCGGGGAGACGACCGCTGGTCATCGTCCCGGCCGGGTTCGGGAGTGGCGGCCGGGGTGGCCGCTGGATCTTGTGGGGACGCTTTCGCCGCATCGGCGGGGGGCTCATGATCCGGCGTTTCGGGTGGAGCGGGACGGGTCCGTCTGGCGCGCTTCGTACACGCCTGAGGGGCCTGGAACGTTGCGGCTTCGGCTGGTCGGGGACGTTGTTGAGGCCACTGCCTGGGGGGACGGGGCCGAGTGGTTGCTCCAAGGGGTGCCTGAGCTGCTGGGGGCCTGCGATGTGCCCGAGGGGTTCGTTGCTCGGCATGACGTCGTCCGGGAGCAGGTGCGCAGGCGGCCCGGGTTGCGGATCGGCCGGACGGGGCGGGTCTTCGAGGCGCTCGTGCCCGCGGTGATGGAGCAGAAGGTCCTCGCGCAGGAGGCCTGGCGGGGCTGGGGGTATCTGCTGCGCAGGTTCGGTACTCCCGCGCCGGGGGCGCCGCATATGCGGGTTCCGCCGCCGCCGGGGGTGTGGGTCCGGATTCCCTCGTGGGAGTGGCACCGGTCGGGGCTGGAGGCCGTCCGGGCGCGGACGATCATCGGGGCGGCGCGGGTCGCGGCGCGGCTGGAGGAGGAGCCCGGCGAGGCGCGGCTGCGGTCCCTGCCGGGGATCGGGGTCTGGACGGCCGCCGAGGTGCGGCAGCGGGCGGTGGGCGACCCCGACGCCGTCTCCGCCGGGGACTACAACCTGCCCGGCCTGGTCGGCTGGGCGCTGGCCGGACGCAAGGTCGACGACGCGGGGATGCTCGAACTGCTGGAACCCTACGCCGGCCACCGGTACCGGGTCACCCGGCTGCTGGAATCGTCCGGGAGGCGCCCGCCGAGACGCGGCCCCCGGCTGCCCGTCCGGGACTACCGGTCTTTCTGAACATGGCGTTCACCCGCGGCGTGCCGCCCTTGCGGAGGATCGGACAAGGGCGGCATGCCGCAGATCAACGAGAGACGGGCGTGAGGTTCAGGGCGCCGAAGTGGCCTATGCCGTCTGTCCTGCGGGATGCTTCCACGCGCTCTGCGGGCACTTCGCCGTAGAGGGTGGTGCGCTGCTTGGCGGGACGGCCCGCGCGCGCCGCAATCTCCTCCAGTTCGCTGATGGCCTTGAAGGAACCGTTCTCCGACCCGGCCATGCGGCTGATGGTCTCCTCCATGAGCGTGCCGCCGAGGTCGTTCACGCCTCCCCGCAGGACGCGCGTGCACAGTTCGTCCCCCAGCTTCACCCAGGACGTCTGGATGTTGGGGATCGCGCCGTGCAACAGGATGCGCGCCAAGGCATGGACGGCGATGTTCTCCCGGACGGTCGGTCCCGGCCGCGCCAGCCCGGCGAGGTAGATGGGCGAGTTGTGGTGCACGAAGGGCAGGAGAACGAATTCGCTGAACCCGCCCGTCCGTTCCTGGATGGAGCGGAGCAGTTTGATGTGCGCCACCCAGTGCGACGGTGTGTCCACGTGCCCGTACATCATCGTGGACGTCGTCGGGAGTCCGATCTCATGCGCGGTGGTGACGACCTCGACCCACTGGTCGGTGGGCAGCTTGCCCTTGGTCAGCACCCACCGGACGTCGTCGTCCAGGATCTCGGCGGCCGTCCCCGGCAGTGAGTCGACCCCGGCCTCCTTCGCCCCCTCCAGCCATTCGCGGATCGACATGTCCGCGCGGGACGCGCCGTTCACGACCTCCATCGGGCTGTAGGAGTGCAGGTGGATGCCGGGTGCGCGGTTCTTCACCTCGCGGGCGAGGTCGAAGTAGGCGGTGCCGGGCATGTCGGGGTGGATGCCGCCCTGCATGCAGATCTCGGTGGCGCCGGCCTCCCACGCCTCGTCCACCCGGTCCCCGACCTGCCGGAGGGACAGCGTGTAGGCGTCGGCGTCCGTGCGGCGCTGTGCGAACGCGCAGAACCGGCAGCCGGTGTAGCAGACGTTCGTGAAGTTGATGTTCCGGGTGACGACATAGGTGACGTCGTCGCCGACCACGTCGCGGCGCAGGTCGTCGGCGAGCTTGGCGAGGGCGTCGAGTTCCGGTCCGTCGGCGTGCAGAAGGGCCAGTGCTTCATCGTCCGACAGGCCCGCAGGGTCCTGTTCCGCGCGCGCGAGAGCGGCCTTGACGTCGGCGTCGAAGCGCTGGGGGGCGGCCATGCGGTCGCGTAGCGCGTCCCAGTCGCCGTACACCTCGTCGAAGTCGTCGCGCCGGTCGCTGGTGCGGCCGGTCGTGTCGATCTCGGTGTGCAGGTCGGTCCGTCCGGACGCCTCGAAGCCGCCGTCGGGTTCCTGCCAGGGACGTCCTTCCAGGACGGCGTCCTCGCGGGCGAGGCCCGTCGCGGGGTCGGCCAGCGCCGCCACGTGGCCGATGAGCCGCGGGTCGAGCCACGGCTCGCCGCGCCGCACGTACTCGGGGTAGATCGTCAGCCGCTCACGCAGCTCGAACCCCGCCGCGGCCGTCTGCCCGGACAGCTCGTCGATCTGCGGCCACGGCCGCTCGGGGTTCACATGGTCCGGCGTCAGCGGCGAGACGCCGCCCCAGTCGTCGATGCCGGCGCGCAGCATCAGCGCGTACTGGTCGGCGACCAGGTTCGGCGGCGCCTGGACGCGGGCCTTCGGGCCGAGGATCAGCCGCGTCACCGCGATCGTCGCGGCCAGCTCGTCCAGTTCCGCGTCGGGGGTGTCGCGCATCTTGGTGTCGGGCTTCGCGCGGAAGTTCTGGACGATGACCTCCTGGATCGCCCCGTACTCCCGCATCGTCCGCCGGATCTCGAAGATCGCGTCCGCGCGTTCCTCGACGGTCTCCCCGATGCCGATGAGGATGCCGGTCGTGAACGGCACGTTCGTCCGCCCGGCGTCCTCAAGGACCCGCAGCCGGACGGCCGGGTCCTTGTCCGGCGACCCGAAGTGCGGGCCGCCGCGCTCGCTGAACAGCCGCGTCGCGGTCGTCTCCAGCATCATGCCCATGGACGGCGCGACCGGCTTGAGCCGCTGGAAGTCGCGCCAGGTCAGCACGCCGGGGTTCAGGTGCGGCAGCAGCCCGGTCTCCTCCAGCACCCGGATCGCCATCGCGCGGACGTAGGAGAGCGTGTCGTCGTAGCCGTGCGCGTCCAGCCACTCGCGGGCCTGCTTCCACCGGTCCTCGGGACGGTCCCCGAGCGTGAACAGGGCCTCCTTGCAGCCCATCTCCGCGCCCTGCCGCGCGATCTCCAGGACCTCGTCGGGGCTCAGATAGGGGGAGTCCAGCTTGTGGGGGACGGTGGCGAACGTGCAGTACCCGCAGCGATCGCGGCACAGACGGGTCAGCGGGATGAAGACCTTGCGGCTGTAGGTGATGACACCCGGCCGGCCCGCGGCGTCCAGTCCGGCGTCGCGGGTGCGGGCGGCGTAGGTGAGCAGGTCGTCGAGCTGCGCCCCGCGGGCGTGCAGCAGTGTGGTGGCCTCGGATCGGTCAAGTGTCTTGCCGTCACGCGCGCGGGCCAGTGCCCGGCGAAGCGCGGAGCTCGTGGCGTCCATGCGGGCACTCTATGCCAATCGTCATAATTTGCACCGCGTCGGGGCCCCGATTTGTCCGGCATGTGTGGTAGCCCCGGATGGGCGCGATCTATTCCCGCGTCACCGGCCGGGTCACCGGACCTCGATGAACGCCTCCGGGCTGCGCGGCGGGCGCTCGCGCGGCGGCGCGGCCGGATGCCCGACGCCGACGGCGCCCATCGGATCCCAGTCGTCCGGCAGGGCGAGCGTCTCGCGGACGACGTCCCGGCAGAACATCGTGCTCGACACCCAGCACGAACCGAGCCCCTCCACGGCCAGCGCGACCAGCAGGTTCTCCACGCCCGCGCCGGTCGCGACGACGAACATCTCCCGCTCGGCCCGGGCCCGGCGCTCGTCCGGATAGTCGTGCGAACCGTCCATGACCAGGCACGGGACGACCAGGTACGGTGCCCGCCGCAGCACCTCCCCGCGCCGCAGCCGCTTGGTGACCGACTCGTCGGAGAAGCCGTCGCGGCGCAGGTCGGCCTCCCAGGCGTCGCGCATCGCGTCCAGCAGCCGCGTCCGCGCCCGCGCCGACTCCAGCAGGACGAACCGCCACGGCGTCGTGTGGTGCGGCGCCGGCGCGGTGATCGCGGCGGCGACCGCGCGGCGCACCGCCGCCGGGTCGACGGGGTCGGCGGTGAACTCGCGGATCGTCCGCCGCGCGTACAGCACCTCCGACGACCCGTAACGGAACATGTCCTCGTCGGGCGGGCGGATCAGCGCCCGCGCACCCGGCCCGTCCTCCCGCGTGACCAGCCCGGACAGGCCGCGCACGACGGCGACGGGGACCCCGTCGAGCTTGCCCTTGACCAGTTCCGACGCGGCCGCGATCTCGTCGGCGACGGCGGTGATCGTGGCGTCGAGCCGGTTCCCGTACGCGTCGTCGCGCCCCCGCAGATCGCTGAGCGGCTCCAGGCCCGCGACGCCGATCGCCGCGTCCGTCAGACCGTTGCGCCAGGGCCGCCCGAGCGTGTCGGAGACGATGACGGCGACGTCCGCACCGGTCCGCTCGCGCAAACCCGCGCGGATGCGGCGGGCCGAGGCGTCCGGGTCCTCAGGCAGCAGCAGCACCGTGCCCGGCTTCGTGTTGGACGCGTCCACCCCGGCCGCCGCCAGGACGAGCCCCTGCCGCGTCTCCACGATTCGGGTCTCGCCGCGCGCGTGCGTCCGCCGCGCGATCACCCGCACGGTCTCGGCGTCGATCGCCTTCTCCCGGTCGCCGGCGACCAGGATCCGCCCCTCCGCCTTGCTGACGATCTTGGACGTGACGACCAGGACGTCGCCGTCCCGCACCGCGTCCGCCGGGATCAGCGCCGCGATGTCGTCGCCCTCCGCGACCTCCGGCAGCCCCGCGACCCCGAACACCTCGAACCTCACCCGGCCTCCTCCGCCCGCTTCAGCTCCAGCGCGAGGTCCACGGCCGCCCGGGCGATGGCGGCCGTGGCCTGCTCATCGCTCATCAGCAGCGGCCGCGGCCGGACCTCGATGCCCTCCACCCGGACGTCCGCGTCCGCGTCGTCGACGAGCCAGCCGTCCAGCAGCCCGAGCCCGTACAGCTCGGCCACCGCCCGCGCGGAGGTCTCGGTGCCGATCGCGGTCAGGCACGCGTCCGCCATGCCGCGCACGGGCGCGCCGCCGATGATCGGGGAGACGCCGACGACCGTCTTGGCCGCGATCGCGTCCCGGATGCCGGGCACCGCCAGGATCGTCCCGATGCTCACCACCGGGTTGGACGGCGGGAACAGCACCATGTCGGCCGCCTCGACGGCCGCGAGGACGCCCGGCGCCGGCGTGGAATCCTCGGCGCCGATCGCCGCGATCGACAGCGCCGGGACCGACGCCCGCAGCCGCACCCACCACTCCTGGAAGTGGATCGCGCGCCGGCCCTGCTCGTCCTCGACGACCACGTGCGTCTCGACCTGGTCGTCGGTCATCGGGATCAGCCGGACCCCCGGCTTCCACCGGTCGCACAGCGCCTCGGTCACCGCCGACAGCTTGTATCCGGCCCCCAGCATCTGCGTCCGGACGATGTGGGTCGCGAAGTCGCGATCGCCCAGCCCGAACCAGCCCGGCCCGACACCGTAGGCGGCGAGCTCCTCCTTGACCGTGAACGTCTCGTCGGTCCGCCCCCACCCCTGGTCCTCGTTGATGCCGCCGCCGAGGGTGTACATCACGGTGTCCAGGTCGGGGCACACGCGCAGCCCGAACAGGGAAATGTCGTCCCCGGTATTGCCGATGACGGTGATCTCCGCCTCGGGAGCCGCCGACCGGAGCCCGCGTAGAAAGCGGGCCCCGCCGATGCCGCCCGCCAGCACCACGATCTTCATGGACGGAAGCCTACGGGGGTCGCCCGGCCCTCGGCAGGCCGAACCCCCGGCCCCCGGAGAACGGGCGGCGGAAGGGCGCGCCCCCACTGGGTGAACGGCGCCGAACTATGCAAAGCTTTGTCGTGTAATCGCACTGCCTCGGACTGGAGATGTCACCGTGAACAAGGAAGCCGTCCAGCGCCTGCGCGAACCGGCCGCCTGGGTACTGCTCGCCTCGGCGGGCGTGCAACTGCTCGCGGGCATCATCACGCTCTTGGGCGGCGATGGCACCTTCACCTTCCGCGCCCTGCTCGAGACCCGTGACGGGATGTTCCTGCAGATCGGGATCGTCGGGCTTCTCGTCCTCGCGGTCCTGCTGGTGACCTGGGGCGAGCGTCCCACGCCGCAGGCCCGGACGATCGTCATGGGGGCGCTCGGGGTCCTCGGCGGCATCGCCCTGTTCGGTGTCGTCAGCTGGCTCAGCGGGATGCTCGCCGCCTCCGAGTCCGCGGGCGCGCTCACGAAGCTCTCGGCGTTCCTGATCGGCGCCGGGAAGCTCGCCGTGGTCGGTGTCGGCGGCTGGTACGTCTACACCGTCTTCCAGGGCATGCAGCCGCCGCGTCCGCAGGCCCAGCCGCAGATGCAGCAGGGCTACCCCGACTTCGGGTACCAGCAGGGGCAGCAGGGCCAGCCCGGCGCGCAGGGGCAGCAGTACGGCCAGCAGGACTACGGCCAGCAGGGGCAGCAGCAGTACGGGCAGCAGCAGTACCAGCAGTACCAGGAGTACGGCCAGCAGGGCGCCGAGGGCCGGCAGGCCGCGCAGCAGGGCTACGAGCAGCACTACGGCCAGCAGGGTCAGCAGCAGCAGGGCGAGTACGGCCAGCAGCAGTACGGGCAGCAGCCCCAGCAGCAGTACGGCCAGCAGGACTACCAGCAGTACGGCGGTCAGGGCGGCGGTTACCAGTCCGGCGGGCAGGGCTACGAGCAGCAGCAGGGCGCGCAGCCCCCCTCCGAGCAGGAGGAGATGGGCGAGTGGACCCGGGCCTACGGCGGCTCCGGCCAGGACCAGGGCCCGCAGGGGACCCAGCCCGCGCCCGGCGGCGAGCAGCGTCCCGACGACGGCGGCGACTGGTACCGCGACAACCGTCCCCCGCCTCCGCAGTAAGGCACCTGCTCCGACGGTGACCGGCGGATTAACTGATCTTCAGCCAAGGGTCAGCCCGTGCATCCCGGCATAACCCGCTAAGTCGCCCTGGATGGCTATCCGGCTTGACGGGGCGGGCGCTACACGCGTGTAATTTCGTCCGTGTAGTTTCAATGCCTTCCCGGGGGAAGAAACCGGAGGGACGGCATTGACCAGGGGGTTCCACGGGCAGGGAGGTGCGCTGTGAGCGAGGTGGTCATCCCGCTGGCGCACGGCACAGACGGTGAAGAGTTGGGCTGGCAGGAGCGCGCACTGTGCGCGCAGACGGATCCGGAGGCGTTTTTTCCGGAGAAGGGCGGCTCCACTCGCGAGGCCAAGAAGGTGTGCCGGGCATGCGAGGTGCGTACGGAGTGCCTGGAGTACGCGTTGCAGCACGATGAACGTTTCGGCATCTGGGGAGGGCTCTCCGAGCGGGAACGCCGCAAGCTGAAGCGCCAGGCCGTCTAGCGGCGGCCGCGGGTGACGGCGGCCGCGCACCCGGATCCCAGGGATCCAAGGCGTGCCCCGCGCGGCCACGCGTACAGTTGTCAGCCGTGCCGGCCCCAGGGTCGGCACGGCTGATGTCGTTTCGGTCAACACCGTCGTCCGGCACGGACATTTCAGCCACGAACCCGTCGTCCCACAGATCGAGCGATCATTGGCCCCCACTCTCGATCGCCACGTCGTCACCGCCGTCCTCGTCACCCACGACGGTGCGCGCTGGCTCCCGGAGACGCTGAAAGCGCTGCTGACGCAGGCGCGGCCGGCGCAGCGCCTCATCATCGTGGACACCGGAAGCCGCGACCGGGGGCCCGCCGTGCTCGCCGAGGTCGTCGGCGAGGCCGCGATCCTCACGCTGCCGCGCACCACCGGGTACGGCGAGGCCGTCGCGGAGGCGCTGCGCCAGGACGCCGCGTCCGCCCCGGTCCCCGACGACGACCCCGGGAACACCCGCACCGAATGGCTCTGGCTGCTGCACGACGACTGCGAGCCCGCCCACGACGCCCTCGCCCAGCTGCTGCGGACCGCGGACACCGACCCCGGCATGGCGGTGCTCGGCCCCAAGGTCCGCGACTGGGACGACCGGCGCGTCCTGCGTGAGCTGGGCGTCACCGTCGACGCCGCCGGACGCCGCGAGACGGGCCTGGACCGGCACGAGTTCGACCAGGGCCAGCACGACGGCGTCCGCGACGTGCTGGCCGTCGGCAGCGCCGGGATGCTGGTCCGCCGCGACGTCTGGGACCGGCTCGGCGGCTTCGACGTCGAGTACGGCCTCTTCCGCGACGACCTCGACTTCTGCTGGCGCGTCCACGCGGCCGGGCACCGGGTCGTCACCGCGAGCGACGCCGTCGTGTACCACGCGGAGGCGTCCCGGCGCGGGCTCCGTGAGATCGGCATGACCGCCGAGCATCCGGCCCGCCGCGACCGCCGCAACGCCATCCACACGCTGCTCGCCAACCAGCCCATGCCCGCGATGCTGCGTGCGCTGGCCCGCAACATCTGGGCGTCGCTCGTTCACGCGCTCTACCTGGCGGCCACCAAACGGCCGGTGGCGGCCCGCGAGGAGGTTCGCGCGCTCGGCGACGTGCTGCGCGCCCCGGGGCGGCTGCGGCGGGCACGAGCCGCCCGCGCGGACGGCCGCACACGCGTGCACCGCAGCGTCCGGCGTTTCCAGCCCCGGTGGGTCGTGGCGCGCCGGACGGTCGAGGCGATCTCGGAGTACTTCGCCGCCCACGAGCACGACGATGCCCACCGATCCGACAGGGCCCACCGATCCGACGGGGCCCGCCACCCCGGCGGTGAGGACCCGGCCGACGAGAGCATCTCCGACGAACCGGGCCCGGTCCGCCGGTTCCTCGCCCGTCCCGGCGTCATGCTCGTCCTGGTGCTGACCGCCGTCGCGATCGCCGCCGAACGCTCCCTGCTCACCGCCGCCGGACACCTCGGCGGCGGCGCGCTCGTCCCCGCGTGGGGCGGCGCGAGCGACCTGTGGGCGCAGTACCTGTCCGGCTGGCATCCGGTCGGACTCGGCAGCGACGCGGGGAGCCCGCCCTACATCGGGGTCCTCGCCGTCCTGTCCACGGTGCTGTTCGGGAAACCGTGGCTGGCGGTGTCGGTCCTGCTGCTGGGCAGCGTGCCGCTCGCCGGACTCACCGCCTACCGCGCGTCCCGGCTGCTGGTGGCCGAGGCGCCCCGCACCGGGCGGCGCGCCCGCGCGAGCGGCCGCCGCGTCCCCGTCACCGCCGTCCGGGCGTGGTTCGCCGCCGTGTACGCGCTGCTGCCCGCCGCCACCGGAGCCGTCGCGGGCGGACGGCTCGGCACCGCCGTCGTCCTCGTCCTGCTCCCGCTGATCGCCGTGCACGCCGCCCGCGTGTACGGGTTCCCGCGCTCCGCCGTTTCCGACGTCCGGACGCGGCGCAAGCGCGAGGGGCGGTCCGCGTGGACGGTCGCGCTGCTGCTGGCCGTCGCGATGGCGTTCGTCCCGCTCACCTGGCTGATCGGCGTGGTGGCCGCGGCGATGGTGTGGGCGCTGTTCGAACGGCCGGGACGGAACGGGCGCCGCAACCTCGCCATCGCGCTCGGCGTCCCGCCGCTGCTGATGCTCCCGTGGACGGCCGGCCTCCTGCTGAACCCGTCGCGGTTCCTGACGGAGGCGGGTCTGCACCGGCGGTTCGAGCCCGCCACCGCGGCAGACCTCCTCGCGCTCGACCCGGGCGGCCCCGGCACCCCCGCGCGGTGGGCGCTGGCCGGGCTGCTCGCGGTCGCCGTCTGCGCGCTGCCGCTGCGCAGCCGCCGGAGCGCCGTGCTGGCCGGCTGGCTGCTGGCCATCTTCGGGCTGCTCGTCGCGATCCTTACCAGCGCGGCCACCGTGACCAAAGGAGCGGACGAGGCGCCCGCCTGGCCCGGTGTCGCACTCGTCTTCGCGAGCGCCGGGGTCCTGCTCGCCGCGACCGCGGCCGTCCAGCGCGCCACCGAAGCCCTCGCGGGCAACCATCTGATCTACCGGGCCGGAGGGGCGGTCGTGGTCCTCGCCGCGCTCACCGCCCCCGTCCTGGCCGCCGGGTTCTGGGTCGCCGGGGGCGCGGGCGGCCCGCTCGCCAGACTCGACCCGGACACGGTCCCCGCATTCGTGCACGCCCCCGGCGGGCAACGGACACTGGTCCTGCACAGAGAGCCGACCGGACGTGTCTCCTACACGCTCCTCAGAGACGCACGTCCGAGGATCGGTGAATCAGAGGTCATGGACGGCGGCCGGGCCCGCGACCGCCTGGACGACCTCGTCGCCGGTCTGGTCGCCGGGCGGGAGGGCGATGCCGGGCCCGCACTGACACGGATGGGCGTCCAGTACCTGCTGGTGCCGCACCCGAGGACGGATCCCATCACCAAGGTCCTTGACGCGGCCCCCGAACTGACCCGCCTCAGCCGTACGGAGACGTTCGCGGTGTGGAGACTCCAGTCGTCGTCCGCCCGGATGATGCTCCTGCAAGGGTCCACCCTCACTCCGCTTCCCGCAGGCAGGATCGGCGCCCGAGTGCAGATACCCCCGGGAACGGGCACACGCACCCTCCTCTTGGCCGAACGCGCCGACGGCGGGTGGCGAGCGACCCTGAACGGCAAGGACGTCAAGGAACGGACCGTGGACGGCTGGGCGCAGGGCTACGACATCCCAGCCGCCGGAGGAGAGTTCCGGTTGACCAGGTCCATGACGATGCGCCACATGTGGCTCGTCGTCCAGGGCATCGCCGTCCTGCTGGTGGCCGCCCTGGCGCTCCCCGGCGCACAGGCCGAGAACCTGCCGTTCGCCGGTGAACGCGAACGGCGCCGTGTACGGCGGAGCCGACGACGCGGAAGCCACTCCCGCGCCCGGCACGAGGACCCGCCCCCCGAGCCCGTCGAAGAGCGAAGCCCGGAGGAGGTGTCATGAACCTGAAACCGAACCTGAAACCGAACCTGAAGCCGAACCTGAAGCCGGACGTGGACCTGGACAAGGTCCTGCGCCTCCTCAGCCTGCGCTACGCCTCCGCCGCCCTCGTGCTCGTCGCTCTGGCCGCGCTGTACGGGGCCGCGGCGTTCTCCCGCCCGGGGCAAGCCTCCGAGAAGGGCCGGGACGCCCCCGTCACCACCGCGGTGATGGTCTGCCCCGGCCACGAAGGCGGACGCCTGGCCGTCCAGTCCCTTCCCGACAGGAAGGCCGGCGGAAGCGTCGCCATGACGCCGACCAAGGGCGGCTCCGCGCTCGCTTCCCTGTCCTCGCCCGGCCGGCTCTGGGAGAAGGACACCGAGTCCGGCGGGGATTCCTACACCGTCCGCGCCACGGGAGCCATGGCCGCCGGCCTGGAAGCCGAACAGACCACCTACCGGGACGACGGCGACGACCGGGGTCTCGCCGGCGCCCGCTGCGCCTCACCCGGCACCGACCTGTGGTTCATGGGCCCCGGACCCGTCTCCGCCGACGAACTCGACCTCTACCTGACCAACGTCGACTCCCAGCCGGCGTCCGTGGACCTCACCGCCCTGTCCGGCGAAGGCCCCCTCGACACCATCGACGGCCGCGGCACCCGCGTCGACCCCCGCACCACCAAGGTCGTGAAGATCGGCGAGTCGGCGGAGGGACTCGGCGACATCGTGAAGACCGCCGCCGACCTGTCGCTGCGCGTCCGCACCACCAGCGGCCGCGTCGCGGCGTCCCTGCGCGTCCGGATCGGCGAGGAGAAGGGCATCGAGTGGCTGCCGCAGTCGCCGGCCCCCGCCTCGTCCCTGCTTCTGCCCGGCGTCCCGGGCGGCTCGGGCGAACGCCGCCTGATGGTCGCCGTGCCCGGCGAGGCCGACGCGCGGATCAGGGTGCAGGTGATCACGCCGGAGGGTGCGTTCGCGCCGCAGGGCCAGGACATTCTCGACGCCCCCGCCAAGACCGTCACGTCCGTCGCCCTCGACCGCGCGCTGCTCGGCAAGACCGCCGCCGTCCGGCTGGTCGCCGACCGCCCGATCCTCGCGGGCTTCGCCGCCGAGCGGGGCGCCGACGCCGCCTACGGCGCCGCCACCCGGCCGCTCACCGGGTCCGGCCCCGGCATCGTCGCCGACAACCGGTTCGACTCCGCCCTCGTGCTGACCGCCCCGGCCGGCGCGGCGGCCGTCCAGATCAGGACCATGAACGCCGAAGGCGCGAGCGGCCCGCAGGAGATCAGGATCCCGGCCGGCCGGACCGTGCGGACCGAACTGACCGCCCCGTCGGGGGACGCCGAGGACGACGCGGCCTACGGCGCCGTGATCATCCCGAAGCCCGGCTCGGCGCCCGTCCACGCCTCCCGCATCCTCTCCACGGGCAAGGGCGACGAGTACCTGTTCACCGTCCTGCCGATCGTCCCCGCGTCCACGACCGTCCACCTGCCCGACACGGCCGGCTCCCAGAGCGCCCTCATCCCCGGCGAGTGACCGGCCCCATCGGGCGGGCCGGTCTTGTCGGTTCCAGGCGCCGTCAGACGCCGTCGGACGCCCGTCAGTCGTCGGGGGAGTCGTAGCCGGGGTCGACGAACTCGGGGGAGAGGCCCAGCAGGTCGGCGACCTCTTCGACGAGGAGGTCGCGGATCATGCGGGCCAGTTCGGCCTCGCCGGTCGCACGGGCCTCGATGGGACGGCGGAAGACGACGATGCGCACCCGCCGCTCGCCGTCACCGGTCTGGTCGCCGTCGCCGGGGATGGTCTGGCCGAGCGGGACGGGCCCCTCGAACCACGGCTCGACGCCCGGTACCTCCTCGACCGTGAACCGTACCTTCGCCAGTTCCCGGCCCCAGCGCAGACCCAGCCGGCGCACCTCGTCGTCCACGAGGTCGTCGAACCGTTCCGCCCGGGTGCGTGAGATCGGCGCCTGCGGGGGTGTCAGAGGGCCGCGAACGCCACGACCGTGCCGATCGCGACGCCGCACGCCTGCCACACGGGATCGCACGCCTCAAGAGTACCTCTGCCGCCGCCTGTCCCCGGCGAGCGGCCATCGGCTACGTCCGGGCACCGCCGCCGTCCAGACACCCCACGGTGAGGGTCGGAGACCACACGGAATGTAGTTGTTACCCCGGAAATCGCCCGGTAACGGCGACACGTGCGCCCGGGTGGTGGCGGAGCCGGTGGGAGGGAGGTACGGTCAGCCATCGTGAGCCCCGTCCGTACCTGCTCCCGCACCGCCTGCAAGGCGCCGGCAGTGTTCACGCTCACGTACGTCTACCGTGACTCCACCGCGGTACTGGGGCCCCTAGCCACGTACGCAGAGCCGCACTGCTACGACCTGTGCGCAGAGCATTCCGAGCGGCTCACCGCCCCGATGGGCTGGGAACTGGTGCGGCTGCCGGTCGAGGAGGAGTCCGAGCCCAGCGCGGACGACCTGGAGGCCCTCGCCGACGCCGTCCGCGAGGCCGCCAAGCCCGCCCCTGGACCGGGCCAGGAGCCGGTCGGGCAGGGCACGGAGGTCGGCCGCCGCGGCCACCTGCGGGTGCTCCGCTCGGAGCCCGCGGCGACGCAGCCCGGCCAGGAGTGACCGCACCACCACGGGAGACCTCCGCCCCGGGACCGCGCCGCCCCCGCGACGATGCCCCGGCCGGTGGCGGCCGCCCATTTCGGTAGGCTCGTGTCCCTGTCGCTTCTTCCGGCGGCGTTCATGCAAGCAGGGGTCTTTCCGGGCGGTGTCCGCCCGGGTCGGGCTCTTCCGGACCGGGTTCCTCTGGGCCGGGTTCTTCTGGACAGGGAGCAGGAGTGGGCGACCTCGCCAAGATCTTCAAGGCGTACGACATCCGCGGTGTCGTACCGGACGAACTCGACGCCGAGACCGCCGAGGCGGCGGGCGCGGCGTTCGTCCGGGTGACGGGGGCGAGCGCGATCGTCACCGCCCACGACATGCGCGAGTCGTCGGTTCCGCTGTCGGAGGCGTTCGCGCGGGGCGCGACGTCCCAGGGCGCGGACGTGATCGAGGCCGGACTCGGCTCCACCGACCTGCTCTACTACGCCAGCGGCAACCTCGGCCTGCCCGGCGCGATGTTCACCGCGAGCCACAATCCCGCCAAGTACAACGGGCTGAAGCTGTGCCGCTCGGGCGCCCGGCCCGTCGGCCGCGACACCGGCCTCGCCGACATCCGCGAAATGATCGAGAAGGGCGTCCCCCGCTATGACGGCGAGCCCGGCACGGTCTCCCGGCGCGACATCCTCAAGGGCTACGCCGACCACCTGAAGACGCTCGTCGACCTGTCGTCCATCCGCCCGCTCAAGGTCGTCGTGGACGCGGGCAACGGCATGGGCGGGCACACCGTCCCGCCGGTGTTCGAGGGCCTGCCGATCGACCTGGTGCCGCTGTTCTTCGAGCTGGACGGCACGTTCCCCAACCACGAGGCCAACCCGATCGAGCCGGAGAACCTGCGCGACCTGCAGGCCAAGGTCCGCGAGACGGGCGCCGACATCGGGCTGGCGTTCGACGGCGACGCCGACCGCTGCTTCGTGGTGGACGAGCGCGGCGAGATCGTCGCCCCGTCCGCCATCACCGCGCTGGTCGCGACGCGCGAGCTGGCCAAGCATCCCGGCTCCTCGATCGTGCACAACCTGATCACCTCGCAGGCCGTCCCGGAGATCGTCTCCGAGCACGGCGGGACGCCCGTCCGGACGCGCGTCGGGCACTCGTTCATCAAGCAGACGATGGCGGAGACGGGCGCGGTGTTCGGCGGCGAGCACTCGGCGCACTTCTACTTCCGCGACTTCTGGTTCGCCGACTCCGGCATGCTGGCGGCGCTGCACGTCCTCGCCGCGCTCGGGCGGCAGGACGGACCGCTCTCCGAACTGCTCGGCGAGTACACCCGCTACGTGGCGTCCGGCGAGATCAACAGCGAGGTCGCCGACCAGGCGGGCGCCGCCGCGAAGGTCCGGGAGGCCTTCGCCGGGCGGCCAGGGGTGACGATCGACGAACTCGACGGCCTGACGGTGGGCGACCAGGCCGCCGGATGGTGGTTCAACCTGCGGCCGTCCAACACCGAGCCGCTGCTGCGCCTCAACGCGGAGGCGGGCGACGACGCGACCATGGCGGCGATCCGTGACGAGGTCCTGGCGCTGGTCAGGGAGAAGTGACCGGCCGGGGAACCGACCGGCCGGAAATGACTGCTGAGGAAAGTGACGCTGCGATGACGATGAAGCTCGAACCCTGGCTCCTGGAGATCCTCGCCTGCCCCAACTGCGGCGGCGACCTCCGTGCCGACGACGACGCCGCCGAACTGGTGTGCACCGGCTCGTGCCGCTACGCCTACCCCGTCCGCGACGACATCCCCGTCCTGCTGGTCGACGAGGCCAGGACGCCCGCCCCGTGACAGACGGGCCGGACCCTTCGCGGCTGGAGGACGGGGCGGCGGCCGAGGCGGCCGATCCCGGCGGGATGCTGCGGCAGGTCGCGTCGTCGGCGGCGCAGGTGCGGGAGGCGCAGCGGGCTGCGGCCGAGGCGGGCGTCGCCGGGCTCGCCGAGGACGGCAGGCCGCGCGCGATCGTGGTCGCCGGCATGGGCGGCTCGGGCCTGTCGGGCGACGTCCTCGCCGCCGTGTGCGGGGTGGGCTGCGCGGTCCCGGTGACGACGGTACGCGGCTACCGGCTGCCCGGCTGGGTGGGCGCCGCCGACCTCGTCATCGCGGTGTCGTGCTCGGGGGAGACGGAGGAGACCCTTGAGGTCGCCGCGGAGGCCGCCCGCCGGGGATGCAGGCTGCTGTTCGTCGGCGGTGCCGGCTCGCCGCTCGCGGGCCTGTCCGACAGAAGCCGCGGGATGTTCGTGCCGGTGCGGTCGGCGGGCCAGCCGCGGTCGACGCTGTGGGGCCTGACGATCCCGCTGATCCTCGCCGTCCGCGCACTGGGCCTGGCGGACGTGTCCGACGCGGTGCTGGAGTCCACCGCCGTCCTGCTGGAGGACGTCGCACACCGGTGCCGTCCGTCCAGCGAGCCGTTCGTCAACCCGGCCAAGCGGATCGCACTCGATCTGGCGGGCGACGTGCCGCTGGTGTGGGGGTCGTCGGCGCTCGCCGGGACGGCGGCCTACCGGCTGTGCTGCCAGCTCAACGAGAACGCCAAGTACCCGGGCGTCTTCGGCGAGGTTCCCGAGGCGGACCACAACCAGGTGATGGCGTTCGACGGCTTCTTCGCCCGGGGCGGCTCCCCGGCGGACCCGGACGGGTCATCGTGGGGGTCGCCCCCCACGCCCCCGGACGACGACTATTTCTTCCGTGACCGTACGGACGATCCGGAGCACGGCCTGCACCTGGTCCTCATGCGGGACGTGGAAGAGCATCCGCAGGTGCGCAAGCGGTGCGAGGCGTCCGCCGGCATGGCCCGCGACCGGGGTGTGGCGGTGACGGAGATCCGGGCCGGGGGCGAACATCCGCTGGAAAGAATCGCCACCCTGATCGCGATGGCGGACTATGTCACGGTTTACTTGGCTATCGCGCTGGGCGTGGACCCCACTCCGGTGCCGGCCATTCAAGAACTCAAAGCAAGGATCTCCTAAAGATGAGTGCTGAGGGCGGAACGAAGGCCATCGTCGCCGCGCTGGCCGCCAACCTCGGGATCGCGGTGTCGAAGTTCGTCGCGTTCGCGTTCACGGGTTCGTCGTCGATGCTCGCCGAGTCGATCCACTCGATGGCGGACTCGGGGAACCAGGGCCTGCTGCTGGTGGGCGGCAAGCGCTCCAAGCGCGACCGCACGCAGCAGCACCAGTTCGGATACGGGCGTGAGCGCTACTTCTACGCGTTCGTCGTCGCGGTCGTCCTGTTCACCGTCGGTGCGGTCTTCTCGCTGTACGAGGGTTACCACAAGATCTCCCACCCGGAGGAGATCAAGTCCGCGGGCTGGGCGTTCGGGGTGCTGATCATCGCGATCCTCATGGAGGTCTTCTCCTTCCGCACCGCGATCAAGGAGTCGAACCGGGTCCGCGGCGACCAGTCCTGGTGGGAGTTCATCCGCCGCGCCAAGGCCCCCGAGCTGCCGGTGGTGCTGCTGGAGGACCTCGCCGCCCTCGTCGGCCTGTTCCTCGCGCTGTTCGGCGTCTCGATGGCCGTGGCCACCGGCGACGGCGTGTGGGACGGCGTCGGCACCATCGCGATCGGCGTGCTGCTCGCCGTGGTCGCGGCGATCCTGGCGTTCGAGACCAAGAGCCTCCTGATCGGCGAGGGCGCCGATCCCGCCACCGAGCGGCAGATCATCGAGGCGCTGGAGTCGGTGGACCAGGTCGATCATCTCGTCCACATCCGCACCCAGTACATGGGCCCGGAGGAACTGCTGATCGCCGCCAAGATCGCCGTCAGCCATGACGACACGGCCGCGGACGTGGCGCGGGGCATCGACGCGGCCGAGGCCCGGATCCGGGCGCGGATCCCGGAGGCGAAGCTGATCTACCTGGAGCCGGCGCTGAACGAGCCCTCGACCAAGAGCGTCCCGGCTCCCGCCGACAGCCCGGAGGCGACGAGCCCGCAGGAGCCGGACGCGCAGGAGCCGGACGCGCAGGAGCCGGACGCGCAGGAGCCGGACGCGCAGGAGCCGGACGCGGAGGCGACGACGCCGGAGAGCCCCGCGTCGTCCTGAAAGACAGCTTGAAAGAACAGGCGTGCTGAAGAACATGGGACCCCTCGCCGGGCGGCCGCCGCCGTGCCGGTCGACCCCAGCCCAGGCGACACCGGCGAGTGCCTCCGAAGAGGCTCATGCCACGGCCGTCCGGCGAGGTGCTCCCATGACTCCCCGCCCGGACCCCTGAAACCGGGCGGTTCTGGTGTGACCGCGGTGGCCTTGCCGAAAACTCCTACGCCGGCTCGGCCACCGTCGCGGTCACGGTTAAGACACTACGTTCGCGCCGCTCTCCGGCACGTCCCCCTCAGGGAGGGAACGCGCGTGGTACTCCAGGTGGACTCGCGCCGCCCGCATACATCCGCGCGGTGAGGAAAGCGCACGCCCCAGCGGTCACTATTGAGGGGTGACCTCCGACGACGACAAGGCCCGGACCGGACCCGACCCCGCGGGGTTCGGCCCGGCGCTCGCGCACCACGCGTGGCGGCTGTCCGGCCGGATCGTGGCGGGTGTGGGGCAACTGCTGCTGTGGATACTGACCGGCATCGGCACCCTGCTGCGCCCCCTGGCCGACCGGCTCGCCGTGCGGCTGAACGGCGGCATGGGACGCCGCCCGTCCCCCGGCATGCCCGGTGCCCCCGGAGCGCCCGCCGGCCCCGCGGAGGCGACGGCGCCGCTGCCCCGGTGGATCAACACGTGGCGGGAGATCGCCGGCTCCTGGTACTTCGCCCCGCTGACCGGTCTCGCCCTCACCATCGCCGCCCTCGGCGAACTGGCGCCGCGCGCCGGCTCGCCGATCAGCCTCGCGGCCGGGTTCGCGCTCGCGGCGACGCTCCCGCTGGTCTGGCGCCGGGAGAACCTGCGCCCCGTCGCGGCCGTGGTCCTCGGCGCGGTCGCCGCGAACCTGCTCACCGGCGAAATCGTGCTGATCACCACCGGTTTCGCGGCCCTCTACACGCTGTACGCGCTGGGACGGCAGCTGCCCCGCCAGTCCACCGGCGTCCTCGCGGTCGGCAGCGTGGCGACGCTCGCGGTCGTCTATCTGGCGGCGGACACGCTGGACGACATCCCGTGGCCGGCCGCGTTCATCGCCGTCCTCGCCGCGATCGGCCTCGGGGACGCGCGGCGCGTCGTGGAGTCGGCCGGACGGACCGAGGCGGAGGCCGCCGAACGCACCAACGAGACCCTCACCCGGCTCACCGCCGTCCAGCGGGAGCAGGCGGTGATGCGGGAACGCGCCCGCATCGCCCGCGAGCTGCACGACGTCGTCGCGCACTCCGTCTCCATGATCGCGGTGCAGGCGGAGACGGCCCCGTACACGATGGACGACCTGTCGCCCGAGGCCCGCGCCGGCTACACCGAGATCGCCAAGACGGCGCGGGACGCGCTGGTGGAGATGCGGCGGCTGCTCAGCGTCCTGCGCGCGGACGCCGCGCCGGAGCCGGAGGCGGCCAACTCGCCGCAGCCGCGCCTGGACCGGCTGCCCGACCTGATCGAGCAGCACCGCGGCGCCGGCGGCCGCGTCGACCTCGCCGTGCACGGCGACCCGCGCGCGCTGTCCACGACGGTGGAGCTGTCGGCGTACCGGATCGTCCAGGAGGCGCTGACGAACGCGAGGCGGCACGCTCCCGGCTCCGGAGTGCACGTCGACCTGATGTTCCTGCCGGACCGCCTGGCCGTCCGCGTCCGCGACAGCGGACCTCCCGCGCAGGACCGGGCGGGGCAGGGACCGCGGGGGCACGGGCCGGAGGGGCGGGGCGCGTCCGCGCCGACGAGGGTCCTGAACCGCGACGACCCCGCCTCCCGTACCGCGATAGTGGACCCCGCGGGCCAGACGTCCGCGGACCTCGGACGCACCCGGCTGGAGGCGCCGGAGTCCGGTGGCGGACACGGGCTCGTCGGGATGCGGGAACGTGCGACGATGCTGGGCGGACGGTTCTCCGCCGGCCCGGCCGCCGAGGGCGGGTTCCTGGTGGAGGCCGAGCTTCCGCTGACGAGGGAGGGGAATTCGACCCGTGGACACGGTTCCGAGGCGCCCCCGGGTGGCCGCTGAGCCCGTGAGGCGGCAACGGTGATCAATGTTCTGATCGTCGACGACCAGACGATCGTGCGGGCGGGGTTCGCCGCCCTGCTCGCCGCGCAGGACGACATCACCGTCATCGGCGAGGCCGGCGACGGGCGCGAAGCGGTCCGGATCGCCCAGCGCAGCCGCCCCGACGTCGTCGTCATGGACATCC
The DNA here is from genome assembly GCF_043198455.1 of Spirillospora sp. NPDC048824. Taxonomy (NCBI): domain Bacteria; kingdom Bacillati; phylum Actinomycetota; class Actinomycetes; order Streptosporangiales; family Thermomonosporaceae; genus Spirillospora; species Spirillospora sp. NPDC048824. Next base: position 54,561 of record NZ_JBICUS010000012.1, on the reverse strand, counting down.
GGATGCCCGGCATGGACGGCATCGAGGCCACCCGCCGCATTCTCGCGCTGCCCGGGGCGGAGGGCGTCCGGGTACTGGTGCTCACGACGTTCGACGTGGACGAGTACGTCTACGAGGCGCTCGCCGTCGGCGCGAGCGGCTTCCTGCTGAAGGACGCGACGGCGGACGAGCTCGTCTCCGCCGTCCGGGTGGTGGCCCGCGGCGACTCGCTGCTCGCCCCGCAGGTCACCGGACGGCTCATCCGCGAGTTCACCAAGCAGCGGCGCAACCGGCCGCAGGCGCCGTCGGAGCTGTCCACGCTGACCGCCCGCGAGTCGGAGGTGCTCGTCCTCATCGCGGGCGGGTTGTCCAACGGCGAGATCGCGGAGCGGCTGGTCGTCAGCGAGCACACCGTCAAGACGCACGTCGCGCGGGTCTTCACCAAGCTCGGCCTGCGCGACCGGGCCCAGGCCGTCATGCTCGCCTACGAGTCCGGCGTCGTCGTCCCCGGCGAGAACGCGTGTTGATCGCCGTCCCGGCCCGGCCGATCGCGATTTCGGCCCGCGCCCTACCGCCGGCGGAGTAGGCGCATGGCCTTCTCCTTCTCGAAGTCGAGTGCGCGGGTGGGCGGCGCGGACAGCCGTCCGATGCGTTCGCCCAGCTCCCGCACGTGCGCCTGCACCTGGGGTTCGGCCAGGACGCGCAACCCGAACGCCAGCTCGGCGGGGCCGATGTCGTAGCGCTTCTCCAGCGCGAGGGCGAGCGCGACGGCACGGAGCTCGGCGTCGCCGAACTGGCGGTGGCCGCCGGCGCGGCCGCTGCCGGAGACCGCCTCCCGGGTGGCCGGCAGCAGCCCGAGGGCCTCGCGGTAGCGGAGCATGCGGGGTGACGTACCGAGCCGCCGGGCGGCCTCCGTGATGCGCATGGGGCCAATTCTGACAAATTTGTGTCAGGAAGTCGCCCCCGGTCGTGCCAGGCGGTGCCCGCCGACCGTAGACTCACGCGTTGACGCCCCACGTCCACACGAGGATTGCGCACCGACCCCGCACCACCGACCCCGCACCACCGACCCCGCACCCCGCGGACCCGCCACCACCAAGGGAGCAACGAAAGCATGGACTACAAGGTCGCCGACCTTTCGCTGGCCGATTTCGGGCGCCGGGAGATCCGGCTCGCCGAGCACGAGATGCCGGGCCTGATGGCGGTACGCGAGGAGTACGCCGCCGCCCAGCCGCTGCGCGGCGCGAAGATCATGGGCTCGCTGCACATGACCATCCAGACGGCCGTCCTGATCGAGACGCTGGTGGACCTCGGCGCCGACGTCCGCTGGGTGTCCTGCAACATCTTCTCCACCCAGGACCACGCGGCCGCCGCGGTCGTCGTCGGCAAGAACGGCACCGCCGACGACCCGCAGGGCGTTCCGGTGTTCGCCTGGAAGGGCGAGACTCTCGAAGAGTACTGGTGGTGCACCGACCAGGCCCTGCAATGGCCGGGGGCCGACGGCGAGGCCGGCAGCGGCCCGAACATGATCCTGGACGACGGCGGCGACGCCACCATGCTGGTCCTCAAGGGCGCCGAGTACGAGAAGGCGGGCGCCGTCCCGACCGCCACCGCCGAGGACCCCGAGGAATGGGGCGTCATCCTCGACACCCTCCGCCGCACCATCGCCGACAAGCCCGGCCGCTGGACCGCGACCGCCGCCGAGATCAAGGGCGTCACCGAGGAGACCACGACCGGCGTCCACCGCCTCTACGAGATGGCGAAGGCCGGCACCCTCGCCTTCCCGGCGATCAACGTCAACGACTCGGTCACCAAGTCGAAGTTCGACAACAAGTACGGCTGCCGGCACTCGGTGATCGACGGCCTGAACCGCGCCACCGACGTGCTGATCGGCGGCAAGGTCGCGGTCGTGTGCGGCTACGGCGACGTCGGCAAGGGCTGCGCCGACGCGCTCCGCGGCCAGGGCGCCCGCGTGATCGTCACCGAGATCGACCCGATCTGCGCGCTGCAGGCCGCGATGGACGGCTTCCAGGTCACCACCCTGGACGACGTCGTCGACATCGCCGACATCTTCGTGACGACCACCGGCAACTTCAACATCATCACGGCCGAGCACATGGGCCGGATGAAGCACCAGGCGATCGTGTCCAACATCGGGCACTTCGACAACGAGATCGACATGGCCGGCCTCGCCAAGACCCCCGGCATCGAGAAGATCGAGATCAAGCCGCAGGTCGCCGAGTGGCGCTTCCCCGACGGCCACTCCATCCTCGTCCTCGCCGAGGGCCGCCTCATGAACCTGGGCTGCGCCACCGGCCACCCCTCGTTCGTGATGTCCAACTCCTTCACCAACCAGGTCATCGCGCAGATCGAGCTGTTCACCAAGACCGACGAGTACCCGGTCGACGTGTACGTCCTGCCGAAGCACCTCGACGAGAAGGTCGCCCGCCTCCACCTGGACGCGCTCGGCGTCAAGCTCACCGAGCTGACCAAGGAGCAGGCCTCCTACATCGGCGTCCACGTCGAAGGCCCCTACAAGCCCGACCACTACCGTTACTGAGTTCATTGCGTTGTTCCGGCTCCGGGCGCTGAGGGCGCCCGGAGCCGGAACAACGCGTGCGATTGCTGCATCGCTCCGGCTCGCCTGGCGGCTCGCTGCGCGATCAGGTTCTCGCAGGCTCGAAGCCTGCCTTCGGACGCAATCGCGACGGTTCGGGTCGCCGCGTGGCTGGTGTGTCGGCTGGTGTTGTCGTGTGGGTGGTGCGGCGGTTCGTGCATTGAGGGGGGTTGATGAGCGATATCGCGGACGCCTCGCTGGCGTATGAGGGCGTCAAGCGGATCGAGTGGGCCGACCGGAGCATGCCCGTCCTGCGGCAGATCCGTGACCGGTTCGCTGACGAGCGTCCACTGGACGGGCTGAAGGTCGCGGCGTGCATGCACATCACCACCGAGACCGCCGGGCTGATCCGCACTCTCCAGGCGGGCGGCGCGAGCGTCGCACTCGCCGCGTCCAACCCGCTGTCCACCCAGGACGACACGGCCGCCGCACTCGTCCAGGAGTACGGGGCGGAGGTCTTCGCGCGGGCGGGCATCGACCGTGAGGGCTACTACGCCCACATTCACCAGGCGTTGGAGACCCGGCCCGACCTCGTCCTGGACGACGGTTGCGACCTGGTCAACACGTTGCACATCGACCGCACCGATCTGCTCGGCACGGTCAAGGCGGGTTGCGAGCAGACGACGACGGGTGTCATCCGCCTGCATCAGATGGCTTTCGAAGGCGCGCTTCGTTTCCCGATGGTCGCGGTCAACGACACCGACACCAAGCACATGTTCGACAACCGGTACGGCACCGGCCAGTCGACCCTGGACGGCATCATCCGCGCGACGAACACGCTCCTGGCCGGTAAGACGATCGTCATCGCGGGCTTCGGTTACTGCGGCCGCGGCCTGGCCGAGCGGGCACGCGGCCTGGGCGCCCGTGTCGTCGTCACCGAGATCGACCCGGTCAAGGCCCTGGACGCGGCCCTGCAGGGCTTCTCCGTCCAGCCCATGTCGGAGGCCGCCGCCGACGGCGACGTGTTCATCACGGTCACGGGCAACCGCGACGTCGTGAACCGCGACCACCTCGCGGTGATGAAGGACGGCGCGATCCTCGCCAACTCCGGGCATTTCGACGTCGAGATCGACGTCCGCGCCCTGGCCGAGATGGCCGTCGAAGTCCACCGCGGCGTCCGCCCGCAGGCCGACGAGTACGTCCTGGCCGATGGGCGCCGCCTCGTCCTCCTCGCCGAGGGGCGCCTGGTCAACCTGGCCGCCGCCGAGGGGCATCCGGCCGCCGTGATGGACATGTCGTTCGCCGACCAGGCCCTCACCTGCGCGTGGCTCGCCACCGCCCACTCGACGCTGGCCACGGCCGTCCACGACGTCCCGAAGGAGATCGACACGGAGGTGGCGCGCCTCAAGCTGGCGTCGATGTCCATCTCCATCGACCTGCTGACCGAAGACCAGGAGGACTACCTGCACTCCTGGCGCATCGGATCCTGAGCCGATGCCCGCCGGCGCCTACCTCCACCTGGACGAGGAGCTTGAGGAGCGCTTCCAGTGCGCTCCGGGCCCCGGCGGCTGGCGTTACACGTCCCAGCGCTCGGACGGCGTCCGCGTGGACCTGGTCGTGGACGCGCGCTGGCGCCAGATCCGCCTCGAACTCGTCACATCGACCTGGTGGCTCCGGGGCGGTGTCACGGGCCCCGAGGTCGCCTGGGTGCGCGCGGCCGGTGAGACGGGCACCGAACACACCGAACGGGCGGCCGGCTTCATATCCGACTCGCCCGGCTTCCTCATCGCGGTCGCGCGCTCTCTGGACCTGGACGAGGACGCGGAGACGGACGTCCGCCTCGTCCGGTTGAGCGGCCCGTCCCTTGCGCCGCTGACGGCCACGTGGCGATGGCACCGGGCCGGAACGTCGACCTACGAAACCGATGCCGCACCGCTTCCGGTCACGCGGTACGACGTCACGGACCTGTCCACGGGCGAAGTCGAAGCGGTGCACGTCGCGGGCGACGTCGTCCTGGACGCCCCCGGCATCGAACTCACGGCCCTGGAATCCCCGCCCAACCTCCTCACCTAGCGCCCGTCACGCACGACGACGCGCGGATCCGGCCCCGCCCCTGGGCGCGTCCCCAGGCTCGTCACGGAATGATCAACAGGCTGCCTTTATACGTGCCTGCCGATACCGTCTCAATCCTCACCATGATCAGGAGGTCGCGGACGTGTACGGCCAGACACCGGACCGGCAGGGGCAGCCGCCGCTTCCCCTCCCCCCGCCGGGCGCCCCCGCCCCGCCGCCCGTCAAGAAGCCCCCGAAGCTCGTGCTGGTGGGCGTAGGCGTCCTGGCGCTGCTCCTGGTCGCGGCCGTCGGCATCGCCAACTTCAGCGCGCTCGGCCCCACCGGCCCGCTCAAGGCCGAGCAGTGCGTCGACGCCGGCTTCGGGATGGACGCCGGCAACAAGGTCCCGGCCAGTGAACGAGTGCGGTGCGATGACTCCGAGGCCAAGGCCAAGGTGCTCAAGGTCACGGGCGAGGGGGAGGCCACCGCCTACCGGTTCGGCGCGCAGGCCCAGCCCGACTGCCCCGCCGGAACCGACGGCGTCACCAACGTCACGGTCAAGACCGGCGACAAGCACTACTTCGAGGCGTGCGTCCGCAACGTCAAGGGCCCGCACCCGGGCGACCCGGGCGCGGGCGGCGCGCTGCTCTCCGCGGGCGACTGCGTCAGCGGCGGCTCCGTCGGCTTCGGCAAGGAGGCGCCCTGCTCCGGCTCGAAGTGGTACGGCAAGGTGATCGCCCGGGTCGACACGGAGCAGTCCTGCCCGGCGAAGACGCTGGAGACGATGAAGATGCGGTCCTTCGGCGGCGGAGAGGTCACGCGCCCGGTCCTGTGCCTCGGCGCGGGCGGCGGCGTCCTGGCCACCGGCGACTGCATCGGCGACCCCTCCTTCAAGATCGGCGGCCCGGAGAAGGCCGACTGCGGCGGCCCCCAGGCCGTCGCCAAGGTCGTCGGCCGCGTGGCGGCCGAGAAGGAATGCCCCGCCGAGGCCACCCACTTCATGACGAGCGACGGCGCCTACCTGCCGGCGCTGTGCCTGAAGAAGCTACGCCCCACCCTGACGGAGAAACTCCGCTCCCTGGGCAACTGAGCGCCCGTCCGCCCTCACGTTCGTCCACCGCCCGGCTGAAACGCGTGACCGGGAATGCCGGCCCAATCCGGCGCCCAGGTGACGGTGCCGCGATGGCCGGGCCGCGTGGAGCTCAGGTGGTCGCGGAGTGAACCGAGCGCCGGGTGCGGGTTGTCGCCGCGCCAGATCAGCGAGTGCGGATAAACCGGCGTCGGGTCATGGACGGTCACGCGCCGCAAGCCGTAGTCGGCGGGCCACAGCAGCCGGGTCTGCTCGCCGACGAGGGTCGCCACCTCCGGAGAGCCGGCGATCACGTCCAGGAGGGGCTCGGTGTTGAAGCCGGGGCCGACGCGATCGATGGTCAGCCCGAACGCGGCGGCGAGTTCACCGTAGTAGGCGGCCCACTCGGTTCCGGGTATGAGGCCGGGCATCCAGATCCGGTGCCCGGCGAGTTCGGCGGGCGTGACCGCGCGGGCGGCCGCGAACGGGTGGGCCGGCCCGGTGAGGAGCTGGATCGCCTCATCCGAGACCCGCGCGGTTTCGACGGCGCCGGGGAGGAGCCGTGCGGGCACGGCGACGGCGCGGAAGGACGCGTCGATCGTCCCCGCCTGGACGGCCGCGATCGCCGCGCCCGCGTCGAAGAGGGTCACGACATCGAGTTCGATCTCCGGATGCGCGCGGTGGAAGCCGCGGAGCAGACCCGCCGGTGCGAGCTGCCGCCCGATCACGTCGACGCGCAGCGCACGGCGGCCCGGCCGCACGGACGCGGCCGCCCGCTCTTCGGCGCGCAGGAGGTCGCGGGCGTGCGGGAGGAACGCCTGCCCGTCGATGGTGAGCTCGGCCCCGCGCGCGGTGCGGGTGAACAGCCGCACGCCGAGGTCCTTCTCCAGCACGGCGATCCGCTTGGAGACGGCCTGCTGGGTGATCGACAGATCTGCGGCGGCGTCCTGGAAGCGCCCCGCGTCCGCGACGGCGACGAACGTGCGGACGGCGTCGAGATTCACGGGGCAGAACCCTAGACCCACACGGCGGAAACCCCGGACCTACAACGAACCGTTGTAGCTCACCCTCGACCGAGTTGTTTGATCCCGGGAAGCCCTGCTGGCTACGGTCACGTCGATCAACGTGAGGTTGTCGGCAACGGCGGGGGCGGGGCAAGGTGGGCACACGGTCGCTGGGCCGGCGGTTCGGGTGGCTCTGGACCGCGTACGCGGCCAGCACGCTCGGTACCTGGTTCGCGCTCGACGCGTTCCCTCTGATCGCGATCCTCGTGCTGGACGCCGGACCGGCGGAGGTGTCCCTGCTGTCGGCCGCGGGCCTGGCGGCGGGCGCGGCGGTCGCGGTGCTGCTCGGCCCCTGGGTGGAGTACAGCCGCAAACGGCGCGTGATGATCGCGATGGACCTGATCCGGTTCGCGGCGTTGCTGAGCGTCCCCACCGCCTTCGCGCTCGGCCGCCTCACCTTCGTCCATCTCCTCCTCGTGTCCGTCATCGTCGCCGCGTCCGGCATCGCCTTCAGGGCGGCGAGCGGGGCCTTCCTGAAAGCGCTCGTCCCGCCCGGTGACCTGCTCGTCGCCAACGGACGGTTCGAGTCCACGACCTGGACCGCCACCATGCTCGGGCCACCCCTCGGCGGGGCCGCGATCGGCCTGTTCGGCCCGGTGACGACCGTGCTGGCCGATGCGGCGAGCTACCTGCTGTCCGCCGCGGCCGTCCGCGCGATCGGCGGAAAGGAAGCACGCCCCTCCCGGACCGGTGCACCCCGGTTCCGAGCCGGCGACCTCCTCGAAGGATGGCGGTTCATCCTGACCCATCCGACGCTGCGCCCGCTGCTGCTCAACACGATCCTCGTCAACGGCCTGATCCTCGCGACCGCGCCGCTGCTGGCCGTCCTCATGCTCGGCGGCCTCGGGTTCGCCCCGTGGCAGTACGGCCTGGCGTTCGGGGTCCCCTGCGTCGGCGGCCTCATCGGCTCACGCCTGGCGCCCCGGCTCGTCACACGGTTCGACCAGCACACGGTCATGCTCACCGCCGGCGCGCTGCGCGCGTGCTGGCTGCTCGGGCTGGCCTTCGTCCACCCCGGCGTCACCGGCCTCGTGCTCGTCATCACCGTCGAACTCGGCCTGATCACCAGCGTGGGCGTGTTCAACCCGCTGTACGCCACCTTCCGCCTCCACCAGACCCCGCCGGACCGGGTCGCCCGCACCCTGACCGCATGGTCGGTCACCAACAACGCCGCCGCCGCGGCCCTGATCGCACTCTGGGGACTGCTCGCCGCCATCACCACCCCCCGCACCGCGATCGTGCTGGCCGGCCTCCTCATCCTGACGACCCCTCTCCTGCTGCCCCGCCGCGCCCGAACCCCCCCGCCCCGAACCGGACCTGGTCTCCGGCCCCACCTGAACCCGGCGGCCGCCTCTGACGTTCGGTAGGGAACCGTTGGGGCCGGGCTGACCTGCTCTTGCCCGGCGGCGGGAATGCCTCCGTTGTGAATGAGTGGTTCGTGCGGGAGATTGCGGACACCGGGCGGCTTCGGCTGTTCTGCTTCTTTGCCGCGTTCATCGCCGGATTCCTGTTCATCCGGTTCAGCGTGCGGATGATCCGGCGGCAGGTGCGCTGGTGGCCGGGGAACGTCACGCCGGGCGGGCAGCATATTCATCACGCGGTGTTCGGCCTGGTGTTCATGATCGTCGGCGGGGTCGGCGGGCTGGCCATCGAGGACGGAACGTCCGGGTGGGCGGCGGTGACCGCGGCGCTCTTCGGGGTCGGCGCCGCTCTCGTGCTGGACGAGTTCGCGCTGGTGCTCTACCTGCGGGACGTCTACTGGAGCGATCAGGGCCGGCTGTCGGTCGAGGTCGTGTTCATCACGATCGCCCTGTGCGGGTTGATGTTGCTGGGCCTGCGGCCGCTGGGCGTGGACGAGGTCGCGGGGGACGGGTTGTGGAGCATCATGCTCGTTCTCGTGTTCGACGCGTGCGTGGCCGTGATCGCCTTGCTCAAGGGCAAGATATGGACGGGGGTCATCGGGTTGTTCGTCGGGGTGATCGCGCTGGTCGGGGCCGTCCGCCTGGCCCGGCCTGACTCGCCCTGGGCCCGGCGCCGGTACTCGCCCGATTCACGGAAGGAGCGGCGGGCACGGGTCCGTGAACGCCGGTACCGGCTGCCCGTGCAGCGCCTCGGCGATCGGCTGAGCGACCTCATCGCCGGACGCCCGTCCGCCAGATAATGCAGCTCAGCTTGGGCGTACTCGTGATCGATCTTTTCCAGGGGAGCGCGAACCTGGGTGCGGGTGACGACGTCCCACTGTGCGGTGGCCGTGGAGGCCGGGGGACCACGGACACCCCAAAGTCAGTAGGGGGACGGGCCGCCGAACATTTCGCTGAGGCGCGGTGCCAGTTCGAAGTCGCCGCGCAGTTCGAGGCGGCCGTCCATGAGCAGGGACGCGGGATTCGCGTCTGCGGTTCGCGGCGGCCGAGGGCGGCCTCGATGGCGGGGGCGAGACGTTCGGCTTTGGCGGCTTCGCGTTCGCGATGATCTGCTCGCGGGAGAAGCCACGGGAGTCCCGCCGTTCCAGGAACTCCTGCCAGACGTCGGTACGGCACGAGACCAGGCCCCCTCATGTCACCCGGTCGCCCTTGTCATCCGGTCGCCCTCCGGGTCAGCCTCACTCCGATTGGACGCCACGTCAATGAGCGCGGCAGGCCGGGAAGCGGTCGTGGTGGTGGACGCGTCCCGGCGGAGGCGGAGTGCCATGTGGGCCAGGAAGAAGAGGCCGGTCAGCAGGTAGCAGTTCGCGACGGGGACCAGGAGGAGGTGCGGGCTGAAGCGGAGCGGGTCGGCGTTGAACGGTGTCCACCACATGGGGGACAGGGCGAACAGGATGTAGCCGCAAACGGCGATGGTTCGGTTGCCGTTGCGAACCAGCACGGCCAGGGCCGGGATGATCCACACCCAGTGGTGCGCCCATGAGATGGGCGAAACCAGGAGGCCGGTCGCGCCCGTTACGGCGATGGCGGCCGGCCAGTCGCCGCGCCTTGCCCATGCGGCCGCTATCAGGAGTCCGGCGATACCGATGGCCGCTGGGATGGCCGTGTACCAGTCGCCGACCTCGGCCGTCCCTCTCAGGAGGCGGGTGAGTGCGCCCAACGGGGACTGGTTGCTGATGTACGGGACGCCCACGCGGGAGGCGTCGTAGAAGGTGTGGAGCCAGTAGAGGCGGGACGCGTCCGGTGCGATGGCGTACGCCAGGAGGGTGCAGACGGCGAAGGTCGCGGCGGCCGTGAAGGCGTCCTTCGTTCGTCTCGTCACGAGGAGAAGAACGATGAAGATGCCCGGTGTCAGCTTGATCGCCGTTGCGATGCCGATGCCGATTCCTGCGGAACGGCCCTGAGCGACCCGGTGAATGTCGGCGAGGACGAGGGCGAGCAGGAACAGGTTGACCTGCCCCTGGAAGAACGTGTGCCATACCGGTGCCAGAAGCAGGCCGCCGGCCACCGCGGCTTTGAGGGGGACGCTGCGGCCGGTCAGTTTCAGAGTGGTCGCGCAAGCCCATGTGAATGCGGCCAGCGAGGCGAGTTGCCACAGCAGGCGGGCGAGGGTGAGGGGCAGGGCGGCCAGGACGGTGAACAGCGTGGCCATGAACGGCGTGTTCGTGTACCAGTGGGCTGCGAGCTGCTCGTCATAAAGGCGCGTGCCGTCCGTCACGGCGTTCCCGCCGAGCCAGTAGATACGAAAGTCCAGTGAATCGTAGGTGAGGGAGAAGACCACGATTCCGAGAACTTCGATCGTCAGGAGGGGTATCAGCCAGCGCTTCATGCGAATAACGGTGGAGTCGGCCATGTCCGGTGGGCATCGGGCCATCGGACACATTCGCCAAGGGCGCGTGTGGCCCACGGGATTACGCCTGTGGGCCAATGTGCCGGTAAGGGGGCGGCGGTTACGATCGGCGCATGTCCGCCTTGCCGCTGAGCCGAGTGGGCCGAGTGCGCCGCGTCACCTGGACGGCCCTGCTGTGGTTCGCGGCCGTCGTCTACCCGTTCGTCCTCTTCGCGACGGTGACGAAGGGGACAGGCAACTTCGTCGCTTATGAAGTCCTCGCGTCGGCGGTGCTCACGGTGATGGCCGGGGCTCTCCTCCTGCGGCATCCGCTGCCCGCCCACGGGATACTGCTCTTCGCCTGGATCGTCGCCCTCGTGCAGATGCAGAACGGGGTCGTCGCCGGCCTGCTGGTCCTGATCACCGATCTCGGTGTCGGCTACATCGCGGCGAGCCGCCGGCGCCGGATCTCGGTGACCGTCGCCGTCGTGACGCTCGCCCTGCAGTTGCTTTCCGCCCTCGCGTTCCTGTCCGCGAACATTTCGGCGACGATCGACATCTTGATCCTCACCGTGGTTCTGGCGATGGCCGTCACCTGGATGGCAGGGAATTCGGTCCGGGTGCGGCGGGCGCATGCCGAGTCGCTACGGGAGCAGGCCACGGCGCAGGCCGTCAGCGCCGAGCGGCTCCGGATCGCGCGTGAGCTGCACGACATGGTCGCGCACAGCATCGGCATCATCGCCATCCAGGCGGGCGTCGGCGGACGGGTGATCGACACCCAGCCGGTGGAGGCGCGGAACGCGCTGAACGCCATCGAGGTCACCAGCCGCGAAACGCTGTCCGGGTTGAGAAGGATGCTCACCGCTCTGCGCAGGGACGACCCGGACTCCGCGCCGCTCGGCCCCGCCCCCGGCCTGGACGATCTCGACCGGCTGGCCGAGGCGGCGAAGGACGCCGGAGTGAAGGTCGGCATGAGCAGGCGGGGTGAGCGGAGGCCGTTGCCGCCGGACGTCGACCTGTCCGCGTACCGGATCGTCCAGGAGGCGGTGACGAACGTCGTCCGCCACGCGGGCACGGACGAATGCCGGGTCACCGTCGACTACCGGGACGAGGAGTTGTCCATCGAGATCGACGACGACGGGCATGGCGGTGTCGTCGGCACCGGATACGGGATCGCGGGGATGCGGGAGCGCGTGGGTCTGCTGCGCGGCGACTTCACCGCCGGTCCGCGTCCCGGAGGCGGGTTCCGTGTGGCGGCGCGGATCCCCCTGCCGGCGGCGGTCCGATGACGATCAGGGTCGTCCTGGCGGACGACCAGCCGTTGATCCGCGCCGGGTTGCGCGTGCTCGTCGCCGACACCCCGGACCTGGAGATCGTCGGGGAGGCCGGGACGGGAGCGGAGGCCGTCCGGCTGGTCGAGGACGTCCACCCCGACGTGGTCGTGATGGACATCCGCATGCCCGGCATGGACGGCATCGAGGCCACCCGGCGGATCACGGCGGCGCGTGTGCTGATGCTGACCACGTTCGACGACGACGACTACGTGTACGGGGCGCTGCGGGCAGGCGCCAGCGGCTTCCTGGTGAAGGACATGGCGCTGGAGGAGATCCTGTCGGCGATCCGCGTCGTCGCGGGCGGCGATGCGCTGATCGCGCCGAGCGTCACGCGCCGGCTGATCGAGGAGTTCGCCGCACGCCCGGAGGGCCCGCCCGCCCCCGAGCCGGCGGTCGCGGCCACACGTCGTCCCCCCGGCGGCATCACCGAAAGGGAACGCGAGGTGCTGACGCTCGTCGGACGCGGCATGTCCAACCATGAGATCGCCGGGGAGCTGTTCATCAGCGTGGCGACGGCGAAGGCGCATGTGGCGCGGCTGCTCGCCAAGCTGGACGCCCGCGACCGCGTCCAGCTCGTGATCACCGCCTATGAGATGGGTCTGGTGGCGCCCCCTACGGGCGGTAGTACTACCTGACGTGGTGACCTTCGCCGCGGTCGGATAATCTGGCTGGCGTGAAGGGTCTGGGAGAGCTCGAACGCACGGTCATGGAGGTTCTGTGGGCGCGGGAGGACGCCGGTCACCAGGCCGCGACCGCCCGTGACGTGAGCCGTGCGCTCGCCGGCGACCGTGACCTCGCGCACACCACCGTCATGACGGTGCTGGACAGGCTCGCCAAGAAGGGCTTCCTCGAACGCGAGCGCGACGGCCGCGCATGGCGGTACCACCCGATGGCGAGCCGCGAGATGTACGTGACCGAGCTGATGCTGGGCGCGCTGAACGAGACGGGCGACCGCGACGCGGCGCTCGCCCACTTCGTCCGGTCGGTGTCGCGGGACGAGATCGACGTGATCCGGGAGACCCTCGCGGGTCTCACGAGCAAGGAACCACCGGCATGACCGGCACCGCCCTGCTCGCATTGATCTCCCTGGGGACCGTCGGCGGGGCGCATCTGCTGTCCCGGGCCCGGTGGACGTGGCGGACGCCGCGCACCGGCATCGCCCTCTGGCAGGCCCTCGGGCTCTGCTGGGGCGTCGCCACGATCGGGGCGCTGCTCGGCCTCGCGCTGCTGCCGTACGGCAAGGGCGTCCTCGGCGGGCTGCCCGGCCTGTACGACGACCAGGCCGCCCGGCTCAACCCGGTGCAGGTGTCGGCGCTGCTCGCCGCGATCAGCCTCACCGGCGTCCTGCTGGTCATGCTCATGTACGCGGTCGTGCGGGTCGTGCGGGCCCGGCGGCGGCACCGGGCACTGCTCGCGCTGGTGTCGCGCAGGGACTCGGCCCTGCCCGGAACGCTCGTCCTGGACCATCCCGGCGCCGCGGCGTACTGCGTGCCGGGCGTCCGCTCGTCCAAGGTCGTCGTCAGCGCCGGGACGCTGGAGCTGCTCGACCGCGGCGAGCTCGCCGCGGTGCTCGCGCACGAGCGCGCCCACGTCCGTGAGCGTCACGACATCGTGCTGCTGCCGTTCGCGTCGCTGCGGCAGGTGTTCCCGCAGTTCCGGCTGGTCGCGCGGTGCCTGGACGCGGTGGAGCTGCTGATCGAGATGGCCGCCGACGACCGGGCCCGCTCGGGCCGGCCGCCGCGCGACCTGGCGACCGCGCTGCTGCGGTTCGCCGCCGCGAGCCCGGCCGCCGCGCCGTCCGGCGCGCTCGGCGTCGCGACCCACGGGAAGATCCCGGTGATGGCGCGGGTGAACCGGCTGCTGGAGCCGGAGCCGCTGCCCCGCAGGACCCGTGCCGCCGCCATCGTCGCCGTCCCGGTCATCGCCGGCCTCCCGCTGCTACTCCTCGTCCTGCCGCACTAGCCGCCGTACCGGCCGTCGTACTAACCGGACAGGACGGTCCCGTAGAGGCGGGTGACGTGCAGGCGGATCACGAGCCGCCGGTCCTTCACCATCTGCTCGAGGAAGGCCCGCTCGTCCGCCGGGTCGTCGAAGCCGGGGGTCATGGCGAGCAGTTCCCGCCCGGCCGCGTCGCCGGGCTTCTCGGTGACGTCGGACAGTTCGGCGGTGCCTTCGGCGACGGCGAACGACATGTGGTCGGCGCTGGACGCGTGGAGCGCGGCGCGCGGGTCGTCGCGGAGCTGCCTCACCTTCGCGCGGCCGGCCGTCGTGGAGATCCGGACGGTGCGTTCGGCGGGGTCCCAGGCGTAGACGACGGTCGAGACGTGCGGGTGGCCGTTCTTCTTGTTCGTGGCCAGAACGGCGAACTGCTGCTCGCCGAGCAGCCGTGCCAGCTCGTCCTCCGTGATGGGCTTGGGGCCGGGTCCCTGTCCGGGGCCGTACTCGGTCATCGTGATCTCCTTCAGGCTTTCGTGGTGGTGGGCGCGGTGGTGGTGGGCGCCGGGGCGTCCACCGGGGGTCTCGGGTGGCGCAGGACGAGGATGCGACGGCGAACGCGGTGGCGAGCAGGCCGGCCGAGACGCCGAACGCCAGGTGGTAGCCGCCGGTGAGGGCGGCGGCGTCGCCGTGCCCGCCGGCCCGCAGGTTCTCGATCCGGGAGGCCGCCAGGGTGGTCATGACCGCGACGCCGAGCGCCATCCCGACCTGCTGGACGGTGTTGAACAGCCCGGACGCGAGGCCCGCGTCGTCGGGGCGGGCGCTGGACATGCCGAGCGCGGTGAGCGACGGCAGGACCAGTCCCGCGCCCGCGACCAGCAGGAACACGGGGAGCAGGTCGGTGGCGTAGTCGGCGTCCACCGGCACGGTCGTGAGCAGGAGCATCGCGGCCGTCAGGAGCAGGAGCCCGGCCATCAGCACGAGCCGTTCGCCGACGCGGTTCGCGAGCCGCGCCGACACGAACAGCGAGACCGCGCCGATCGCCACGGCCGCCGGGAGCATCGCGAGGCCGGTGTCGAGCGCGCCGTACCCGAGGACCTTCTGCATGTAGAGGGCGACGACGACCTGGAACGAGAACATCGCCGACAGCGTGAGCAGCTGGACGAGGTAGGCGCCGGACACGTTGCGGGAGCGCAGGATCCGCAGCGGCATCAGCGGGGTCGCGGCGGTGGCCTGGCGGACGGCGAACCCGGCGAGCAGGGCGAGCGCCGCCGCGCCGAGCCCGAGGGTGTGCGCGGACGGCCAGCCGTACCGCTCGACCTTGACGACCGTGTAGATCCCGAGCATCAGCCCGGACGTGACGAGGAGCGCCCCGGCGAGGTCGGCGCCCGCGGACAGGCCGAGCCCGCGGTCGCGGGGCAGCGCCGGGAGGGCCAGCGCGATCGTGGCGAGCCCGATCGGCAGGTTGATGAAGAAGATCCAGTGCCAGCTCAGCGCGTCGGTGAGGACACCGCCGAGGACCTGGCCGATGGACGCGCCGGCGGCGCCGGTGAAGCTGAAGATCCCGATGGCCTTGGCGCGTTCGCGGGTGTCGGTGAACAGGGTCACGAGGATGCCGAGGACCACGGCGGAGGCGAGCGCGCCGCCGACGCCCTGCAGGAACCGTGCGGCGATGAGCAGGCCGGACGAGGTGGCGGCGCCCGCGAGCAGGGACGCGGCGGTGAACACGGCGTTACCGGTCAGGAACAGCGTTCTGCGGCCGACGAGGTCGCCGAGCCGTCCGGCGAGCAGCAGCAGTCCGCCGAGCGGGATCAGGTAGGCGTTCATGATCCAGCTGAGCCCGGCGGGGGAGAAGCCGAGGTCGTCCTGGATGGCGGGGGTCGCGACGGTCACGATGCTGCCGTCGAGGACGGCCATCAGCATCGTGGTGGACAGGACGCCGAGCGCCGCCCAGCGCGATCGGAGCGGGGAGCGCGGGGAGAGCACGGAGGGCATGGTCTTCTCCTGGTTCGGGGACACAGGCGAGACCGTAGCAGATAGTTTTGTTAGAGACGATCCTTGTCGGATCTATCTTGTCCGCTCGCGTGCCCGCCGCACCGGGTGCGCACTCTCCGACGGGGTCGCCAGATGCCCGGTGGCCAGGGTGTTCAGTGCGTCCAGGAACACCTTCCGCTCGTCCGCCGGGAGGGAGTCGAGGGCCGCCCGGTGGACGCCGTCCGCGATCTCCTGGCTGCGCGCCGCGACCCGCGCGCCCTCCTCGGTGACGGCGATGATCCTCGCCCGCCGGTCCCTGGACGACGGCCGGCGCTGGGCGAGGCCGGCCTTCTCCAGCGCGTCCACCGTCACGACCATCGTCGTCTTGTCCATGTCGCCGATCTCCGCGAGCTGGATCTGGGTGCGCTCCTCCTCCAGGGCGTGCACCAGGACGCAGTGCATCCGCGGTGTCAGCCCGATCTCGGCGAGTGCGGCCGTCATGCGGCTCCTCAGTACGTGGCCGGTGTGGTCGAGGAGGTACGACAGGTCGGGGCTCGTGCGGGCGGGCGACGTACGCGGGGCCATGGAGGTCATGCGTCCAGGGTACCCAATTTGGTTTTGTTCCAGATTATCCGGGAGCAGCCACATTTCGTCGTCTATTCTGGAGCCATGAAACGCACCGTGTGCCTGGGCTGGTGGCCGTCCTAGGACGGCCCTGAACCACGCACGCGATCGGGCCGTCCGCTGGACGGCCCTTTCTCTTCGGTGACAAGGCCCGTTCGGCGGGACGGCCGCCCCGATCCGACCGAGGAGAGAACCGTGGAGACCATCCCCGAAGCCCCGCCCGCCGCCGCGGCCGACGCCGCCGGCACCACCGCCGGCGCCGACGCCGAGTACCGAAGCCGCCGGCTGGAAGAACGCATCGCGGCCGACCCTGCCGCCTTCCGCGTCCTGACCGGCGACCGCCCCACCGGCCCGCTCCACCTCGGCCACTACTTCGGCACGCTCGCCAACCGGGTCCGGCTCCAGCGCGCCGGCGTCGAGCTGTTCGTGCTGGTCGCCGACTACCAGGTCCTCACCGACCGGGACATCGCCGACCACCTGTCCGAGCACGTCGAAGGGCTGGTCGCCGACTACCTCGCGGCCGGCATCGACCCGTCCACCGCGACGATCTTCCGGCACAGCGCCGTCCCCGCCCTGAACCAGCTCATGCTGCCGTTCCTGTCGCTGGTGTCGGTCGCCGAACTCCAGCGCAACCCCACCGTGAAGGACGAGATCGCGGCGTCGCGGCAGACGTCGGTCAGCGGGCTGATGTTCACCTACCCCGTCCACCAGGCCGCCGACATCCTGTTCTGCAAGGCGAACCTCGTCCCGGTCGGCAGGGACCAGCTCCCGCACCAGGAGATCACCCGGACGATCGCGCGCCGCTTCAACGAACGCTACGGGCCCGTCTTCCCCGTACCGGACGCGCTGCTGTCGGCCGCGCCGGGCCTCCTCGGGACCGACGGCCGGAAGATGAGCAAGAGCCGGGGCAACGCCATCGCGCTGTCCGCCGGGCCGGACGAGACCGCCCGGCTGATCAGGCGCGCGGTGACGGACGGCGACCGGCACATCGCCTACGCGCCCGAAACCCGGCCCCAGGTGTCCAACCTGGTGCTGCTCGCCGCGCTCTGCCAGGACCGCGACCCCCACGACGTCGCCGCCGAGATCGGCGACGGCGGCGCCGCAGCGCTCAAGGAGGCCGTGACCGAGTCCGTCAACGAGTTCCTGCGCCCGATCCGCGCCCGCCGCGCCGAACTCGCCGCCGACCGGACGCACCTGCGCCGCGTCCTGGCCGAAGGCGACGAACGCGCCAACGCCGTGGCGGACCGCACCCTGGACGAGGTCAGGACCGCGATGGCCTCCTAGTGCGGGCCGATGCCGGCGAGGACGGCGGTCACCAGATCGTCCACGACGTCCACGGAGACCCCGTGCGCGATGCCCTCACCCTGGAACAGCACCGACAGGACCGACTCGTGGCACGCACCGACGATCATGGAGGTGGCCGCGTCCACCCGGGCGTCGGACGCGAGGCGGCCGAGGTCGCGCTCGGCCCGCAGGTAGCCGGCGAGCCGCTCGCGCCAGTCCTCGCCTCCTCCGCTCAGCGCCGCGAACCGGGTGAGGACCTCGGGGTGCGCGAGCAGGCCCGTCAGCGCCGGCAGCATCCCGTTGTGCAGGATCAGCCCGTGCTCGACGTAGACGCGCAGGTTCGCCTCGACCGTCGCGGCGCCGGGCTCGGGCAGCGGCGGCAGCGTGCCCTCCACGGACGCCACGCGCGCCCGCATCGCGTGGGCGAGCAGCTCCTCCTTGTCGGCGAAATGGTTGTAGAGCACGCCGTCGGCGACCCCCGCCGCACGCGCGATCGCCCGGACGGTCAGGCCCGCCGTCCCGCGCTCGGAGATCATCTGCTCGGCCGTGGCGATCAGATGCTCGCGCAGCGTCCGGTCGCCCGCGCGCAGCGCGGCCGCTTTTCGAGGTGACATCACCCCGCATCGTATTGAGCCGTCCGGAACCCGTGTGCGGCGAGTTCGGGCAGGAAGTCCCGGCCGGCGACGTCCTCGATGTGCCGGACGCCGGGTGGCGTCCCGTCCAGCCGCCGGACGACCATCGCGGCGGCCAGGCCCGTCGCCCGGCTCTGCCGCCGCCCCGCGAACGACCGCACCGACCCGCCGGACGCCACCGCCACCGCGAACCCGTCACCGCCCATGCGCACCCGGCGGAACACGGCCCGCACCGCGGCCAGGTCGCGGAACGGGACGAGACGCGGCAGCAGGGCCGTGAGGGCGCGGGAGTCCAGGCACAGGCCCGTCCGGACGCGCCCGGGGATGGTGTGCTGGTCGGAGAACGGGAAGCGGTACACGGTCCGGATGCCGTACGGCTCCGGGAACCGCATCCGCCACGATTCACCGAGTTCGCCGAGCGAGTCGAGCGTCCAGTCCACGGCGGACGGCCCGTGCTCGCCGGACCCCACCAGGACACCGATGTCGACGTCCCGGCCGCCGAATTCACGCGCCAGCAGGTTCGTGACGCCGGGGGCGAGGCCGACGCTCAGCACCGCCGTGGCCTTCCGCTCGGTCGCGAGCCCGTCGAGTTCCTCGATCCCGGACAGCACCTCATGCGACGCGGACACGTCGACGTAGTGGACACCCCGTCCGAGGACCGCCTCCGCGACGCGCACGTTCTCCTGCTCGGCGCACATGACCACGGCGTCGGCGTCGATGCGGTCCAGGTCGTCGCCGCGCAGATCGATCCGCATCGGGATCGCCCCGTCCACCGCGCGGGCCTTGGCGAGATCCCGGCCGGCGGCGACCACCTCCGGTACGTGCCCGAGCAGCCCGGCGACGACCTCGCGGCCGACCGCCCCGTACCCGCCGAGCACCACGACCCGCCTCATGCCCGTGCCGTCACCAGCCAGGCGGCGCCCTGCAGCCTGACGGCGCCGTCCCGCTCGAACGGCCGCATCGCCTCGGTGATGATGTCGACCAGTTCCTCGCTCTCGCCGTAGTTGTAGCGGATCGGCCCCCAGCCCGCGAAGAACTCGCCCGCGTCGCGCGCGTCCCGTCCTTCGATCTGCTCGGCCTTCACCGAGCGGCAGGCCACATTCCGGAAGCCGGCCCCCTCCAGGACCTCGTGGACGCGGTCCGGGTCCGACAGCGACAGCGGCCCGTGATGCCCGATCGGGGACTCCTCCAGCGGCGGAAGGGCGGCCAGGACCGTCCCGATCTCGTTCTCGCTGATCGGCGCCATCGACAGGAACGCCAGGCGGCCGTCCTCGCGCAGCGCACGCCGGATGTTGCCGAACGCCACGACCGGGTCGGCGAAGAACATGATTCCGAACCGGCTGACCGCGACGTCGAAGCCGCCTTCGGGGAAGGGGTGGACCTGCGCGTCGCCCTGCTCGAACGCCACGTTCGTGACGCCCTCCTCCTCGGCGAGGGACCGGGCACGGTCGAGCATGGGCGCGGACAGGTCCACGCCCGTCGCGCCGCCGAGCCGGGCCCGGCCCGCCGCGAGCCGGGTGACCTGCCCGCTTCCGCAGCCGATGTCGAGGACGCGGTCGCGCGGTCCGATCGCCGCGCCCTCCAGCAGGAACCCGTTGAACCCGCCGTTCCCGGCGTCGTACCGGTCGTAGTGGTCGGCCCAGTGCCGCCCCTCGTACCCGTTCCACGCCTCGTACTGCGCGACGTTGACGATCTCCGCCTTGCCGTCTTCCATGTCCCCTCCTGTATGAACGTCTGTTCATGAACGTCTGTTCATAATGAGCGCTCAAAGGTCCGGCGTCAAGGCCGGGCGGTCGAGGGGATAGAACGGAATTATTTGTTCCCCTAATATGGGGTGCATGGAGACCACGGCACAGGCGCCCATGAGCGGGCGCAAGGCGCAGGCGGCGCGCAACGACGAACTCATCCGGGAGGCGGCGCGGGCGGTGTTCACCGCCGACCCGGGGGCGCCCATCTCGGCGGTCGCCGAACACGCCGGGGTGGGGATCAGCGCGCTGTACCGCCGCTACAAGAGCAAGGAGGATCTGCTCCAGAAGCTCGCCATCGACGGCATGGACCGCTACCTCACCCAGGTGACGGCCGCGCTGGACGACGACGGCGACGCATGGGACGCGTTCGCCGGGTTCATGCGCCGCTGCCTGGACATCGGCGCCGGCTCCCTGACGATGCGGCTCGCCGGGAGCTTCGACGTCACCGAGGACATGAGCCGCAAGGGGCAGGAGATCCACCTCGCGACGAAGCGGCTCCTGGAACGCACGCGGGAGGCGGGCGTGCTGCGTCCCGAGATCGAGGTCGGCGACATCTCGGTGATGCTGGAGTATCTGCACGGCATCCGCATCGGCGACGATGAGCGCATGAACCGGCTGCAGCACCGCTACCTCGCCCTGATGCTGGACGCGCTGCACCTGACGGACGGACAGGAACTGCCGGGCCCTGCGCCCACCTGGCAGGAGCTGCGGGGCCGTTATGACGACTGACGTACCGGTGCTGGGACGGCGGGAGCTGAACCGGGCGCTGCTGGCGCGGCAGATGCTCCTGGAACGGCGGGCGATGCCGGCCCTGGACGCGATCGAGCATCTGGTCGGCCTGCAGTCGCAGGCGCCCAACCCGCCGTACATCGGGCTGTGGAGCCGCCTCGCCGGGTTCGCCTTCGACGAGGTCGGGGAGCTGATGACCGGCCGCCGGGCGCTGCGGATCGTCCTCATGCGCGGGACGCTCCACCTGGTCAGCGCCCGCGACGCCCGCGCGCTGCGCCCGCTGACACAGGTGATCCTGGACAACCATCTGAAGACCAGGGCACGCGAACTCGACGGCATCGACCTGACCGCCCTCGCCGCCTCGTCGCGGGCCCTGCTGGAGGACGAGCCGCGCACCGACAAGGAACTGCGGACGATGCTGTCCGAGCGGTGGCCGGACGCGGACGCCGCGCTTCTCGGCTGGGCGGCTCGCTGCAGCCTGCCGCTCGTCCAGGTTCCCCCGCGCGGGATCTGGGGCGCCTCGGGGATGGCCAGGCACACGACCCTCGACGCGTGGCTCGGCGGACCGGTGGTGCCGGGCCCGTCCGTGGACGGGATGGTGCTGGACGAGATGGTGCTGCGCTACCTGGCGGCGTTCGGGCCGGCGAGCGTCCGGGACGTCCAGCACTGGTCGGGCCTGACGCGGCTCGGCGAGGTCGTCGAGCGGCTGATGCCCAAGCTCGTGGTGTTCCAGGACGAGAGGGGCCGGAAGCTGTACGACGTGCCGGAGGCGCCGCGTCCCGGCCCCGACACGCCGGCGCCGGTCCGGTTCGTGCCCGACTTCGACAACCTGCTGCTGTCCCACGCGGACCGGGCCCGGATCATCACCGAGGAGCACCGCAAGCGCGTCTTCACCGTCAACGGGATCATCCGGGCGACGTTCCTCGTGGACGGCTTCGTCCACGGCCTATGGAAGATCGAGAAGAAGCGCGGCGAGGCGACGTTGCACATCGACCCGTTCGCCCTGGTCCCCGGTCCCGAGCGCGCCGCGCTGGAGGACGAGGGCATGCGCCTGCTCGCCGCCGCCCACCCCGACGCGAAGTCCCACAAGGTCGAGTTCGGCGCCCCGTCCGGGTGACCGCCGGCGGGAGGCGTTGATCAGCCGGTGTCGCGGGCGCAGGGGGCCTCGTGGTCGGGGTCCAGGGCGTCGAGGAGGGCGCGGAGGGTGGCGCGGAACTCCAGCGTCTGCTCGCGGCTCAGGGGGTCGAACAGGCGGCGTCTGACCTCGGCGACATGGCCGGGGGCGGCCTCGACGAGGACGGCGTAGCCCTCGTCGGTCAGTTCGGCGATCGTGGTGCGGCGGTCGGTGGCGTGCTTGGTCCGGCGTACCCAGCCCGCCTCCTCCAGCCGGTTGACGGCGTGGGAGAGGCGGCTCGGGGACGAGTAGACGATCTCCGCCAGTTCGGTCATGGTCAGGGCGCGTCCGGGTGACTCCGACAGCATCGCCAGGATCATGTAATAGGTGTGCGGCATCCCGGAGTCGCGTTGGAGCTGGCGGTCGAGGGCCGTGTTGAGCAGGCGCGACGTCCACAGGAAGGCGCGCCAGGTCTCCTGCTCGTCGGCGTCGAGCCATCGTGTGTCCGTCATGTCCTCCAGCCTACCGAAATCGGTTGAGCACTCAAGACTTGAATGTTCAAGTATTCGGGAGTATCGTTGAATCCTCAAGTAAGGGGAGTGACATGACCCGGATGCCCGTTCTCTATCTCAGCCATGGAGCGCCGCCACTGGCCGACGACCCCGTGTGGATCGACGAGCTCGCCCGCTGGTCCGCCGGACTGCCGAAGCCGAAGGCGGTCCTGATGGTGTCCGCGCACTGGGAGAAGGCGCCGCTCAGCATCGGCGCGACCCGCCAGGTGCCGCTCGTGTACGACTTCTGGGGCTTCCCCGAGCGCTACTACAAGGTCCGCTACGACGCGCCCGGTGCCCCTGAACTGGCCGATGAAGTGCGCAAACTCATCCCCGGCATCCGCCAGGACGAGACGCGGGGGCTGGACCACGGCGCCTATGTGCCGCTGGTGGAGATGTATCCGGACGCCGACGTCCCCGTGTTGCAGATGTCCATGCCCACCCTTGAGCCTTCGCGGCTCTTCGAGGTCGGGCGGTCCCTCGCACCCCTGCGTGATCAGGGTGTCCTGATCGTCGGGAGCGGTTTCACCACGCACAACCTGCGAGAGATCGATATGGGGCTCCCATCGGACATCGCGCCGCCCGCGTGGTCGGCGGAGTTCGACGAGTGGGCGGAGAAGGCCGTGGCGGGCGGCGACGTCGACGCCCTGCTCGACTTCCGTGCCAAGGCCCCGGCGGCTCGCATCGCCCACCCGAGGACGGAGCACTTCGCGCCGCTGTTCATGGCGCTCGGCGCCGACGCGGAAACGCCCGCGGGACGCCGGTCCGTCATCGACGGCTACTGGTTCGGGCTGGCCAAGCGCTCGTTCCAGTTCGGCTGACCTGCCCGGCGGCCGGCTGATCCGTCCAGCGGCCTATTTGTCACGTTCCGTCCGAAAATGTCCTACCTGGGGTGTCAGTCGACCCGGGCGGCGCCGTTCATCGCCGCGGTGCCGTCCATCTGGGAGAACCCCGTGCGCCAGGACGGGACCTGCGGCTTCCAGCCGAGGCTCAGAGCCCTGGCGTTCGACACCGGACGGCCCGTCGTGGCGGCGTGCTTGCCGGCGCTCCCCGGCGTCGGCGCACCAAGCGCCGCGCTGTAGACCGGCAGCCAGTCGGCCGTCGTCGCCGGCTCGTCGTCGACGATGTTGACCGCGCCGGCGGGCCAGTCGAGCGCCGCCAGCGCCGCGGACGCCGCGTCGTCGGCGTGCACGAACGACGTCCACGCGGGCGCCAGGCGCAGGCTGCCCGCCCGCACCCGCTCGGCGATCGCACCGTCGGGCGCGTACCACGTCCCCGGCCCGTAGAGGGCGCCGTACCGCAGCACGACGCCGCGCGGCATCTCCGCGACGGCGTTCTCGAGCGCCGCGACGCCCGCGTACGGCGGCAGCGACGCGTCGAGCGGATCGACTTCGACGGCGGGCGCCTCTCCCGGCCGGTACAGCCACGCGATGCTCTGCGCGATCATGGTCTCGACGTCCGCGGTCAGGGCGGCCTCGACGAGGTTGCGGGTGCCCTCGATCCGCAGATGCGAGTTGGCTTCGAAGTCCTCGTCGCTGAGATCGGTGAGCTGGTGGATCACCGCGTCCGGACGCTCGGCCGCGACGGCCTTGCGCACGGCGGCGGCGTCGAGGACGTCCACGACGACCGGCGTGGCGCCGAGGTCGCGCAGCATCCCGGCACGGCCGGGCCGGCGCGTCGTCCCTGCGACCTCGTGGCCCGCCTGGACGAGCAGCGGGATCAGCCGGCGACCGACGACTCCGGTCGCTCCGGCGAGGAGAATCTTCAAGGGGGTACCTCCACGACTTTCACGCCTTTGTGGTCGTCTTGACAGCAGGATAGGCAGTCACTCTTTCAGTGGTCACGCCCGGCCTTCCGCATCGAACCCCCGCATCCTGGCCGGACGACGTCGGACGAGTCGCACCGCCCCCGGAGCCTCGTCCGCCATGAGCGTACCGCCGGGAACCGCCCGCATGCGTTTCGCGACCGGCCCGGGAGAGAATTCTTCTCCTCTGATGGGGTTCGGTCGCGGCGGAGGAACGGCGGACATGAAGATCACTCTTATCCAGGGCGACATCACCGAGCAGGAGGTCGGCGCGGTCGTGAACGCGGCCAACTCGTCCCTCCTGGGCGGCAGCGGTCTGGACGGCGCGATCCACCGCAGGGGCGGTCCGGAGATCCTGGACGCGTGCCGCCGGCTGCGCGCGTCGCACTACGGCGGCGGCCTCCCGATCGGCCAGGCGGTCGCGACGACCGCCGGACGGCTGCCCGCCGACTGGGTCATCCACACCGTCGGCCCGGTCTACTCCGCGTCCGACGACCGGACCGCCCAACTCGCCTCCTGCTACCGCGAATCCCTGCGCATCGCCGACGAACTCGACGTCGATTCCATCGCGTTCCCCGCCGTGTCGGCGGGCATCTACGGCTGGCCAGTGGACGACGCCGCCCGCATCGCCGTCGGCACCGTCCGCTCCGCCCCGACGAAGGTCACCGACGTCCGGTTCGTCCTGTTCACCTCCGACGCCTACGCCGCCTTCGAACGCGTCCTCGGCATGCCGTAGCCCACTCGGTCCGGGGCCCCGGTCAGTCCTCCTCCTTCGGGGGCGGCACGACCAGCGTCGGGCGCCGGACGTGATGAAGAACACGCGTGGAGACGCTGCCCAGGATCACCGACCGGGCGCCCGCCAGGCCACGCGACCCGGTGACGACCAGCGAGGCGTTCAGCTCGTCCGCGACGTCCACGATGGCGGCCCAGACCGGCCCGCCGCCGCGTTCGGCGCGCGTCGCCACCTCGGTCAGCCCGGCGGCGAGCGCGAGGTCGGCGCCGTGCTGCGCGAGCCGCTCGGCCTGCTTCTCCTCCTCGTACCGGTCACCCTCCTGCCAGGCGGCCACCGGCGTCGCGGCGGCGAGCGGCGCCCAGCTGATCTGCGCCAGCAGCGGCTCCCACACCGTCATGACCACGGCCGGCTCGGGCCTGACGTGCCGGGCCGCGAACTCGATCGCGGCCTGCGCGTCGTCAGAGCCGTCGTACGCAATGAGAATCGTCATACCGCTACACATCTCCGAGCCCGGCCGGGCTGAACGCGAACGCCCCGAGTAGTGCCCGATCTCACGTGCGGCGTCCGCCGTGGACGTCTTGGCTCAGGTCGTCGCGGGGGAACGGCCGGGGCCGGGCGGGCCGGCGAACGCCTGGGCGACGTCCAGCCAGCGGTCGGCGTCCGCGCCGGACGCGGTGAGGGCGAGGTCGTCGCGGTGGCGCCGCTGGGTGGCCAGGTGACAGAAGTCGAGCGCGGGGCCGGTGACCGACTGCGCCGCGTCCGGCGGACCCCACGTCCACTCCTCGCCCGCCGGGCCCTTCAGGACGACGCGGAACTCCTCGGCGGGCGGCTCAAGGCCGCGATTGCGGAACGAGAAGTCGCGGGTCCGGACGCCGATGTGGGCGACGTGCCGGAGCCGGTGCGTGGGCTCGCGCCGTTCGCCGAGCGCGTCGGCGACGTCCTCGCCGTGCGCCCATGTCTCCATGAGCCGCGCGGTCGCCATGGACGCCGCGCTCATCGGCGGCCCGAACCAGGGGAGGCGCGTGCCCGCCGGGACGGCGGCCAGGGCGCCGACCATGCGGCGCCGCCCGTCCCGCCAGCGGGCGAGGAGGCGGGCGGGGTCTTCGGCGGCGCCTTCCGCGGCCCCGGCCTCCACATAGCCGGCCGGGTCGGCCAGGGCCTCCTCGATGAGTTTCGCGAACGCGCCGGCGTCGGTCGCCGCGACGACGGCCTGGGCGTCCGTCCAGGCGAGGTGGGAGATCTGGTGCGCGATCGTCCAGCCCTCGGCC
Organism: Spirillospora sp. NPDC048824; assembly: GCF_043198455.1. Lineage (NCBI taxonomy): Bacteria > Bacillati > Actinomycetota > Actinomycetes > Streptosporangiales > Thermomonosporaceae > Spirillospora > Spirillospora sp. NPDC048824. The sequence goes on along the minus strand of NZ_JBICUS010000012.1, from coordinate 28,360 downwards.
GGTGTCGGGCAGGCCCAGCGGGCGGCGGGCAGCGGCGCGACGAGAGCGTCGGCGGAGTCGCCCTCGGCGGCCAGGTCGGCGAGGAGGCTGTGCAGGTCCGGCATGCCGCAAGGATCTCGCGGAACGGTGCCGTCCGTCCAGAACGGAATTTCGTTCGGTCGAGCCGCCGCCGGTCGAGTTCCCTGCCGGTCGGGCCCCTGTTCAGTCGAGCAGGGCGCGGGCGGCGGCGTAGTCGGCCTTGCCGTTGGGCAGGCGCAGGCCGTGATCGGTCCGGACGAACGCCTTCGGGATCTTGTAGCGGGCCAGATGGACGGCGCATCCCGCCCGCAGCTCCTCGTCGCCCGAGGCCCCGGCGGGACGGATCACCGCGACGATCTCCGTCCCCCAGCGCTCGCTCGGACGGCCGACCACCAGGGCGTCCGTGACACCGGGCAGCCCCCGCAGGACGTTCTCGACCTCCTCGGCGAACACCTTCTCCCCGCCGGTGTTGATCGTCGTGGCCTCCCGCCCGTGGACCTCGACGGTTCCGTCCGCGAGCAGCCGCGCCCGGTCGCCCGGGACGACGAGCCGCTCGCCGTCCAGCATGCGGAACGTGGCCGCGGTCTTCGCCGGATCGCCGAGGTAACCGAGGGGGATCGAGCCGCCGCCCTTGGCCAGCCAGCCCATCTCGTCCTCGCCCGGCGCGAGGCGGCGCGACCGGTCGGCGCTGAGGACGGCCGTCCCCGGAGCCGGCATGAACGTCGTCGCGGACGAGCCGCTGCGGGCGACCTGGAAACCGGACTCCGACGAACCGAGGATGTCCACGATCCGGGAGTGCGGGAGGAGTTCGAGGAGCCGCCGCTTGACGGCGGGGCTGATGGCCGCCGCCGAGTTGACGAACGTCCGCAGGGAGCCGAGGTCGTGGCCGCGAGCCTCCAGCGCCTCGACGATCGGGCGGGCGAAGGCGTCCCCCACCAGCGGCATCCGGGTGACGCGCTCGCGTTCCGCCGTGGCCATCAGGTCGGCGGCGTCCAGGCCGTCCACCCGGTCGGGGAAGATCACGCACGCGCCTCCGCACCAGCCGCCCAGCGATGACCACGTCCCCGCGCCGTGCATGAGGGGCGGGCCGACGAGCACGCGGTGCTCGCTCCGGACGGCGATCTCGACGGCATCACCGAGATCGGTGACGGGGGAGCCGTCGCGGTGCCGCATTCCCAGCGGGCCGAGCATCAGGTCGCCGATCCGCCACAGCACGCCCTTCGGCATCCCGGTCGTCCCGCCGGTGTAGAGGATGTGCAGGTCACCGGCCTCGGGACGCACGTCCTGGAGGGGCTCGGAGGACGCCTGCGCGAGCGCCTCCTCGTAGTCCAGCGCGCCGGGCAGCAGCTCCTCGCCGGACTCGTCCGCCACCTGGAGCAGCAGCGGGGCCCGGTCGAGCCGCTTGACCACCCGTCCGATCACCGGCGCGAACCGGGCGTGGTAGATCACGCCCGCCGGGCGGGCGTCCCCGAAGAGGTGCGCCAGCTCGTCGTCCACGTACCGGTAGTTGACGTTGAACGGCGCGAGCCGGGCCTTGTGCGCGCCGACCAGGCCTTCCAGGTACTCCGGCCCGTTGTGCAGGTAGAGGGCGAGGTGATCGTGGGGCGACTCCCACGGCTCGGGCGTCCGCGCGCCGGACCCGTCGCCGTGCAGGCCGAGCCCGTTGCCGTGCAGGACGTTCGCCAGCCGCCGTGTCCGGTCGGACACCTCGCGCCAGGTCATCCGGCGGTCGCGCCAGACCAGGCATTCGCGGTCGGGGACGGCGGCGGCGATGGCCTCGTGCAGGGTCGCCAGGTCGAGCATCGGCACTCCTCGGGGGACGGTGTCGACAGCACCGTAACCACTGGCTTACCGAATCTCGTTCGGCGGGGTCGGGTTTTCGCGGGCGTACAAGGCATCGGGCGTACCAGGCATAGGGGGCGAGACGGAAGAATTACCCGGTGCCCCCAGTCAAGAAGCCGCGGGGCGAGGTGACCCGCGGCACCACCGCCCCCAACCGGCTGCGCCGCGTGGACCGCTGGATCACCGCCACCCAGACCGGCCCGCTGCGCTCGGCCCCAGCGCGCCGGGCCCAGCCGGGCCGGGACACCGCACCGCTGGCCGTCGATCTCGGCTACGGCGCCTCCCCGATCACGACGTTCGAGCTCTTCACCCGGCTCCGCGCCGTCTCGCCGCGCCTGGAGGTCGCCGGCATCGAGATAGACCCGGGCCGGGTCGCCGCCGGACTTGACTTCCTCGCCGCCCTCAGGGCGTCCGATGCCGGACGGGGCGCGGAATCCCGGCGCGACGACGACCCCTACGGCGGCCTGACGTTCCTGCGCGGCGGCTTCGAACTGCCGGTCGAGCGCCCGCCCGTCCTGATCAGGGCGTTCAACGTCCTGCGGCAGTACGACGAGCCCGCGGCCTGGCGCGCCTGGGACGAACTGCGCGCCCGCCTCGACCCGGCCGGCGTCCTCGTCGAGGGAACCTGCGACGAGATCGGACGCCGCGCGGTCTGGGTGACGCTCACCCCGGGCGGTCCGCGGACGATCACGTTCGCGGCCCATCTGCCGACGCTCGACCGCCCGTCCGCCCTGGCGGAGCGGCTCCCGAAGACGCTGATCCACCGCAACGTCCCCGGCGAGCCCGTGCACGATCTGCTCGTGGCGTTCGACCGCTGCTGGGCGGCCGCCGCCCCGCACTCGGCGTTCGGCCCGCGCGCCCGCTGGATCGAGGCGGTGACGCTGCTCGCCCGGACCCATCCCGTCCTCGCCCGCCCGCCCTACGGCGGCAGGCACCGCTGGCGCCTCGGCGAACTGACCCTCCCCTGGACGGCGGTCGCGCCCCGCCCCAGGTGAGCCTCTACTGTTCGCGGTGCAGCTTGTGGGGGGCGGCCTGCACGCGCGGCTGGACGTCGATGCGGTCGATGTTGACGTGCGGGGGACGGGTGACGGCCCAGGCCACGCAGTCGGCGACGTCCTCGGCGACCAGCGGCTCCGGGACGCCCTCGTACGGCTTGGCGGCCTTCTCCTCGTCCCCGTGGAACCGGACCAGCGAGAACTCCTCCGTCTTCACCAGCCCGGGGGCGATCTCGGTGATGCGGACGGGTTCGGCGACCAGTTCGAGCCGCATCACGTCGTTGACCGCGAAGGCGGCGTGCTTGGCCGCGTTGTAGCCGCCGCCGCCCTCGTACGGGACGTGCGCGGCGAGCGAGGTGACGTTGACGATGTGCCCGGCGCCGCTCTCGATCAGCTTGGGCAGCAGCGCCTTGGTCACGCGCACGAGACCGAGGACGTTGGTGTCGTACATCGCCTGCCACTCGCCCAGATCGGCGGTGGCGACGGGGTCGAGGCCGATGGCGCCGCCGGCGTTGTTGACCAGCACGTGGCAGCCGTCGATCGCGGCGGCGAGGGCGTCCACCGACTCCTGCGAGGTCACGTCCAGCGTGATCGAGACGACCTTGCCGGCGCCCGGCACGTCCTCGGCGATCTTCTTGGCGAGGGCGTCCAGCCGGTCCCGGCGCCGCGCGGCGAGCACGACGTTGAATCCCTCCGCCGCGAGGCGCCTGGCCGTGGCGGCCCCGATCCCACTGCTTGCTCCGGTCACTACCGCGGTCTTACGCATGGGACCAAGCCTCCCAGGCCCGCGGGGGCGGGGCGCCGGTGAGGTCGGTCACTGTGGCGAGAAGTGACGGTTGGCCCCCTTCCTGAGGGAACACCCAACGCGGTCGATAGGTTGCACTACCGGAGGTGGTGTCCGGTGTCGCGTCGTATCAACCGAGTTGCGACGGTCAGTGTTCATACTTCCCCCCTTGATCAACCCGGTACCGGCGACGCGGGCGGCATGAACGTCTACATCGTCGAGGTGGCCAAGCGCCTCGCCGCGCGAGGCGTCGAGGTCGACATCTTCACCCGTGCGACCTGCCGCGCCATGCCTCCCGTCGTCGAGCTGGCGCCGGGCGTCCTGGTCCGCAACGTCGTCGCCGGGCCGTTCGAGGAACTGGACAAGACCGAACTTCCCCGGCACCTGTGCGGCTTCACCTCCGGCGTCCTGCGCGCCGAGGCGGCACACGACCCCGGCCACTACGACCTCCTCCACACCCACTACTGGCTGTCCGGCCAGGCGGGCTGGGCGGCGAAGCAGCGCTGGGGCGTCCCGCTCGTCCACTCCATGCACACCATGGCCAAAGTGAAGAACGCCGCGCTCGCCGACGGCGACAAGGCGGAACCGGCCGAACGCGTCCTGGGCGAGGAACAGGTCGTCGCGTCGTCCGACCAGCTCGTCGCCAACACCGCCAAAGAAGCCCGCGAACTCGTCGACCTGTACGGCGCCGACCCGTCCCGCGTCGCGACCGTCAGCCCCGGCGTCGACCTCTCCCTCTTCCGCCCCGAATCGCCCCTGCTCGCCCGCGGCGCAGGCCTGCTCCCGCACCGGACCGCGCCCGCCCGCCGACGCCTCGGCCTGCCCCGCGACGCGTACGTGCTGCTGTTCGTCGGCCGCATCCAGCCGCTCAAGGCACCCGACGTCCTGCTCCGCGCCGTCGCCCGCATGCTGGCGGACGACCCGGCCCTGCGCTCGCAGCTCGTCGTCGCCGTCGTGGGGGGCCCGAGCGGCTCCGGACGGTGCCGCCCCGAGGGCCTGCAGAACCTCGCGGCCGAACTCGGCATCAGCGACGTCATGCGGTTCGAACCCCCGAGCCCGCAGTCCGAGCTGGCCGACTGGTACCGGGCCGCGGACGTCACCGTCGTCCCCTCGCACAGCGAGTCGTTCGGCCTCGTCGCCGTCGAGTCCCAGGCCTGCGGGACACCCGTCGTCGCGTCCCGCGTCGGCGGCCTGTGCACCGCCGTCGCCGACGGCGAGTCCGGCGTCCTGATCCGCGGCCACGATCCCGCCGACTACGCCGCCGTCCTTCGCCGCCTGCACGCCGAACCCGGCCTGCACGCCCGGCTCTCCCGCGGCGCCGTCCGGCACGGGCACAGCTTCGGATGGGACGCCACGGTCGACAACCTCCTCGATGTGTACAGCGGCGCCGTGTATACCGGTGCCATGTCGATTCCGGCGGTCCGGGCCGCACCCGTCACCGCGGAGGCCACAGCATGAGCGATGTGAACCGGGGGCGTCGTTCCCCGCGAGGAGCCAGGTGTGAATCAGGTTGAGACCATCCGGGAGACCCTGGAGGCCGCCGGGCTGGAGTTCGACGAACCCCGCGAGAACGCGTTCTTCGTCAAGCTCCCCGGACAGCACAAGCTCGCCACCATGACCTGGCTGATCGTCGGTGAGCACAGCCTGCACGTCGAGGCGTTCTTCTGCCGCCGCCCCGACGAGAACCACGCCGAGTTCTACCGCTTCCTCCTGGAGAAGAACGGCCGCATGTACGGGGTCGCGTTCGCCCTGGACGACGTCGGCGACGTCCACCTCGTCGGGAGGGTCGCCCTGGAGTCGGTGTCCCCGGACGAGATCGACCGTCTCCTCGGCTGCGTCCTCACCTACTCGGACGAGAACTTCGACAAGGCCCTCGAACGCGGGTTCAGAACGTCCATCCAGCGCGAATGGGACTGGCGCGTCAAGCGCGGCGAAAGCCTCGCCAACCTCCAGGCGTTCGCCTCCTTCGCCGACCCCGCCAACCGCGACCCCGCCGACGGCCGGTGACCCTGACCGGGCCGATAGGCTCTGATGTCATGGCGACCCTGGTATTGCTCCGGCATGGCGAAAGCGTCTGGAACGCGGAAGGGCTGTTCACCGGCTGGGTGGACGTCGACCTGTCCGCGAAGGGCGAGGGTGAGGCGACCAAGGGCGGCGACCTGCTGCTCGACGCCGACATCACCCCCGACGTGGTGCACACCTCTTTGCTGAAGCGGGCCATCCGCACCGCCAACATCGCCTTGGACGTGGCCGACCTCCTCTGGATCCCCGTCAAGCGCTCCTGGCGTCTCAACGAGCGCCACTACGGCGCCCTCCAGGGCAAGAACAAGGCTCAGACGCGCGAGGAGTTCGGCGAAGAGCAGTTCATGACCTGGCGACGCTCCTACGACACCCCGCCGCCCCCCATCAAGGACGACGACCCGCTCTCCCAGGTCAACGACCTCCGCTACGCCGAACTGCCCTCCGAACTGATCCCGCGTACGGAGTGCCTCGCCGACGTCGTCGATCGCTTCCTGCCGTACTGGTACGACGCGATCGTTCCCGACCTGGCCGCCGGCAAGACCGTCCTGGTCGCCGCCCACGGCAACTCCCTGCGCGGCATGGTCAAGCACCTGGACGACCTCACCGACGAGCAGGTCGTCGGCCTCAACATCCCCACCGGCATCCCGCTGGTCTACGAGCTCGACGACGACTTCGCCCCCCTCAAGCGCGGCGGTGAGTACCTCGACCCGGCCGCCGCCAAGGCCGCCATCGAAGCCGTCAAGAACCAGGGCGCCGCGAAGAAGGGCGGCCCCAAGCCCCCCGCCCCGCCGCTCCCGAAGGACGCCAAGTCCAAGTCCAAGCCCAGGCGCGGCAGAAGGAAGTAGCCGGTGAGGGCCGCCGGGCGCCGGCGGCCCTCCGCACCCGGGCCCGGCCGCGTCAGAGGTCGTTGATCTCTTCGGGGCGCTGGCCCGTGACCAGGTAGACGACGTTCTCCGCCACGTGGACGGCATGGTCGGCGAAACGTTCGAAGTAGCGGCCGGCGAGGGTGATGTCGACCGCGGGCTCGACGCCGTGCGTCCACTTGGGGGACAGCAGGAGGTCGAAGAGGCGGCGGTGGAGGCGGTCCATCTGGTCGTCGTCGCCGTCCAGTTCGAGGCCCATCTCGACGTCCTGTGACGCGATGACGCTGCCCGCCTTGGCGATCATGCGTTCGGCGATCTGCCCCATCTCGAGGACGGTGGCCTGAAGCTCGGGCGGGACCGCCGACTCGGGGTGCCGGCGGCGGGCGGTCTTGGCGATGTGGACGGCGAGGTCGCCCATGCGTTCGAGGTCGCCGCTCATCCGCAGCGTGGTGATGAGGGTGCGCAGGTCACCGGCCACGGGCTGCTGCCGGGCCATGAGGTCGAAGACGATCTCCTCGATCTCCGCGTCGATCTTGTTGACGTGGTCGTCCCCGCTGATGACCTCCTCGGACAGGCGCAGGTCGGCGTCCAGGAGCGCGGTCACCGCGCGGGCCATCGCGGAGCGGACGAGGCGGGTCATCTCCACCAGCCGGTCGGCGAGGGAGTCGAGCTCCTCGTGATAGGCGTCGCGCAATTCAGAATCCTTCGTAGGAATGAGGGCGAAACGGGCGGGGGTTCGGGGAGTTTCCGGGGGCCGTTGGGGACGTTCGGACGGACTCGCCCACGCCACAGCCTGCCTTGCCGGCGTGAACGCGTCCGGATAGGAAGGTGAACTTTCGGGGAACGAGATCGCCGTGACCAGCGACTCCGGGTGGGAGGAGTCCGGATGCCGCTTACGATCCGTGGTGTGGAGGTCGAGATTATCGCGATCCTGACGGGGCTTGCCGGGCTCGCGATCGGGCTCGCGACTGGATTGGCGGTGCGAGTGAGCGAGCGGGCCGAGCATGCGGCGGTTCCCGCGGCGCCGGTGGGCGGTCTGCCGCCGGGCGTCGCCTCGGTGCTCAGCGTCCTTCGGTCGTCCGCCGTCGTGGTGGACGGCGAGGACCGTGTCCTGCGCGCCAGTTCGGCCGCGCGGGCGTTCGGGCTGGTCAGCGGCGACCGGCTCGTGGTGGACGAGGTGCTGGCGATGGCCCGGCTCGTCCGGCGGGACGGGGAGATCCGCGAGGCCGAGATCCAGGTCGGTCCGACGGGCGCGCGAAGCCGTGCCGACGGACGCTGGTTCGCGGTGCGGGTGGCCCCGCTCGGGTCGCACGGGCTCGTCCTGGTGCTGGCCGAGGACCTCACCGACATGCACCGCACCGAGGCGATCCGCCGCGACTTCGTGGCGAACGTCAGCCACGAGCTCAAGACGCCCGTGGGCGCGCTGTCGCTGCTCGCGGAGACGGTCGAGAACGCCGCCGACGACCCCGAGGCGATCCGGCGGTTCGCGGGCCGGATGCAGTACGAGTCGGTGCGGCTGACGAACCTCGTCCAGGACCTGATGACGCTGTCGCGCGTCCAGGGGGACGAGCCGCTCCCGGATCTGCGTCCCGTCACGCTGGACGAGGTGACCGCCGAGGCGCTGGAGCGCTGCCAGTTCAAGGCGTCCGCCAAGGACATCGAGCTGACCGTCGGCGGCGAGGACGGCCTGCGGGTGCGGGGGGACCAGGAACTCCTCGTCACCGCGCTCCGCAACCTGGTCGACAACGCCGTCGCGTACAGCCCGGAGAGCACCCGCGTCGTCGTCGCGACCCGGATGCGCGACGACGGGCAGGTCGAGGTCAACGTGACCGACCAGGGCATCGGCATCCCTGACGGCGAGGTGGAGCGGATCTTCGAGCGCTTCTACCGGGTCGACCCGGCCCGGTCCCGCCAGACCGGCGGCACCGGCCTCGGGCTCGCCATCGTCAAGCACGTCACCGGTAAGCACGGCGGGGAGGTGACCGTGTGGAGCAAGGAGGGCCACGGGTCGACGTTCACGATCCGGCTGCCGCTGCTCGACGCCGCCGTCCCGCCTCGTGCCGCCGGCGCGGCCGCGGGAAGAGACCCCGCGAGGAGCCGGGATCCCGCCGCCGGAGCAGACGCGGCGGCGCCGATCGGCCCGGCCGCCGGCAGAGACGCCGACGTGAGAAGGGACGCGGACGCGGCGGAAGACGCGGACGTAGAGGAAGACCCACAGAACACCGCCCAGGAGGCAACACCGTGACCCGCGTGCTCGTCGTGGAAGACGAAGAGTCGTTCAGCGACGCACTGTCGTACAACCTGCGCAAGGAGGGTTTCGAGGTGGCCGTCGCCGCCACGGGCCCCGACGCGCTGGACATCTTCGAGCGCAACGGTGCCGACCTCGTGCTGCTCGACCTCATGCTCCCCGGGCTTCCCGGCACCGAGGTGTGCCGGGAGCTGCGCGCCAAGTCCAGCGTCCCCGTCATCATGCTGACCGCCAAGGACAGCGAGGTCGACAAGGTCGTCGGCCTGGAGCTCGGCGCCGACGACTACGTCACCAAGCCGTTCTCGACGCGCGAGCTGGTCGCCCGGATGCGGGCCGTCCTGCGCCGGCAGGGCGAGGTCGAGGAGCTGTCGCCCGCGACGCTGGAGGCCGGTCCCGTCCGGATGGACGTCGAACGGCACGTGGTCAGCGTCGCCGGTGAACCCGTCCAGCTGCCGCTCAAGGAGTTCGAGCTGCTGGAGGTGCTGCTGCGCAACGCCGGCCGTGTCCTGACCCGGATGCAGCTGATCGACCGCGTGTGGGGCGCCGACTACGTGGGGGACACCAAGACGCTGGACGTGCACGTCAAGCGCCTCCGCGCCAAGATCGAGGAAGTCCCGTCAACGCCGCGCTACATCGTCACCGTCCGCGGCCTGGGCTATAAGTTCGAGCCCTGATCAGCACGCACAACTCGTGAGCACGCAGAACGGCCCGTACGGCGAGAGCGCCATACGGGCCGTTCCTTCTCTTGCTCTGTCCGGCGGTGTGCCGTCCTCGCGGTGCGAGACGGGGTCAGTGGCCGGCCGCGCCCGGGGACTGCGAGGCGCCGGGGGACTGCGAGGTGCCGGGGGACTGCGAGGCGCCCGGTGACGCGGACGCGCCCGGCTGGGCGGGCTCGGTGCCCGGAGACGGCTGCGGGGCGCCCGGTGAAGCCGATGTCCGGCCGGCGGGCGTGGGCAGCGGGTAGGTGGCGTACTCGCCCTGCTGCGAGATCAGCGGCACCTGGAACTCCACGGCACCGGCCTTCTCGAACTGCATCCGCAGCGTGATGGGCGCCCCGGCGAGCAGTTCTCTCTTGAGGCCGGCCAGCACCACCCGCGGCTGCCCCTCACCCGTGATGACCGGCGGACCGCTCTCCGCCGGGCCGACCGTGTTGCCGGACGTCGGGCTGGAGGTCGCGTCCGGTGTGGCGCCTGGGCCGGTGGGCTCCTGCGTCGGCGCTCCGGTCGGCGTGCTCCCCGGCCGGGCGGTCTGACCCTGAGGGGTGGGGCCGGGGGTCGCGGACGCGTCACCGAGCAGCTTGGTCACGCTGCCCGTCCCGTCCGGCGCGGCGGGCGGCAGCGCGATCCCGCCGCCGTCGATCTTCGCCGAGCCGAAGAGCGGCGAGGAGACGGAGACGAGCCGGTCCTGCCTGCCCTCGACCTCGTTGATCAGCACGCCGTAGAGCGCCAGCGACGTGCCCGCGGGGACCGCCTGGCCGGGCTTCGGTCCCAGCACGAACATGTTGCGCAGGTTGATCTGCACCGCGGGGTCGCCCTTGGGCACCGACAGATTGACGCCTTCGGTCAGTCGGGTGGGGGCGGCGGACTGAGCTTCCATGCCGGCGCCGCAGCCGGTGATCACCGGCGCGATGGCGACGGCGCCCGCGACGGCGAGCGTGACCATTCGGCGGCTGTTTCGGATCACGGCGTCGGTCTCCTCGCGAATGTCGTTCAGCAAAGGCTGGCGTTGTGAGAGTGGCGTGAGATACGCCAGAGGAAGCGTAGCGAGACCCGCCCGCAAGTCCCGCCTCGGGGTCGCCGACACGCGCACGCCTCGCGCGAGGGACCACCCCGGACCGTCAGCCGGCGCTCAGAGCCCGGACCTTCTCGGAGAGTTCCGGTCCGGCCTCGGGCGCCTGAACGACCTCGTTCACCACGCCGTCCGGCTGCACGAACACGGCCGTCAGACCGGAGGCGGCCGCACCCGGCGAGCCGGGCGCCGGCGCGTACGCCTCCGCCAGGACGCCCTCACGGTCTTCGAGGATCAGCGGTGTTCCGTAATGGGCGGTGCCCGCGCACGCCCTCAGTTCCTTCAGGGACGTCCCCTTCTGCTCGCCGGCCGGACGCGGGTCGGCGACCAGCCAGAAGTTCAGCACGCTCTCCTGCGTCCTGCCCGCGAGCTCCGCGACCACACTCTCGCACTCGTACTCGGGAGGGACGATGCCGATGACGCCCGGACGCAGGTCGCGCAGCGGCGTGACCGTGCGCTCACCGGTCACCAGGTCGACGTCGTGGTGCGGCAGGAGCCCGCCGACGTCGCCGGGGCCGGCGGACGGGCGCGGCGCCAGCTGGGCGCTCGTCGGGCGCGGTGCCGGCTTCGGCCCGAACGTGGTCATCAGCACGCCGCTGAGCAGCGCGATCAGCAGCGCCCCCGCGATGATCGGGATGGCGACGCCGAACCGGGTCAGCGGACGGGTGACGCGGCGGACCCGTGCTTGGCGCCGCCTGCGGCGTTCCTCACGGCGGTAGGCGAGCATGTCGCGTTCGAGCTCGCGGGCGTCATCGGGCACGACGACGTCAATGCGGGGAAGCCCGTAGTCGTCGGGCTCCGGATCGCCGCCGTCCGGTCTCACGCCGCACCTCCCATCCCGGCCTCCCGTCCCGGTTCCGCCGGGCGCCGCCGTTCCCATGAGCCGGGTGCCCGCCGGGGCGGCGTCCCGTTAAGGGGTGGTTCCCGTGGGTTGCCGTCCCATTCGGGTCGTCCGGCCGCTTCGTACCCGCAGTGCCCGGCTTGCTCACCTCCAGTATGGGCCGCATCCGCGAGGCCGGCAGGGGGGATGCTTGTAACCGGGGCCCCTTACCGGTAAGGGTTGTCCGGCGAGATCAAGGTGGTTCTCCGGCTACCCTGAGTACGGGGAACTGGATGGCGATGCACCATTAAAGGGCTTTGTCAATACCCCAATATGCAGCTTGACCTGCGCATATGCCGGGAACGCCGGTTCGGCCACGCAGGTTTCCGTGGTACCCTGGTTCTAGCGGAAGGGGTACTTGTCACATGACTTTCCAGGTCGGCGACACCGTCGTCTACCCCCACCATGGGGCTGCTCGGATCGAGGCCATCGAGACTCGCACCATCAAAGGTGAGGAAAAGACCTATCTGGTCTTGAAGGTCGACAAGGGCGACCTGACAGTGCAGGTCCCGGTCGAAAACGTTGAGGACGTGGGTGTCCGCGACGTCGTCGGCCAGGAGGGTCTGGAGAAGGTGTTCGAGGTGCTTCGCGCCCCCTACACCGAGGAACCCACCAACTGGTCCCGCCGGTACAAGGCGAACCTTGAGAAGCTCGCCTCCGGCGATGTGAACAAGGTCGCCGAGGTCGTCCGCGACCTGTGGCGGCGCGACAGGGAGCGCGGCCTGTCGGCGGGTGAGAAGCGGATGCTCGCCAAGGCGCGCCAGATTCTGGTCAGCGAGCTCGCGCTCGCGGAGAAGACCAACGAGGACAAGGCGGAGGCTCTGCTCGACGAGGTGCTGGCCAGCTGATCGGCCGGACGAGTTGAGCGCAGTGCTTCCACGGGTGGGCGTCGGTACCGACGTCCACCCGTTCTCGTCGCAGCCGCGTCCGCTGTGGGTGGCCGGGCTCGAATGGCCCGGTGAGGGCCACGGGCTCGCCGGGCACTCCGACGGAGACGTCGCCGCGCATGCCGCCTGCGACGCGCTGCTGTCGGCCTGCGGCCTCGGGGACCTCGGCGCCGTCTTCGGCACCGCCGACCCGCGCTGGTCGGGTGCCTCCGGCGTCACCCTCCTCAGGGAGGTCGCCCGCCTCGTGAACGAGGCCGGCTTCACCATCGGCAACGTCGCCGTCCAGGTCATCGGCAACCGGCCCAAGATCGGCAAACGCCGGGCGGAGGCCGAGAAGGTCCTGGCCGAGGCCCTCGGCGGCGCCCCCGTCGCCGTCTCGGCCACGACGACCGACGGCCTGGGCCTCACGGGCCGGGGCGAGGGCCTGGCCGCCATAGCCAACGCCCTGGTGGTCCCGGCCTGACCCCGCCGATCTTCGCCGCGACCCGACGGAATCATGGGCGGGCGGGGTGGACGGTCCCGATCACCTCGCCCAGCGTGATGCGGGAGCCGGACGAGCCCGGGGCCTGGGCGCGGATGGTGACCGTGTCGCCGTCCTCCAGGAAGGTGCGCTCGGTTCCGTCGGCCAGTTCGAGGGGCTCCTGGCCGTTCCAGCTGAGTTCCAGCATGCAGCCGCGCTGGTCGCGTTCGGGGCCTGAGACCGTGCCCGAGGCGAAAAGGTCCCCGGTGCGCAGCGGAGCGCCGTTGACCGTCGCGTGCGCGAGCTGCTGCGGCGGCGTCCAGTACATCGACGCGAACCGCGGCCGCGCCACGGCCTGGCCGTTGATCAGGACCTCCAGGTGCAGGTCCAGGCCCCACGGCTCCTCGGACCGCAGATAGGGGAGCGGAACGGGGTCCTGGACGGGCGGGGACACGCGGGCCGGCTCCAGCGCCGCGACCGGCACGACCCACGTCGAGACCGACGTCGCGAACGACTTGCCGAGGAACGGGCCGAGCGGCTGCGACTCCCACGCCTGCAGATCGCGGGCGCTCCAGTCGTTCACCAGCACGAACCCGAACACGTGGTCGCGGAACGCCTCGGCCGGGACGCGGTGCCCGGCGACGGACGGGACTCCCGCGACGAACCCGACCTCCGCCTCGAAGTCGAGCCGCATCGACGGCCCGTACGACGGCTCGGGATCGCCCGGAGTCCTGCGCTGCCCGGACGGCCGGATGATCGGCGTCCCCGACGGGAACACCGTGCCGGAGCGTCCGTGGTAGGCGACCGGCAACCGCTTCCAGTTGGGCGTCAGCGGCTCGCCCTGCGGGCGGAAGATCCGTCCCGTGTTCATGGCGTGGTGCTCGGAGGAGAAGAAGTCGACGAAATCGGCGACCTCGAAGGGGCGCAGCAGTTCCACGTCCGTGACCGGGATCAGATGCGGTTCCACCCGCTCGCGGTACGACTCGTCGGTGAGCAGTTCGACGAGGCGGGCGCGGTTGGTCTCCCAGGCGGTGCGTCCGGCCACCATGAAGGCGTTCAGCGACCCCGACGCGAAGCAGCGGCGATCCTCCACCAGGCCCGTGGAGGACAACTCCGCCAGGTCGAGGACATGGCCACCGATGGCCACGCCGACACGGGGAAGCTCCCCCGGCCGGGAGAAGACACCGTACGGCAGGTTCTCGACGCCGAAGCCGCTGTTCTCATCGACCTCAACCCATGAAACGGACGTCATGGAGACATATCTTCCCCAGTGTCCGGCGTTCTGATCAGGCCCGCGGCCGTCAGATCCGCCCGGGGCCCGCGGACGCCCCGAACGCGCCCCACCTCGCGTCGTTCGCGGCGGCTTCGCGTGTGCGGCGGCTCAGTCGGCGGGTGGGGTGGGGCCGCTGCGGAAATTGCCCGACGGCGGCGGGTTCCAGTCCTTGACCGGCTCGCGGCCTTCGCCGCCCGTGGTTTCGCCGCCCGTGGTTTCGCCGTCCGGGGTTTCGTGGTCCGGGGTTTCGCCGGCGTCGGGGTCCTCGGCGCGATCGGAGGGGGCCGTGTCGTGATCGTCCTCTTCCGCGCCGTATGCCGCGGGCATGGCGATGTCGGGGCGCGTCGTCGATGCGACCGGACGAGCCTCCTGTTCGTCCCGGTCGCGGCTCCTGACCAGTTCGACGTCCGTGGGGAGCAGCGCGGGCGGGGTGGCCGGCGGGTCCGGTGGCGCGTCCAGGGGCGGTCTCGGGTCCGGCAGTGCGTCCGGCGGCGGCGCCGGCTCCGACGACAGGCTCTCGATCACGAACCCCTCATACGCCGCGGGCTCCTGCCGCACGTCCTCGCCCGTGGCGGCCCCGTGCCCGGCGGGTTCGAACCCGGCCGACTCGGGTGCGGCCGGTTCGTGGGCGACGGGCTCGTCCACGGCGGGTTCGTGCGGGTGCGGTTCCTGCGCTGCCAGGTCGGTCGCCGGGGCCTCGCCGGGCGGCACGGGGTCCGGCGGGAGGGGCTGCGCGGGGTCGCGGGGGAAGGGAATGAGCGGCTCGGGCTCGGGGTCGTCCAGGAAGGCCAGGGGCGATCGCGGTCCGGGGTCCTCGGGCTCCTCGGGCTCCGCCGGGGCGGCCAGGGCCAGCGGCTCCGGTGCCGCCGGCTCCAGGACCTTGACGTGGCCGCGCTGCATCTCGGCGGGCGCGATCTCCTCGCCGGCGGGACGGGCGACGCGGATCTGCTTGAACATCGTCAGCCACAGCCAGACGGCGATCACCAGCATGACGTGCGGCGCGACGGCGACGCCCGCCCGGACCGCGTCCTCGGGGAGTGAGGAGAAGCCCCAGACCGAGCGCTGGACGGACAGTGCGGCGCCTCCCGACACCAGGAGCAGCAGCAGTGCCCAGCGCAGCAGCCGCGTCCACCAGCGGGCGTTCCGGGTGATCACGAGAGACAGGATCGTCATCGCGGTGAGCGTGTCCGCCATCGCCGGGTACAGCGGCGCCCAGCGGCGGCCGGCGCGGCCGGCGAGGGCCAGCTCGCGGAGCACGTCGTAGGTCAGCGCGAAGGCGCCGCCCGCCAGCGCGGCGACGATGAGGCCGGCGAGGGCGGTGAGCAGCCGCCGCTGGGTGCGGGTGTACCGGGGGCCGCCGGGCCGCGTGGGATCAGATGGCATGTCTCTCGTTCCGGGGAAGGGCGCCTGAGGGTCCTCAGGCGAGATTAGCCAGCCCGGCACGGCCGCGGCTCCCCACTTACCAATGATCACTTCTCGCTGCGAGCGATATGGGAGGAGACGTACGGTATGGGGCAGCGCGGTGTGGGCAACGCGTTTCGGGATGTCGACAGCCCGGGGGAGGCAATGATGCCGGACGGCGGGGCCGTGGGTGAGATGTGGTCCCTCGCGGCCGGATAGGGCGCGACGGTGACGTCTCCCCGGGATCGGCTCGGCGAACCGGTCCGGACGTTCGACGGCCGGGCCGGCAACCGCCGCACGTGGGCCTGGCTGTTGCTGCTGGGCCTGGCGTCGCTGGCGCTCATACCGGCGGCCATCGTCTACCTGCATGACCGCCTGTGGTGGGTGGGCGTACCGGCGCTGCTGCTCTCCATGGGGTATGCGGGTGCCGTCGGCTGGATCGTGGGACGCGACCGTCCGCGCGTCCGCGACCGTGTCGCCCGCCTCCACACGGGCGGCATCTCCGTGTCCGGCGCGGGCGGTGAGGCCGGCTACGCGTGGGACGAACTGGTCTCCGTCACCGTGTCCGGAGTGCGGACCGGCCCGGGTGGGCGCACCCGCTGGCGCTTCACGATCGTCGTGGACGACGGCAGCGTGCTGCTGCTCGGCGATGATCTCCCGGACGTGCGGGCGCTCGGGGTGGCCGTCGCCGAGGAGGTGACGGCCCGGATCCTCCCGCGTCACCTGGCGGCGGTGAAGGGCGGGGAGGCCGTGCGGATCGGACCCTTCACCGTCGACCTGGACGGCGTCGAGAAGGACGGGGAGCGCCTCCCCTGGCAGGCCGTCGACGATGTCACGATCGACAACGGCCTGGTGACCGTGCACGCGTGCGCCGGCCGGATGGACCTGGTGACCGTCGTCGCGCAGACGCCGGACGCGCTGGCGTTCACGGCGCTGTGCCACCGCGTCAGGAACCTGACAGAACTTTCCTGAGATTTTCCGCGTGGGATGTCGAGAACGCGTCCGCCGCTCCGATCCTGCTGTGACGAGCGGCCCGTCCGGGCCGCCGCCCGAGCCCGATGGGAAGTGCACACATGAAGTACATGCTGCTGATCTACAACCGTCCCGGCTTCGTCGAGGAGCTGACCGAGCAGGAGCGCGACGAGCTGTTCGGCGAGGTCGGCGCGATCATGGAGGAGCTGACAGGGTCGGGCGAACTCGTCGGCGGGGACGCGCTGGCCGACCCGTCCACGACGAAGACCGTCCGGCGGAAGGACGGGCAGCCGGCCGTGACCGACGGGCCGTTCCTGGAGGCCAAGGAGCACTTCGCCGGGCACATCACCGTCGACTGCGAGTCGCTCGAGCGGGCCGTGGAGATCGCGTCGCGCTGGCCGGACGTCCGGTTCGGCGGGTACATGGAGGTCAGGGCGATCATGAACGAGTCCGGGACGGAGATGTGACGATGTCCGTGGCCGTGCCCCCGGACGTCGAGGACCTGCTGCGCACTCTCGCGCCGCAGGTGCTCGGCACGCTCGTCCGGCGGCACGGGCACGGGGCGTTCGACGCCTGCGAGGACGCCGTCCAGGAGGCCCTGCTCGCCGCCGCCGTCCAATGGACGGCGGCCGGGGAGACGGCGACCGGGGAGACGGGGACCGATGGCCCGGAGACAGAACAGGCCGGTGGGGCCGGGGCCTGCGTTCCGGAGAATCCGCGCGGGTGGCTGCTGACCGTCGCGACGCGGCGGCTCACCGACCAGTGGCGCAGCGAACGGGCCCGCCGCGACCGTGAGGCCGCCGTGTTCGCCCGGGAACCGTCCGGGCGGGACGACGCCCCCGGGCCGGCCGGCGACCGTCCCGGCGACCACGACGACACGCTGACGCTGCTGTTCCTGTGCTGCCATCCGGCGCTGTCGGCGCCATCGCAGGTCGCGCTGACGCTGCGCGCGGTCGGCGGGCTCACCACGGCGCAGATCGCCCGCGCGTTCCTCGTCCCGGAGGCGACGATGGCGCAGCGGGTCAGCCGCGCCAAGCAGCGGATCAAGACGGCGGGGGCGCGGTTCGGCATGCCTGCGCCGGACGAACGGGACGAGCGGCTGCGGGCCGTCCTGCACGTCCTGTACCTGATCTTCAACGAGGGGTACACCGCGTCCAGCGGCCCCGACCTGCAGCGCGCCGACCTCACCGCGGAGGCGATCAGGCTCACCCGGGCGCTGCACCGGCTGCTGCCCGACGACGGCGAGGTCGCCGGGCTGCTCGCGCTGATGCTGCTCACCGACGCCCGCCGTGCGGCCCGGAGCGGACCGGACGGCCTGCTGATCCCGCTCACCGAGCAGGACCGGGCGCTGTGGAACCGGGACGCGATGCAGGAGGGGACCGGGTTGATCACCGAGGCCCTCACCTGGTCGCCGCCCGGCCCGTACCAGCTCCAGGCCGCGATCGCCGCCGTCCACGCGGAGGCGCCGCGGCCCGGGGACACCGACTGGCCGCAGGTCCTCGCGCTCTACCGGCTGCTGGCGCACGTGTCCCCGAACCCGATGGTCACGCTGAACGAGGCCGTCGCCCTGGCGATGGTGGACGGCCCGTCGGCGGGCCTCGAACTCCTGCGGCCCCTGGACGACGACGACCGCATGTCCGGACACCACCGGCTCACCGCCGTCCGGGCCCACCTTCGTGAAATGGCGGGCGATGCGGGCGGCGCGCGGGAGATGTACCGGCAGGCGGCCCGCAGCACGACCAGCATCCCCGAACGGCGCTATCTCGAATCACGCGCCGCACGACTCCACGACACACGACTCCACGACACACGGCTCGACGCCGCACGGCCCGACGGCGAAGGCTGATCGCCCATGAGCCTCCGCTGCTCGGCCTGACCGGACACGCGGCCCTCCCGGCCGAGAGCACACACGGCCGCACGCCGATCCAATAACCTGGCCCCGTGAGTTTGCGCCTTTACGACACCGGTACCCGTAGCGTCCGCACGTTCGAGCCCCTGGAAGAGGGCCGCGTGGGGATGTACGTGTGCGGTGCGACTCCGCAGGCCTCACCCCACATCGGGCATCTGCGCTCCGGCGTCATCTACGACGTGCTGCTGCGCTGGCTGCGCGCGTCCGGCTACGAGGTGACGTTCGCGCGCAACGTCACCGACATCGACGACAAGATCATCGCCGTGTCGGCGGAGCGGGGCGTGCCGTGGTTCGCCGTCGCCGAGGGCAACCAGCGGGTCTTCACGCAGGGCTACGACCTGCTCGGCTGCCTGCCCCCGACGATCGAGCCGCGCGCGACCGGACACGTCCCGGAGATGATCGTCCTGATGCGCCGGCTGATCGAGAAGGGGCACGCGTACGCGGCGGGCGGCGACGTGTACTTCGACGTCAAGTCGTGGGCCGACGAGTACGGCGCGCTGTCGAA
The DNA here is from genome assembly GCF_043198455.1 of Spirillospora sp. NPDC048824. NCBI lineage: Bacteria > Bacillati > Actinomycetota > Actinomycetes > Streptosporangiales > Thermomonosporaceae > Spirillospora > Spirillospora sp. NPDC048824. The sequence continues at coordinate 9,513 of NZ_JBICUS010000012.1, read as the reverse complement.
CCAGCGGCTGGAGAACATGCGCTCCGCCGGCGACACCCCCAACGAGGACGCCAAGCGCGACCCGCGCGACTTCGCGCTGTGGAAGGGCGCCAAGCCGGGCGAGCCGACGTGGGAGACGCCGTGGGGCCCCGGACGGCCCGGCTGGCACCTGGAATGCTCCGCCATGGCGACGAAGTACCTCGGCGCCGCGTTCGACATCCACGGCGGCGGCGTCGACCTGATCTTCCCGCACCACGAGAACGAGATCGCTCAGTCCCGCGCCGCCGGCGACGGCTTCGCCCGCTACTGGCTGCACAACGGGCTGCTCACCGTGGACGGCGAGAAGATGAGCAAGTCCGTCGGCAACGTCGTCCTGCTGCCCGATCTGCTCGGCAGGGCCCGTGCCGTCGAGGTGCGGTACTACCTGGTCTCGGCGCACTACCGGTCGCTGATGGACTACACCGACGCCTCCCTGGCCGAGGCCGTCTCCGCCTACCAGCGCATCGAAGGGTTCGTGACGCGGGCGTCCGAGGTCGTCGGCGCCGCCGAGCCCGCCGCGGCCGTCCCCGCCGGGTTCGCGGGCGCGATGGACGACGATCTCGGCGTCCCGCAGGCGCTCGCGGTACTGCACGAGACCGTCCGGGAGGGGAACAGCGCCCTCGCATCCGGTGATCACGACGCGGTGCGCGGCCACCTGGCGGACGTCAGGGCGATGGCGGACGTGCTCGGCATCGACCCGATGTCCCCCCAGTGGAACCAGGCCGGCGACGAGGACCTGCGTCCCGTCGTGGACGCCCTCGTCGCCGTCGCGCTGGAGCAGCGGCAGGCGGCCCGCGCCCGCAAGGACTACGCGTCCGCCGACGCCATCCGCGACGGCCTGTCGGACGCGGGCATCGTCGTCGAGGACACCCCGCAGGGCCCCCGCTGGGAACTCAAGCACGAATGACACCGCCGCGCGGCGCCCATTGTGCATTGCGCACCTTGCGCGGCGGATAAAATCGGAGGTTCGCGGGGGTTCGCTGCCGTCGCGCAGAGACCTGACCCGCCCGACAGCCACGAGGGCGAGCCGCAACCGTCGCGAGGGGCGTACCGAGACAATGGCCAAGCGCAAAGGCAAGGGACCCACTCCCAAAGCCGAGGACCGGCACTGGCACGGCAAGCGCCAGAAGGCGCGCGCCGTCAAGAGCGCCAAGCGCACCGGCACCCACACGCTGGGGCCGGGCGGGCGCCCGAAGGCCGCCGACTCCAAGGAGCGTGCCGGGGGACGTCCCGCGGGTGCACGGCGCGCGAACGGCGAAGTCCCCGAACTCGTCACCGGCCGCAACCCTGTCGTCGAGGCGCTGCGCGCGGGGGTCCCCGGCACCGCGCTCTACGTGATGTCCAGCACCGACGAACGCGTCCGCGAGTCGATCCAGCTGGCCGCCGACCGGCGCGTCCCGCTCCTGGAGACCGGCAAGAACGAACTCGACCGGCTGACGGACGGCGCCGTCCACCAGGGCATCGCGCTCCAGGTGAAGCCGTACCGGTACGCGCACCCCGATGACCTGCTCGTCGGGACCGCGCCGCTGATCGTCGCCGTGGACGGGATCACCGACCCGCGCAACCTCGGCGCGATCGTCCGGTCCGCCGCCGCGTTCGGCGCCGCCGGAGTCGTCGTGCCGGAGCGGCGCGCCGCCGGGGTCAACGCGGGCGCCTGGAAAACGTCCGCCGGAACCCTCGCCAGCGTTCCCGTCGCGCAGGCCACGAACCTCACACGCCAGCTCAAGGCCTACCAGAAGGCGGGCTGCTTCGTCGCCGGCCTCGACGCCGCCGGCGGCGTCGCCGTGGCCGACCTGGAGATCGCGTCCGGTCCGTTCGTGCTGGTCGTGGGCTCGGAGGGCAAGGGCCTCGGACGTCTGGTCGCCGACACGTGCGACATGCTCGTCACGATCCCGATGCCGGGGAAGGCCGAGTCCCTCAACGCGGGGGTCGCCGCCGGAATCGCCCTCTACGAGGTCAGCCGCCTCCGCTCCTGACCCTGCGCCCCCGGAGAAAGGCCAGCTCGGCCTCATTATCCGTCCGCTCAATGGCCTCGTCGTAGGCCGCCGCGGCCTCCCGCCGCCTTCCCAGCCTCCGCAGCAGATCCGCGCGGATCGCGTGGAACAGGTAGTAGCGGCCGAGATCGAGCCCGTCCACGACCGCCAACGCCGCCTCGGCACCCTCGACCTCGGCGACCGCCACAGCCCGGTTGAGGGCCACCACCGGGCTCGGCGCCACCGCCATCAATTGGTCGTACAACTGCAGGATCTCGTCCCACCGCGTGTCCTCGACCCGCGCCGCGTCACCGTGCACCGCATTGATCGCCGCCTGAATCTGGTACGGCCCCGGCCGGTTCCGCCTCAGGCACCACCGGACGAGCGCCAGCCCCTCCTCCACAAGCGTGCGGTCCCACGACCCGCGATCCTGATCGGCAAGAAGCACCAGTTCACCACCGGCCATCCGCGCACGCTTCCGCGACTCGATCAGCAGCATCAAGGCGAGCAGCCCCTGAACCTCCGGCTCGTCCGGCATCAACTCCGCCAGGACCCGCCCGAGCCGTACCGCCTCCGCAGCCAGGTCCTCCCGTCCGCCATATCCCTGGTTGAACACCAGGTAGATGACCGCGAGCACCCCGGAAAGCCGTCCCGGAAGATCCGCCTCCTCCGGCACCCGGTACGGAATCGCCGCGTCCCGGATCTTCCCCTTCGCCCGCACGAGCCGCTGCGCCATCGTCTTCTCCGGCACCAGGAAGGCCCGCGCGATCTCCGCCGTCGTCAGCCCGCCCAGCAGCCGCAACGTCAAAGCCACCCGCGACTGCAACGCCAGCGCCGGATGGCAGCACGTGAAGATGAGCCGGAGCCGCTCGTCCAGCACGACCCCCTCCTCGACCGGTTCGTTTTCGCCGACCACCATCGCCTGCGCATGCTTGCCCGCCCGAGCCGACTCCCGCCGCAGCCGGTCGATCGCCCTGTTCCGCGCCGTCGTGATGATCCACCCCGCCGGGCTGGGCGGCGGGCCGTCCACCGGCCACCTCCGCACCGCCTCCGCGAACGCGTCCTGAACCGCCTCCTCGGCGACATCGACATCACCGAACACCCGGACCAGGACGGCCACGGCCCGCCCATGCTCCTCGCGGAAAACGCTCTCGATCAGCTCTGAAACGGCCGCACCTCCATCGGCAGCCCCGTCACCCGCGCATACCTGGCCGCCACCGCCAACGCCGCGTCCAGATCCTCCACCTCGATGATCATGAGTCCGCCGATGAACTCCTTGCCCTCCGTCCACGGCCCGTCCGTCGCGACCACCTCGTCGCCCCTCAACCGCACCATCGTGCTCGCCTCGGGCCCGTGCAGCGGCTTCCCGAACACCCACGCCTCCCGCGACTCCAGGTCGCGCCGGATCTCCCCGAGCTCCGCCATCACCTTCTCCAGCACCTCCGGCGGCGGCTTCTCGCCCACCGGCTGGATCATGTTCAGCGCGTACAGCCTCATGCTTCCTCCCTGCCCCGATACGTCGCGATGACGACCCCCGTCGTCGTGGTCACCGAGTCCACGAGCCGCAGCCCCACCTCGACCCCGTCGAACAACCTGCGCCCCGTCCCCAGCACCAGCGGATGGATCATCAGCAGCCACTCGTCGACGAGCCCCCGCCGCATCAGCTCCCGCGAGAGCACCCCGCTCCCGAACACGGTGAGGTCGTCCTCGATCCCCTCAACGTCCCCCACGTCCTTCAGCAGAACCGAGTTCCCCCACGGCGCCTCCCGCAGCGTCCTCGACACCACGTACTTCCGCGCCCGCTCCAGCACGTCCGTGAACGGGTTGCCGCTCTGACGGGGCCAGAACCCATGGAAGTCCTCGTACGTCCGCCGCCCGAACAGCAGCGCCCCGCCCTGCCCCATGCCCTTCCCCAACACGGACCCCATGACCTCGTCGTTCCCCGGAACGGCCCACCCCCCATGCGCGAACCCGTCCCGCACATCCTCATCAGGCCGCCCGGGCGCCTGCATCACCCCGTCGAGCGTCAGATGATCGACCAGAACGAGCTTTCCCATGAGGTTTCCCTCCAGAGCGACGGCCGACCCACCGCCGGCCTCCCACCCTCTACACGAACGCCCTCCCCGCACATCGACACCCCACCCGAAACTTCGTCAGCCACCCCGAGCGAGCCCCCCACCAAGTCGACTACGATGCGGGACGAGCCCGCGCCGGCGTAGCTCAATTGGCAGAGCATCTGTCTTGTAAACAGAAGGTTAGGGGTTCAAGTCCCCTCGCCGGCTCCCAGCTCAAAGCCCCCTTGCGATCATCACAAGGGGGCTTTTGCCAACATGAGGATCTCGTTCTCCAGCTCCGGTTGCCGCGCCTTCGGCGCAGCTCGACCAGCTCTTTGTGCTCGCCGGCGCTCAGGCCGTCGAGGTGGCCTTCGTCGATGCCGGCCTGACGGATCCAGTTACTCAGGCACGTCTGGCTGATACCGAGACTCTTGGCCAGCGCGGTGACCGACTTGTCGCCGGTCCGGGCCAGCTCGACGGCGCGGCGCGAACTCCGGCGGGTGAGGTGGTGCACGAGACACTTCCTTCCCAAGTTGATCAAGGTCAACTCAGATCGGGTGTCCGTGGAACCAGGGGAAGCTCACTCGACGCCACCGCAACTCCACGGCGGGGCTGACATCGGCCTGTTGAGCGGGTGGATCCCAGGGTTCGTTGGGACACCACAGAATGTGCCGGAGATCGGCGTCATCGGGCCACCACGGCCCCGTCACGTCCCGCTCGAAGATCTGGACGACCGGCACCGTTCTCGCGAACGAGTGCCCGGACCGGTCGGCTGGCAGTGCTCAGGCTTGCTGATCCGTCCACCACGCGGCTCAACGCTTTTGTCTTTCAAGCCTGTGCACGTAGCGCAGCGAAACGTCCCGCAGGTCGATGCTGAGGGGGTAAGGGTCGTGCTCGTCCAGGATCAGCATGCGGAGGAATTCCACCATGCCGCAGGGGAACAGCGTGAAGTCCTCGTCAGTGTGTCGGCCGCAAACCAGGACCGGCCACTGGTCGGGGTCGGGATCAGTGGTCAGCCAGCACAGGATGTCGGGGCCTGAGGTGACGCCCCAGGCGAGGATGTGGTTCGGGTCGATGTCGAGGCCTTCCTGACCTCCCAGCATCTCCCAGGCGTCACGGGCGTTGTGCGTCTCCTCCTCGAAGGTCTCATCATCCAGGTAGATGCTCTCCTTGGGCAACGGCATGAGGACGACGCCCCCGCCGCCCCGTCCGTCCGCGGCGCCGAACGAGCCGGCGCCATAGATGGACATGAAGGCCATGTAGTCACGCGGGAACCGCGTGCCCCATTGCACCTCTGCTGCCGACCAATCGATTTCCTCGTCCGCACCGAGATCTGAAGGCAGGATTTTGGTCAGCGCTGCGATACCTGTCGGGTCTTCCACGGCAGATCCCTTCGACAACGTGGCCGCGAGCATACGAGGTTGCATCGACAAGCGCCGCAAGAGGCGCACTAGTGTTCTGAGTCAATAATTCTTTGGTAGTCGGCAGGCTGTGGGGATGCCGAGCCCGAAGCTTGAACCGGTGGTGTTGTCCGACGAGGAGCGGTCGGTGCTGACCGGGTGGGTGCGTCGCCGCAAGACCTCGCAGGCTTTGGCGTTGCGGGCTCGGATTGTGCTGTTGTGCGCCGAGGGCGGCACGATCGCAGGTCGCCGAGCAGGCCGGGACCTCGCGGAACACGGTGTCGAAGTGGCGGTCACGGTTCCTGTCCGGCCGGCTTGAGCGGCTGACCGATGAGCCGCGGCCGGGCCGGCCCCGCACGATCACCGATGAGCAGGTCGAGCGGGTGGTCACAGCGACGCTGAAGGAGACACCCTGTGCCGACACGCACTGGTCGACGCGGTCGATGGCGGCGGCGACCGGGATGTCGCAGTCGGCGATCTCGCGGATCTGGCGGGCGTTCGGACTCAAGCCGCACACCGTGCAGACCTGGAACTGTCGACCGACCCCCAGTTCGTCGACAAGGTCCGCGACGTGGTCGGCCTGTACCTGAACCCGCCCGAGAACGCCCTGGTCCTGGCCGTCGACGAGAAGTCGCAGATGCAGGCCATCGACCGGACCGCCCCCATCCTGCCGATCATGCCCACCACCCCGGCCCGGATGACCCACGACTACGTCCGGCACGGCACCACCAGCCTGTTCGCCGCCCTGGACCTGTCGTCGGGCTCGGTGATCGCCCAGCACTACCGCCGCCACCGCCATCAAGAATTCCTGCGGTTCCTCAAGCTCATCGACGCCGCCGTCCCCCAGGATCTGGAGCTGCACCTGGTGCTGGACAACTACGCCACCCACAAGACCGAGCAGGTCAAGAAGTGGCTACTGCGCCATCCCCGGTTCCACCTGCACTTCACCCCCACCAGCTCGTCCTGGCTCAACCTGGTCGAACGCTGGTTCGCCGAACTCACCAACCGCAAACTGCGCCGCTCGGCCCACCGCAGCGTCGTCGAACTCGAACGCGACGTCCGCGGCTGGATCAACGAGTGGAACAAGAACCCCAAGCCGTTCGTGTGGACCAAGACCGCCGACGAGATCCTCGAAACCCTCGCCGCATACTGCCAACAAATTAACGACTCAAGACACTAGCGGGTCGGCTGCAGGTTCGCTGCGCTCGCCTTATAGGTGGCTTACGGTCGTCAACCGGCAACTCTGCGCGAGATTGCCTGTCACGCGATCTCGCCGTTCGCGCGGGCGCACCCCTCCGGGACGGGTGTGCGGGCTAACGGCGGTGCTGACTCGACATTCGGTGCTCAGCTGGGCGCGCGGCAGCACCCGGTGGAGCTTAGCGGAGCCGGGTTTGCGGTTCTTGAAGGGGGCGGTTCGCCGCCAGGGCGAGATCAGCATGATTCCCTGGCCGGTAGCGCCGGTTCGGCCCTGAGCAGTGAAGTTGCGCTTCACCATGTCCGTGGCGGCTGCCATGATGGCGCTCGTGACGATGAGCGATGTGGCCCGGCATGAGGTGAGTGGGCAGCGGATCGAGCAGGCTCTGCAGGACCCGGGGCGGCGGGCCTTTGGTCGCTGGCACACGATGCAATACGACTACTGCTCCGATGAGCGGCTGCGGCGGATGCGCGACGAGCTCCTCGACCACGTGGCCGCCCGCGCGGTGGCGGACCCCGAGCCCCGCACCGCCCCCTCGGACGTCGTCCTGCGCACCGCGGCCGAGTGCGCCATGGGATTCCTGAGCCTGGGGTGCTACCCCAAAGGTGATCAAGAGATCTTCTTCACTCTCATCGAGGAGACGCTCAGCAGCGCCGAAGTGGACTTCAGTCATGTAGTGGAGCAGGCGGTCACCGCGGGGACCTGGCTGGACGCATTCGCTCTGGCTGTGATCAGCGGCATGATCTGGGAACGGGACCTGGTCATCGGGCTGATGCTGCGCGGCGACTATGCGCCGGAAATCCGTAACGGCTTGCCGTGTTCGCACCTGGAATCAGAGTCGGACCCGGGCGAGCTGGCGGAGATGGACGCCTTGTGCGGCTACCTCACCCCGGCCACAGGGCGTTCGCCCAGGGACTGGCCGGCGGTTGCGCTGTGCAAGCCGAACCCTGACGAACGGGCCCAGGCAACGCGGCAGCTGGATGCCCTCCATGCACTGATGCCGGATCAGCGCCTACTGCGCGTGCTCCTGGAAGATGACCAGGCGGCCTTTGAACAGGCCCTGGAGCATCGCCTCATCCAGTACCGGGAGAGCACATCCTCCGATGCGCCGCCCCGCAGCCTCCTGCCGCACAAGACCATCGCACTGGCCGCGCTGGCGGTCCAAGTGCACGGCTGGGACTTGCGCGTCCGATCCGCCTACCTGCCGCAGACCATGCTGAACGCCCCGGAATCCGCGCCGTCAGCCAGGAGCTGAACCAGTACCCCCACCACTGCTGTCTGCACCGGCTTGGCCGTCCGCTTGTTCGACCGGGAAGGGAGGCTGGCTCGGGCCCATTCGGTAAATCATGAGTTGTGACCTGCCGTTGAGGGACAGGCTCCGCGTGGTGGGTTCCACGGTGACGGCCAGCCACTGGCCGTCCGGTGACCAGGCCATGGCTTTGACCCACGTCGTGAGCTGCCGGCCCATGATGATCTTCATGTCGGAGGTCCGCCATACGCAGAGCTCGTGCGGCCGTTTGTGGCCGTAGACGTCCAGGTAGGGCAGCTTGCGGCTGAAGCTGCTCGCCGCCAGGTAGGCGCCGTCCGGGCTGGCGGCGAGCTTGAAGAGGCAGGTGGACGCCTTCATGACCTTGTCCTTGATCCGGCCGGTCGCCGGGTCGAGGACGTAGAGGTTCTCCCTGGCGCCCAGAAACAGGTGGCTGCCATCGCCCGCGAAGGACTCGCACTGGATGGGATCCCAGCCGTCGCCCGCAACGCTGGTCGGGATGGGAGGACGGTCGGGAGCGCAGATGTCGATCCCGCCGTCGCGGTTGTTGTAGTTGCCTGTCCAGTAGCCCCCGCCGCGTGAGCGTATGCGGCCGGGCTGGAATGGGGCTCCGACTTCGGCGCGGGCGTCCACATGGTAGGCCCACTGCGTCCGATCGTCTTCGTCCGGTCTCGAGCAGTAGTTCTTGAGGGTAATGACGGGTTCGCCGGGTACCCACGCCATCAGTGGCAAGATCCACTCCACCCCGGACGAGACGTGGACGACCTGTGACCAACCGGTGGTCTCGTATACCCAGACCCGGCCCTTGTCGCTGCACAGCGCCAGGTACCGGCCGTCATCGGAGAACTCCGCCCCGATGACGCCGTCGTACTTGATGTCACCCGTCGTCACGTCGAAGGGGCTCACCGTAAGGGCGGGGGCGGTGAGGTCCGGGATGTTCGGCGCGTCCTCGGCGGTCCACATATCCGCGTTGTACGGGAACGCCGTCGTCCCCCAGGCGTCGCCCTCGCTGAACGACTCAATCCAGCGCCGGTCGGTGACGTACACGTCGTAGTCGAACTGGACCAGCAGGTCCTCGTCCTGCCAGTAGCCGCCGTGCTCGTAGTAGAAGTCGCACAGCTCCTTCCACTGCTCCGGGGACGGGGGGTGGTTGCGGGTGGCGAGTCGTTCGACGCCTGAGACGAAGCGCCGGGTGTTGGCATCGATCCATTCGCCGTCCAAGCTCGTGGCGACGTCGATCCGGTCATGGAGCGGGCCACGCTCCCAGAGCAGGGAGAAGAAGAAGGTCGGATCGTCCGGTTCGGGACCGTACGTCTGGCTGTGCGTGTCGTAGTAGACCACGAAGATGCGGAAGCTGATCCTGAGCTCGTCGGGGTGGACGGCCAGGACGCGCACGCCATAGATGTCAGTCGACACCGTCGTCTCCTCCGGGGGCTTGGTGACAAAATCGATGATCACATGGGCCGCGGACACTTCGGTCGATCGGGAAAGCCCCTCGCCCTGTCCCTGGACCTGAGTTGGCTCAATTGGTTAGTGCGTGGCGCGTGGGGTGTTCAGGGCGTCGAGGATCTTGCGTTGGCGGGTGGTGACGGCGGGCGGGAAGGTC